>JANNWW010000001.1:0-5894 GCA_031409255.1 Crocinitomicaceae bacterium
TTTTCAATTTATTCAAAAAAAAGCCGTCATTCTGTCAGTAAAACACACATTCATTTCAATTAATAGATAAAGTTGTCAGAAACGGCTAAAAAAATTTGGGTGGCACAAGAATTGACTAGAGTTAGGAAATTGATAAAAACAAAAAACAAATAAAATGGGAAAAATAATCGGAATCGATTTAGGAACTACCAACTCATGTGTTTCTGTAATGGAAGGAAACGAACCGGTAGTAATCACAAACTCTGAAGGAAAACGCACAACGCCATCTGTTGTAGCTTTCATTGAAGGAGGCGAACGTAAAGTGGGTGACCCAGCTAAGCGTCAGGCAATTACCAATCCAACGAAGACTATCTCTTCAATCAAACGTTTCATGGGTTCTTCTTTTGACGAAATGAAAGGCGAAGCTGGACGTGTTCCTTACAAAGTTGTAAAAGGCGATAACAATTCTCCGCGTGTAGATATTGACGGTCGTTTATACACTCCACAAGAGATTTCTGCAATGATTCTTCAAAAAATGAAGAAAACTGCTGAAGACTACTTAGGTCATGAAGTAACTGAAGCAGTTGTAACTGTTCCAGCATATTTCAATGATTCTCAACGCCAAGCAACGAAAGAAGCTGGTGAAATTGCTGGATTAACAATTAAACGTATTATCAATGAGCCAACTGCAGCAGCTTTGGCTTATGGAATGGATAAAAAAGGTATTGATCAAAAAATTGTTGTTTTTGACTTTGGTGGAGGAACGCATGACGTTTCTATCTTGGAGTTAGGCGACGGAGTTTTTGAAGTATTGTCAACAGACGGCGACACGCATTTGGGTGGTGACGATGTTGATGAGGCAATTATTGCTTGGTTGGCAGCAGAATTTAAAGCAGAAGAAGGTTTAGACTTACGTCAAGACCCAATGGCTTTGCAACGATTGAAAGAAGCAGCTGAAAAAGCGAAAATTGAGTTGTCTTCAACAACATCTTCTGAAATCAACTTGCCATACATTATGCCAGTTGACGGAATTCCAAAACACTTAGTGCGCACTTTACAACGTTCAAAATTTGAGCAATTGATTTCATCAATTGTTGAAAGAACAATTGCTCCTTGTCGTTCTGCATTGAAAAACGCAGGTTTATCTACATCAGATATAGACGAGGTAATTTTAGTTGGAGGTTCAACACGTATTCCTGTAATTCAAGATGCAGTTGAGCGTTTCTTCGGAAAAGCACCATCAAAAGGAGTAAATCCGGATGAGGTAGTTGCAGTTGGTGCAGCAATTCAAGGTGGTGTTTTAACTGGAGAGGTGAAAGATGTATTGTTGTTAGATGTTATTCCACTTTCGTTAGGAATTGAAACAATGGGTGGAGTTTTCACAAAATTGATTGAATCGAATACAACAATTCCAACGAAAAAATCGGAAACATTCTCTACAGCTTCAGACAATCAACCAGCTGTAGATATTCACGTATTACAAGGTGAACGTGCAATGGCAAACGACAACAAAACATTGGGTCGTTTTTCATTAACAGATATTCCACCAGCGCAACGCGGAGTTCCACAAATTGAGGTAACTTTTGACGTAGATGCAAACGGAATTATGCACATTTCTGCAAAAGACAAAGGAACTGGAAAAGAGCAATCAATTAAAATTGAAGGTTCATCTGGTTTGTCTGACGATGAAATCAAACGCATGCGTGCTGAAGCGGAAGCAAATGCTGATGCAGATAACAAAATGAGAGAAAGCGTTGAATTGTTGAATAAGGCAGATTCGTTGATCTTCCAAACGGAACGTCAATTGAAAGAATACGGAGATAAAATTCCGGCAGACAAGAAACAACAAATCGAAGATGCTTTAACAGCATTGAAAGTTGAGTTTGAAGCGAAAAACATTGAAAATTTAGATGCAGCTATGGAACGTTTAAATACGGTTTTCTCTGCAGCTTCAGAAGAAATGTATAATGCAGCAAACGCTGGAGGTGGAGCAGAAGCAACAGGTTCAGAGCAAGCAAATTCTGCTACTAGTGAAGAAGTTACTGATGTTGACTTTGAAGAGGTAAACGAGAAAAAGTAAATCGAAATAAATTAGAAAAAAATCCTCAACAATTTGTTGAGGATTTTTTTTCCCTTAATTGTTATCTAAGTAATTCAAAAAAACCATGTCCAGTAATTGGTTCATTTGAAAGATTACCTATTATAGAATATTTGTAGAAATAAACTCCTTCAGTTGCCTGCTGTCCATTTGATTTTCCATCCCAACTTGGGTTTTGACTAGTTTCATCGAATATCACTAGTCCCCAGCGGTTGAGTATTGTTAATTGAACGGATTTTGTATTTGTAGTTTTAATAAAATAGGTATCGTTTTGTCCACTTCCATCAGGAGAAAAAACATTAAAGGTTTCTACAGTTGGCGTAGGATACAAGCACGAACCATCATTAACATTTGCGAGAGAGCTATAATTTAAAGCTGTGGGGTCATTGCAACCACAGATATTTACGTTAATAAAAAGCTCAAATGTGTCTGAACACGTGTTTTGATTGGCAATTAATTGAACCAGTGCATTTTCAGTATAAATTTGATTTTGAGAAGAATTGTCTGCAGTTGTTATGACGTTCCCATTACCAAAATCCCATGTATAGGAAGATGCATTTTGGCTAGAGTTGGTGAAAGTTAACGCTACTGGTGAACAACCTACTAAAATTGAGGATGTGAAGTTCGCTGTTGGTGGATTTAAAGCTGTCACTTCAATGGAGTCAAATCGAAAGCATCCATTTGATTCTATGGACAAATAATACGATCCGATACTCAAATTTGTCCACACTGAGGCGTTAATTAAACTTGGATTTGAGGCACCTGGGCCATTCCAAGTATAATTTGGAGGATCAGTGAAAGTTCCGTTTGTTAAAACAGAAACATATCCGTTACTTGAACCACAATTAGTTGGACCAGAAAACGTGGAGTCGATTCCCCATGGCATCGCAATAATGTTTACGGAAGCACTGTCAGATACCACACAACCTCCTGTTGATGTAGCACTAACTGAGTAATTCCCTGAGTTTAATGGAGCATACGTGCTTCCAATTGATCCATCTTGCCATGTTATAACAGTTCCAGGAATTGTACTTGTGGCTGTTAAAATTTCGCTTTCATTTTCACAAAATGTGAGATCGCTAGCAATTGAAACACTTAAGGGATCATATGAAATTTGAATGCTATCATATTGAATACAAACAGCTTGAAAAGTGATGTCATCTAATGCGAAATCATTTCCACCTATTGTAGTGTTTTGATTTCTAATGCATAAATCTGCAGTTAAACTCACACCAGAATTCCAGACTTCATTAAACTCTTCCCAAATACATCCGTTTGGAGATGTTGAGAAAACACTTCCTATTTGAACGTTATTAATGTAGAATTGTAAATCGGAAACATTAAAGTCATTAAGCGCATTCATAAACCAAGTGGAAAATAAATAATTGGTATTGGGCGTAACAGAAACAGTTTGGCACCATACCGAAGAATTTGGAACTCCAGAGCCATTTGCAACGAGCATATTTCCTATCCCAACTGGCGTATGATCAGCACAGTTCGAAAAATTATTATGCGATAAAACGGGTGAAGTAACAACAGCGAACTGACCTTCATTTGAAAGTAAGCCATATGAGCCTCCTGTTCCATAAATATAAGAACTGGAGAAACCCGTGTTCCCAGCTTCAAAATCTCCATTCACGACCAAATTTGAAGTAATATTTCCAACTTGCAGCCAGATGGATGAAGGTGAACTTATTGTGATTGAATTTCCAATTGTGCCGGTAGACCATTCATAGCTGTCATAGCCAGGTGGAATGGTATAAGTTATCGAATTTCCAGCACATAATATTGTGTCATTTCCAATTTCTAGAACAGGGTAGGTTTCACACTGCGCGAAAATTTGTTGCGACAAGCATAGAAAGCCAATTAGTAATAATTTCATTTTTTTACTTTCAACAAAAATAACACATTAAATATAACGATTTAGTGAAATTCATTTAAAACTTGTCTGACTAACGAAATTCTCAAAACTAAAATAATTGTAGACCTAAAGATTCTTTTATTTACCTTTGGTGTATGAGGTTTCAGTTTCTTTTACTACTAACACTTTTTTTTTCTTCTTGCGTAAACAATGAAGAGGTAAAAGTGCCTGTAGTTCAAAAGGAAACAATGAATACTAAATCAATAAAAGAAAAATCGAAAAAGACTGCTTCGAAAAAACGAAAGAAAGTGCTTTCATCTTCGGAAAAGGCACTTCGGAAGGTTGAAAAAATTAGTGAAGTTAGGTATTTAAAAAAAACGCAAGAGGTCTCGATTTTTGTAGAAACAGAAGATCAAAATTTCTATACAGTTGTTGTGGAACAAGAAGGAGAAATGACCAGCGTTGAATTAATGCGATTTGAAGTAAATAAAACAGGTGATATTTTTGCTTATGATCTACAAACTGGCGAATTATTACCATTAAAAAAGTGGCAAGAACGCTACAAATCTGAATATGGAGGAAAGTAAAAAAGTAACATTTTCAGAACTCGGGCTGAACGAAAATATTCTCGAAGCAATTGGACACATGGGTTTTATTCATGCAACACCCATTCAAGAATTAGCTATTCCACTGATAATAAATGAAAATGATTTACTTGCATGTGCGCAAACGGGTACAGGTAAAACAGCTGCATTCGTGTTGCCAATTTTGCATAAAATGGTTGGAAAAGAAGATTCTTCTATTAACACATTAATTTTAACGCCAACACGTGAATTAGCAATTCAAATTGAACAAGAAATTCAGGGTTTAGCTTATTTTGTTTCTGTTGGTTCTATTGCTTTATATGGTGGTGGCGACGGTCAGAAATGGGAAGATCAAAAAGCGCAGCTAGTTGAGGGAGTTGATATTATTGTTGCTACACCCGGGAAATTAATTTCTCACATGGCACAAGGTTATGTAGATTTTTCGCAATTGGAACACTTAATTTTAGATGAAGCAGATAAGATGCTCGATATGGGTTTTGCAGAAGACATAGACCGGATTATTCGTCAATTGCCAACCAAACGACAAACTTTATTGTTTAGCGCAACGATGCCCGCGAAAATAAAAAATTTAGCGCAAAAAATTCTTCAAAATCCAAAAGAAATTGCTTTAGAAATTTCTAAACCTGCCGCAGGAGTGAAGCAGCTAGTTCACCTAACATTTGATACACAAAAAGACGATTTATTGGTGCATGTTCTCAACAGAAATCCAGAATATACAAGTATTATCATTTTTACATCTCAGAAAAGTAAGGTTGGAAACATTGCATATTTCTTGAAAAAGAAAGGCTTCAAAAATACTGAAGGAGTTTCATCTGCATTGGAACAAAGTGCGCGTGAAGAAGTGTTAAACGGATTCCGAAGTAAACGTACACGTATTTTAGTTGCAACAGATGTAATGAGTAGGGGAATAGATATTAAAGACATTAACTTGGTTATCAATTATGATGCTCCTCGAGATGCGGAAGATTATGTTCACCGAATTGGTAGAACAGCTCGTGCAAACACAAAAGGAGAAGCCGTAACTTTAATTAATCCGAAGGATATGCCAAAATTAGCGCGCATAGAACGATTAATTGAAATGGACATTGAACGTGTTCCCATGCCTGAAGAATTTGGTGCGGCACCAGAATGGAAGACTTCAGAAAAACCCCAAAACCGAAACAACAACAATAAAAAGAAGAAATTCTTTAACAAGAATAAACCAAGTTAGGTTGTGGTTAATAATTTTTCTAATTTCATATAAAAAAAGGTTGTCAAGTAAATGACAACCTTTTTTTTGGTTTTATAAATTCAAGAAGTTGAGTTTACTTAAATTGTAAAAGTGTTTTAACTAATTAAATATTTTCGATAA
>JANNWW010000002.1:0-2018 GCA_031409255.1 Crocinitomicaceae bacterium
ACCAAATCGAAAATTAAATCGAAATCAAAGAAAAAGAAATCAGAAGAAAAAGAACCCGCTCCATTTCCAAAGTCGTTGAATTATGATTTGTATCTCACGAAAGCCATGTATTTCGAACACAAAAAAATGGTCGACGAGCAAGTAGAAGCATTAAATTTAGCTTTAGAACACTGCAAAAAATCGAAAGACAAAGCACGCATTCACTTCATTTTAGGTCAATTATATGAAAAGAAAAACGACCGCGGAAACGCTCTGATTCACTACAAAAAATGTTTAAAGAAAAATGCCAACTACGAAATGGCTTTTCAGGCGCGAATGAAAGCAGCTTTGAACGACGGTGGAGCAAAAACCAAAAAAGAATTGGCTAAAATGGCCCGCGACCTGAAGAATATAGAATTTTACGATCAAATTCATTACACACTTGGTTTAATTGCTGAAAATGAAGGCGATATGCTTGAAGCCAAAAATCAATTCACCCAATCTGCACTTTATTCCTTGAGCAACATGCGCCAGAAAGGAATGGCATATGAACATTTGGGAGATCTTTCTTTTAAAGAGAAAAACTATGTTTCGGCACAAAAATATTACGATAGTTGCGCGAAAGTAATTCCAGAAACTTATCCAAATTTTGAAGGCGTAAAAAATAAAGCTGAAAATTTAGAAAAATTAGTTTTTTCTATTGAAACTGCTCAATATGAAGATTCTGTTTTAAGAATTGCCGCAATGTCTGAAGGAGACCGTGCTGTTTTCGTTGAAAATGTGGTGAAAACAATTAAAGAGAAAGAAAAAGAGCAGAAAAAACGCGACGCAGAAAGACTTGCAATTATTCAAGAACAACAAGCAAAAGTAGCACAGCAAAACAACAATGCTTCTGGTTCTAAGTTTTATTGGAACAACGCAAAAGCAAAGCAAGAAGGTTTTGAGGAATTCAAAAAATCTTGGGGACAGCGCATCAATGAAGACAATTGGCGCAGATCAGATAAAATTGTTTTCAGTGAAGTTGCTTCATTAGTAGACACAACAGAAATTCAAGAAATAGAAGAAGAAATACCTGTAGATTCGTTAACTGCCGAAAGTTTAATTGGAAAACTTCCACAAGGCGATTCTGCAATAGATGCTTCGCGGATGCGCATGATGTCGGCTTATTTCGACGCTGGAAAAATCTATAACGATCAGTTGAATGAAACAAACCTGGCGAACGAACAGTTCGATAAAATTTTAGCCCAAACTTTTGAAAGTAAGTTTAAAGTAATGGCTGCTTTTGAACAATACCGCGCTGCAGAAATGAATTCTTCAACTGCACGCGAGAAAAGCGATTACATCATGTTGTATTATCCAACATCAGATTATGCTGGTTTCATTCGCGACCCAGAATTTTTTGTGAAGAAAAAAGAACGTGAACGAATTAACCAAGACGAATATTTAATAGACTTAGATCGTTTCGAAAGAGGACTTTACGGAGCTGTTATTGCAAAATGTTCTGATGTAATTTCGAATCAAAAACTAAACGCATACCGCTCAAAATATATGCTTTTGCGGGTTATGACACTCGCTAAAAACACCGAAGACAAGAAAAGTCTCATCCCATATCTAGATTCTTTAGTTTTAGACTATCCTGAAACGCCAGAGGCAAAACACGCCTTAGAAATGAAGCGCATTATTACCACTGGTTATTCGAAAAATGAGCTGCTAGATTTTACTAAGAAAAGTGATTTTGTATTCAGCGAAACTGAACCCATGTTTGCAATTGTATTTTTAGACGATAAAGTAAATCTAACAATAGCAAAAACACGCATGGTAGATTTTAACAAGGAATTTTTCGGGAAATACAAGTTAAATACTTCTGCTAAAATTTACGGGAAAGAGAGTAAAAATGTTATTTTAATTAAAGAACTGCCAAACTCAGAAATAGCTCAAAAGTATTCAACTACTTACAAGGCAACAAAGAAACACTTGTTAGATATGCAGAAGTTTAAAATTGTTATGATTTCTGAAAAAAACATGAAAGTGTTATTTGA
>JANNWW010000003.1:0-4024 GCA_031409255.1 Crocinitomicaceae bacterium
AATTTTATACTTCCTGAAATTGTTTTAACTAAGAAAAGATTTTGGTTCGAAACCAATTGATTATTTGTTTTTAAGTAATTTACTTCTTCAAAAGTTCCAATTAATTCAGAGATTTCATTTTTGGCAGCAAAATTAATATTCAAATAAACTATTTTCCCGCTGTAATCTGGGTCAATATAAGCTAAGTTGTGTTCTACATTGTTTTTTGTAATAGCAAGAATATTATTGTCACCACTCGATTTGAGAAGTAATTCTGCATCTAAATTCTTTGCCAGTTGTTTTGTTAATTCAATTTCACGAAGAGAAGTGGAAAGTTGAGCTTTCAAATTCAGATAACCCGATTGGAAACTTTGCTGCTTACTTAATTTAAAGATTTTAACAAATAAGTTTTCTACATCGTCTAATGTTGCCGTATTGTTCTTTAATGCGGAAATTTTAGAACTTACGGCTGTTTTATTGAATGCATATTTCAAACCGCCAACCGTTGTTTTGAGAATGGCTTGCCCCCCTGCTAGAATTCCGAGAGTTGCAGCTAAATCGTTCCATGCTTTGAGCAATGCCTTGTCTTGCGCAGTTCCAGAATCGTTTATTTGTTGTTCATTGAGTGCGAAAGTTAAATCAACCCCAGCCAAAACACTTTCAGCAAGCATTAAAGGTGTTGGGTTTGCAGAAAGCGCAGAAGCAGTTATGGCGATAAGATCTAAGGTTACACGCAGCATGTGAATCTCATCCAATTTGTCTTTCTCGGCAATCAACCAATAGGCAAAAATTGCTGGAACGATGAGTTTTTGACCACTTGTTAGTTGCGCGCCATCAACACCCGCAAAGGTGAAATTATTTTCAACGATTACTAAAACTGGGTCATACGGATGACATTCATACATGGTCGAGAACATGGGCCAATCTTCGCCTGGGTTTCGCACTTTCTTTGTCAAATAAATAGTACTATTTCCGAAACTTGCATTCATTACCATGTCGGTAGAATTCGATAAATAAACCGTTTTCATCAAATTTGGATTTGTGAAATTCGGATTCGAAATTTGACTCGTAGGAAGATGAATGTTCTGGTAATTGTATTCCTCTTTGATCCATTTGGCAGTTAATGCGTAAAGTCGGTAGTTCTGTTCAGACCATAAATCACCGTCTAAACCATGAAACAAGCCAAAATTGTTTAATTCAAGAGCTGCTAAAAGTTCGTCGTATTGATATTTTGGCGTTGTCTCCAATAATTCCATGAAGAACCGTTCTTTGTGTGAAACGAGTGCGAAGCCAAAAAATGCATTCGAATAAGTAGCCGTAGGTAAGGTCCATTCACCAACTTCGTTCAATAATTCAATTCGATGTCCACTATTTAATTGACTTAAATAGCATTTTCTTTGTTGCGGTGTGGAGACAGAAAAAAGCAAATTACTTAGTCCACCAATATCAACATTATCCTCCGTTAAAACATCTTTAGTTATTCCATTAAGCGTAGTAATTGTTGAAATCCAGTTACTAAATGTAAGATAAAGTTGTTTAAAATAATGCGGGTCATTTGTTGGAAGTGGCGCAGCAAATTGGCTTAATTCAGAACCAAAAATAGCACCTTGATTAATAACAGTTTGAACTGCCAAGGCATCTGCTTCTTGCGTAAAAAACTGATTCTGTTCGGCTTGCTTTTCTAAGGCTAATTCTTGCGCGTTTTCGTAGTTTACTTGTTGGTTGGTTTGTGTAACAACATCTGTGAAACAATTACAAAATCTACTATTTAATTTTGCTAAATAAGCCAATTGAAAAGCATAAATTGCTTCTGTGCCTTCAATATTGCTGCGTAGATTTTTTAAATACTGAAGTTCCGAATTGGTTATTCCACCTTCGTATTCTGCAATTACAACTATTCCAGAAGAAAAACTTGTGCTGAGAATATAATTGCTTAAAAATTCGAATCGATTTAAAAATAATGATGTTGGCGTAGAATTTGCAAGAATCATTGTTTTGCTCAACGGGCAAATTTTGAATCTAACATTTCCATCAATTAAGGCTGGAAAGCCTCCCAGAATATGATTTATTTCTTGATCAGTTGTTGCTGGTTTTGGATAGGGAACATTAGTGCCATTTTCAAATTTAAAATAGCCATTAAATCCTCCGAGTGCAGACCTTTGACCGAAGTAATGATTTCCATTTACTGTGAATGAAATTAATGAACCAATTGGTGTCTCATTTTCATGGAGTTTTTCATAGGTATTCGGTATTTGCCAATACGAATCAGGGCTAGCAAAAGTTAAAGAGGTAACCCCTTGTGGCAATGTAATAACGCTCCCAGCTGGGTCAACAAAAGATATTGTTCCATCTACATTGGCAAATGAAGAATAAATTGCAGCCAAATCTCCTGACGAAACGGTGTAATTTTGGCCTTCCTCTTCACCATCAAACATACTCACCACATTCGGCGCAACATTCAAGGCGATCCATTGTGATTTTATCAACTTCGTTCCATTTGATGTCCCTGAGCTTGTCGAAGGGTAATCCATCAAATTATTCGTCAACCCCTTTTTACTTTCATCGCTACTCCAAGCATGTTCCAGCCCGCCCATTCCGTGCCCCAACTCATGTGTGAGCGTATGCACAAAATTCGAAATACTTGAAAGTGAGCTCTGTGTCACAAAGCCAAGCCCTTTTCCGCGCACCATGTAGCCATCTATTTGCGGGTTCTCAAAACTTGGAACAACAAAAATCAGGTATTCATCCGCTGCCAGTTCGTGCGTTGCTTTGTAGGCATCTCTGAGTGCGCGCATCTGAGTGGTGTAACTGGTCATCACAGTTGTTTCAGGATTTGCAAAAACGGTTTGTGAAGTGAACTCATTTGTTGTAAACACTGAATCTATTTTCACGCTTAGTGTCACGTTTGCAGGTGCTAGAATGTTGTTCACAGCTGCTGCAATAGCACTTTCGCTGTAACTCATAGAAGTCAGCGGAACGATTCTCACTTTCCGTTGCTTCTGCTCAAAACTTGCCACATGGAGTTTCCCGATTTTCAGGTCTCCATAAAATGCATAGACCTGATAGTCAAAATCTTTTGCGGGTAGTGTGAGCACAAATGTGGTGTCGTTTTCTGCTGTGTGCGGAATTATGGTATATCCTCCTGCGGTTTCAAAACGCACTCCTGAGGAACTATATCCGGGCGTTCGAATGTGGTAAACAGCTTTCACTTGTGAAGTTCCTGTTATTGATTTAGCCGTATTTGACACAAAGTAATTAAAGCTATTCGCGCAGGTAATCAGTTCATAGTTACTGGCAAAATGGTCGTAGCTTTTCTTATCGAAGAATTGTTCACTTCCCGCCACTACTTCAAACTCAGCAAAACGGTCTGCCGTTGCATCCAAACTATCTGCTGAAGGTGAGGTTCCATAAGTGGTCACCACAATTGTTCCATCTGGCCAAAACTGAATCTCCACATTGTTATCTCCCTGAACTACAATGGGCAAGTTCCCATCTTCTGAAAAAGAATAAGTTTGCTGCACACCATTCACCACCACAAAAACAGTTGAATCATTCAAGAATCCATAGCTTTCTATCACTCCTCCAGCTGGGTAAGGAGATACCATGTCCAAGTAATGTTGGTTCGACCAGTTTTCAGCGCCACTCGTTTCGGCTTTTGCTTCGCCCTCCCGCACAATGAATTCCTTGTCTACGAGTAAATCCTCGAAAAGCACCTTGCATTTGGCTCCACCTAGGAAATCGTGCCGAATGGTTCCCTTTCCAGTGAAATGACCCGCAGTTTGCAGCGCAGTAATTTCTGTGACATACAATTCAAACTGCCCCAGCTGAAAAGTCATGCCCGCATAAGCTGTTTGCAAGGTCTGATAATTCTGTGGCGCAAAAGGCAAATCTACCGCATTACATTCATACGGAACCAGGGCAGGTGTTGTGAATTCCTCGATGTCTGAAGTTGGTGAGCGGTAATCTCCCACCAAACCCGACACCCGAACTTCGTAGGTTTTCTCAGGCTCTAACTGATAGATATCAAAGTTCTTCGTTGTGAGTG
>JANNWW010000004.1:0-16163 GCA_031409255.1 Crocinitomicaceae bacterium
CAACAGTTGGTGAACCTTTCGAACTCAAAAACGTGTTTACCCCAATAATAGGAAATTCACCGTTGTGTTTTAACGTTTCGTAATACAAACTTTCTTCCTGAATTTTAGAACGCTGATACATCGTTTCCATCGCTCCTAAAACACCGCCTCGTTCCGTAATTCGATCGAATTCAGTTAAAACTGCTTCCTCCACTAAATCTGTTAGCTCCTCAATAATGAATGAACCTTGTAACGGATTTTCGTTTTTCGCTAAACCAAGTTCCCGATTGATTATCAGTTGAATAGCCATTGCTCTGCGAACAGATTCTTCTGTTGGTGTAGTAATTGCTTCGTCGTATGCATTCGTGTGCAAAGAGTTACAATTATCGTAAATAGCATACAAAGCTTGCAAAGTTGTACGAATATCGTTGAAATCAATTTCTTGTGCATGCAACGAGCGACCAGAAGTTTGAATATGGTATTTCAACATTTGCGCACGTGAATTAGCACCGTATTTTTTTGCCAAAGCTTTCGCCCAAATTCTTCGTGCTACACGTCCAATTACTGCATATTCCGGATCAATACCGTTCGAAAAGAAGAACGATAAATTTGGTCCGAAATCATTGATATCCATTCCTCTACTCAAATAATATTCTACATACGTGAATCCGTTAGACAAAGTAAAGGCCAATTGAGTAATCGGGTTTGCCCCAGCTTCAGCAATGTGATAACCTGAAATAGAAACTGAGTAGAAATTACGCACTTGTTTTTCGATAAAGAATTGCTGCACATCTCCCATTAAACGCAAGGCAAATTCTGTTGAAAAAATACATGTGTTTTGTGCCTGATCTTCTTTTAAAATATCTGCTTGAACAGTTCCGCGAACTTGTTTTAACGTATCTTCTTTAATTTGAGCATAAATAGGAGCTGGTAAAACCTGATCTCCAGTTACACCTAACAAAAATAAGCCTAAACCATCATTTCCTTCTGGCAAAGCGCCTTGATATGCCGGACGAGTTACTCCTTTTGTTTTATAAATCGAATCAATTTTTGCTGAAATTTCTTTCTCTAAATCGTTCGTTTTAATGTATTTCTCACAATTTTGATCGATTGCAGCATTCATAAAGAAACCAAGTAACATTGGCGCAGGGCCGTTAATTGTCATTGAAACAGATGTTGCCGGATGTGATAAATCAAAGCCTGAATACAATTTCTTCGCGTCGTCTAAACAACAAATCGAAACACCTGAATTTCCTACTTTACCATAAATATCTGGTCGTAAATCTGGATCATTTCCATATAAAGTAACCGAGTCGAAAGCCGTAGATAAACGCTTTGCTGGCATTCCTAAGCTTACGTAGTGAAAACGACGATTGGTTCGTTCTGGCCCGCCTTCACCTGCAAACATGCGTGTTGGATCTTCTCCCTCGCGTTTGAAAGGAAACAATCCGGAAGTATACGGAAACTGCCCAGGAACATTTTCTTGCAAAGACCAACGCAAAATATCTCCCCAACCTTTATATTTTGGAAGAGCAACTTTCGGAATTTGACTGTGCGAAAGCGATTCTGTATGAGTAGCCAATCGCAATTCCTTGTCGCGCACTTTAAAAATAAATTCTGGAGCTTTGTAAGTTCCCACTTTCTCTTCCCACTTTTGAATTATATCCCAGTTGTGACCGTCTAAATCGCGTTTTACTTGTTCATATACCTCTTGCGAACCTTTAATTAATCGGTCTTTATCTTCTAAACTAGACGCATGAAAAGTTTGAATTGTGGTGTGCAAGGCGTGTAATTTGTCGGCTACTTCAACTTGTTTGTTCACCCATTTATCAAATCCGCGGTTATTTTCTGAAATTTCAGATAAATAACGTGTTCTTTCAGGTGGAATTACATAAATTTTCTCAGACATTTCCTTAGTAATCTCAAATTTAGACTGCAAAGGAGCTTGGGTTTTCTCGACCACTTTGTCCATTATTATTTTATACAAAGTATTCATTCCAGGATCGTTGAACTGCGAAGCAATTGTTCCGAAAACTGGCATTTCATCTACTTTTGAATCCCACAAATTGTGGTTTCGTTGGTATTGTTTTCGCACGTCACGCAATGCATCTAAAGCGCCTCGCTTGTCGAATTTATTTAAAGCAATTACATCTGCAAAATCGAGCATATCGATTTTTTCTAATTGTGTGGCTGCACCATATTCAGGCGTCATTACGTATAAAGAAACGTCGGAATGATCTAGAATTTCTGTATCCGACTGTCCAATTCCAGATGTTTCCAAGATAATTAAATCATAGTTGGCAGCTTTTAGAATATGCAATGCTTCAGAAACGTGTTTTGATAGAGCTAAATTAGATTGTCGTGTTGCGAGCGAGCGCATGTAAACACGTGAATTTTTTATGGCATTCATGCGAATACGATCTCCCAAAAGCGCTCCACCTGTTTTTCTTTTAGACGGATCTACAGAAACTACTGCAATTTGTTTTTCAGGGAAATCAACTAAAAATCTACGAACCAATTCATCTACCAGTGAAGATTTTCCAGAACCACCTGTTCCTGTAATACCTAAAACTGGAACGTCATTTTTTGCTGCTTTTTCATGAATCGTTTTGAGCATTTCGGTATTATCAGCCGGGAAATTTTCAGCAGCTGAAATTAAACGCGCTATAGAAGGAACATGTTTGTTTTCAACATGGTTAATTTCGTCGGTCAATTTATTTCCAACAGGAAAATCGCATTGTTGAATTAAATCGTTTATCATTCCTTGCAAGCCCATTGAACGACCGTTATCCGGATGATAAATGCGTGTAATTCCATAGGCATGCAATTCTTCGATTTCAGAAAGTAGAATGGTTCCGCCACCTCCACCAAAGATTTTGATGTGTGGCGCACCTTTTTCCTTCAACAAATCGTGCATGTATTTAAAATATTCGATATGTCCGCCTTGGTAAGAAGTCATTGCAATTGCTTGCGCATCTTCTTGAATTGCGGTGTCTACAACTTCTTCAACTGATCGGTCGTGACCTAAATGAATGACTTCACATCCGGTAGACTGAATGATTCTTCGCATAATATTTATTGCGGCATCGTGTCCGTCAAAAAGAGACGCTGCAGTAACTATACGTATATTGTTGACTGGTTTGTAGGGTGCTTGTTGCTCCATAAACTTTGAAAATCGAATTTTTAGCTGAGCAAAGATAAGCGATAGACTCTACTTTTAAAAGATAAATAACGAACCTTGCCATACAATTTCAAAGTAATTCGTTTCTGAAGTCAATATTTAAATCATTTTAAATTGATATACAATACATTACACGAAAGAATATTTTACTTGAGTAACGAATTTATACATTTATTAAATTAGATATTTAAAAATTTGACAATCAAATAAAGATTAAAAAAGTGTAAACTGTATTCATAACTTTTTCGTAGATTTGATTAATTATGTTGATCAAAAATAACTCAATTATTTCAGAAAAAAGCAACAAAAACCTGTATAAAACCATGCGGTTTTTGCATATTATTTTTTGTTTACTTGTTTCGTTTACCTTTTTATCTGCACAAAACTTAAAAGCTGAATATAAAAGTGCTTTTAAATCCCCAAATCCTTCCGTTCAATTTATCAATAATAAGTTAAAAGAAGCAAGAAATTTAATTCATTTAAACGACGAAAAAGCACTTCAAATTGCTCTTTTAGCGCTCGATAAAGCCGAAAGAATAGGCAACAAAAATTTAACTGGAAAAACAGAAAATTTGATTGGCGACTTGTATTGGTATTCCAATGATTATTCAACAGCTTCAGAATTTTACTTTAGGGCTTTAAAAAACTTTCAAGGAACAAATAACCGTTCATCAATTGCTGAATGTTATCGTAATATTGGTTGGATTTATTTGGGTGAAAAGAATTTTAAAATGGCTGAACGCTATTTTATTCGCTCTTCACGGATCTTCAAAAATTTAAATTCTGAACACAAATACATGGTTAGTTTAGATGACTTAGCAAATCTTTATTTAACTGAAGGGAAATATGAAAAAGCACTTAAATCAAGCCAGTTTTCTATTTCAATTGCTGAAAAATCTAAAGATTTAAAAGCAATTGGTTCAACTGCTTGTACAATCGGTACCATTTATTATAGGTTAAACAAAATCTCAGAAGCAGAATATTATTTTAATTATTCAATTTCTACCTTATCAAGTTTCAAAAACCAAGGCTACAATCGCTGTATCTCGCTTATTGGTTTGTCACGAATTAAATTCGACAACCAGCAATACGAAGCGGCATTAAATAAATCAATTCTCGCTGAAAAAGAGGCTCAAAAAGGGAATTTTAATAAAGAACTTTCCGAAATATTTCAACTTATAGCGCAAGTATATAAAAAATTGAACAAAACAGAAAAAGCGTACGAATATATGGAGCGATATTCCAGAGCAAAAGACAGTTTATTAGAACAAAACAATCGGGATATTATAAAAGATTTAGAGAACAGAAATAAAATTAAGGAAGACAAACTTAAAATTCAAAACCTCGTTCAAAAAGGTAATTTAGATAAAGTTAAACTTGAGCGAGAGCGAACTTTTAAAACATTTTTGATATTGATTCTGATACTCATTTTCGTTTTCGCCATTTTCTTAATTCGTTCATTTATCAAAAAGAAAAAAGCGAATGAATCACTTTCGAATGCGTACAAAATAATTGAAGAAAAAAACAAAGATATATCTGATAGTATTGATTACGCTAAACATATTCAGCAAGCTCGTTTACCACTTTTAGAAAATTTAAAAAACAGCTTTAAAGACATTTTCGTTTACAATCTTCCTCGAGATACTGTAAGTGGTGACTTTTATTGGTTCGACAAACGACCAGACGGTTCAATCTATTTTGTTTGTGCAGATTGCACAGGTCATGGAATTCCGGGAGCGTTCATGTCGATGATGGGAATTGATGGCTTCAATCATGCAATTTTAGAACGAAACATCGAAAAATCGGGCGATATTCTTACACATGTGAATCAATTTATAAAAGATTCCCTGAACCAGGAGCACGAATCTGCGAAAAGCAAAGATGGAATGGATGTAGCACTAATTTATATTAACCCAGAAAAAACAAAATTGAGTTACTCAGGTGCAAATCGACCGATTTATATTGTGAGAGGTGAAAAATTAATTGAGTTAAAGCCAAATAAACTTTCTATTGGTGGAAATCATCTTTCGAATTATTCATTTTCTGAAGAAGTTGTTGACCTTCAAACTGGTGATAGTGTATACCTTTTCACAGATGGCTATCCGGATCAATTTGGAGGTGAAAACGGCAAAAAATTCATGGCGAAAAAGCTAAAAGATTTATTCATAGAACACCATTCAAAACCAATGTTTGAGCAAGCTCAGTTAATTGAAAAATCGTTTAATAATTGGATGGGAGAAAATGCGCAAATAGATGATGTATTGGTTGTTGGAATTCAAATTTAAAGTGTGACAGATTCAAATTATCCAATTATCTACTTCGATGGAGTTTGCAACCTTTGTGAAAGCTCAGTTCAGTTTATAATTCAAAAAAACAAAAAGAAAAACTTAAAATTTGCTTCGTTACAAGGAACTCACGGTCAGCAATTTTTAAACGAGAATAATTTTTCAACAACTCAATTCGATTCACTGGTATTTACAGAAAATGGTAAAATATATACGCGAAGTTCGGGAGCGTTGCGCATTACGAAACATTTAAAAGGATTGTGGATTTTATTTTTCGCTTTTTTAATCATTCCGCCATTTATTCGAAATCCGATTTACAACTATGTGGCGAAAAACCGATACAAATGGTATGGAAAAAAGGAAAGTTGCTGGTTGCCAAGTGAAGAATTGAGAAAGCGGTTTTTGGATTAGTCTTGAAATAGTAGTAGAGACTTAAGAGACAAGACCAAAACGAAGTGGTAAATAAAGAGTCTAAAGACTAATTTCTCGTTCAATAATTTTAAATCTCCGCTTACATTCCTCTCGCGAAAACGCATTAAAATGCCACCATTCTGTAGGAATATTTCTAAAACCTTGACCTTGCATTACTTTTCGAAGCAATTTCCTGTTTTCGACTTGTTTCTTAGTTAATTTGCCCGATTTTAAAAAAAAAGCTTCTAAACTCGGATAGGCAATTTTTCCAATTTCATCGTATTTTGCGCCCATATCTACTGGTTTTCCTGCAACATCACAAATGGTAACATCTACTGCTGCTCCGAAATTGTGCACGCTTCCTTTTAAAGGATTGCTTACAAATTTTCCGCGCTCAGTAGCTGGAATTGAATCGAGTGCGTTCCACATTTCCCATTGAACAGACAATGGACGAAGCGCATCGTAGACCAATAAGTGATAATTCGGATTAATTTTCGTTAATTCATCTTGAACTTTTGCGAGTCTTAGTGCAACTTCCAATTGTAGATATGCCGTTTTTAGAGTATCGTACAACTTGCGCTTCATGAAATTGTCTTTGGTTGCGTATTTTAATTGAATTAAGATTGATTCGTTGAATTCATTCGCTTCAACCAACATTTTTTTTCGATCTTTGAAATAATACTCATCAACTTTTGCCTCTGGAATTTTACCCTTGAATTTTGATTGACCAATAGTAGTATCACTATTTCTAAGAACCAAAGCACCTTCAGAATCATTTATCTTGTTTTTATTTGCATCATTTGATGAACAAGAGTAAATTAAAAAAAATAAAACCAAAAAACTTATCCACTTCATGAAGCAAAAATCAACAATTTTATTATAAATTCAACAATAACTATATCTTTGTTACTTAAATTAAATTCAAAATGCCAAAAATATCTCAGAAAGCGGTTGACATGCCTTCCTCCCCCATACGGAAACTGGTACCATACGCAGAGAAAGCTAAAAAACTAGGAAGAACCGTTTATCACCTAAACATAGGTCAACCAGACATTGAAACACCACAAGTTGCTCTCGATGCAATCAAAAATTTCGATCAAAAAGTATTGGAATACAGTCATTCAGCTGGTTTCGAATCTTACCGCATAAAACTTGCTGCAAGCTATCAAAAAGGTGGTTTACCCGTAAATGTTGAAGATATAATTATTACAACTGGTGGTTCTGAAGCTTTAACAATTGGTTTTATGGCTGCTTGCAATCCGGGCGACGAAATTATCATTCCTGAACCATTTTATGCAAATTACAACGGATTTTCAGTTGCAGCTGGAATAACTGTCGTTCCAGTAAATTCAAGCATTGAATCGGGTTTTGCGCTTCCGCCAGTTTCTGAAATTGAAGCAAAAATTACTTCTAAAACGAAAGCTATTGTTATTTGTAACCCCGGAAATCCTACTGGTTATCTCTATTCGCAAGCTGAATTAGAACAATTACGAGATATCGTAAAAAAACACGATCTATTTTTGTTCGCAGATGAAGTTTACCGCGAATTCTGTTATGATGGTGCAAAACCATTTTCAGTATTGAATTTATCTGGAATCGAAAATAATGTAATTATGATTGATTCTGTTTCGAAACGTTATTCCATGTGTGGCGCTCGAATTGGTGCAATCGTTTCTAAAAATGCTGAACTAATGTCGGCAGTTTTAAAATTCGGTCAAGCACGCTTGTCTCCTCCAACTTTAGAACAAATTGCCTCAGAAGCTGCTTTGGAAACACCACAATCTTACTTTGATGATGTTGTTTCAGAATATGTAGAACGCAGAAATATTATGGTTGATGGTTTGAATAACATTCCAGGCGTTTTTTGTCCAAAACCTCGAGGAGCATTTTATTGCGTAGCAAAATTCCCTGTAGACGATGCTGAAAAGTTCTGTCAGTGGCTATTGGAAGACTTTGAATTTGAAGGTCAGACAGTTATGATGGCTCCAGCGAATGGATTCTATTCTTCAAAAGGTGTCGGAAAACAAGAAGCTCGTATTGCATATGTCTTAAATCAAAGCAGTCTGAAAAATGCCGTAAAGTGTTTAGAAGAAGCGTTGAAAGTTTATCCGGGGAGAATTTCTTAAGAAATGGCCATTCCCGTATTCATCATATTTCTTCTTATTCTTGTCAATGGTATTTTTTCGATGGCAGAAATTGCAACAGTTTCAGCTCGAAAATCTAAATTAGACGCTGCTTCGAAACGAGGCGATAAAAATGCTAAAATTGTACTTGAAACACTCAATTCACCTAATCGCTTTTTGTCGACGGTTCAGATTGGAATTACATTAATTGGCGTTTTAACAGGTATTTTCTCTGGAGAGCAAATTACTGATGACGTTGAAGCTTTTTTCAAAAGTTTTGCTAGCACGCAACGTTACGCGCATTTTATTGCTGTATCCTCCGTTGTTGTAGTTTTAACGTTTTTTTCTTTGGTTTTAGGCGAATTGGTTCCAAAAAGAATCGGACTTTCCAACCCAGAAGGAATTGCCAAAACGATGGCCCGACCTATGAGAATTATGGCGCTAATTACGGCTCCCTTTGTATGGCTTTTAACCACCACATCTGATGTTTTAATTAAATTATTGCGTGTTAAACAATCTGCAGACAGTAAAGTTACCGAAGAAGAAATAAAAGCAATTATTCAAGAAGGAACCGAAGGCGGTGAAGTACAGGAAATTGAGCAAGACATTGTGGAACGTGTTTTTCATTTGGGCGACAGAACAGTTAGTTCCTTAATGACGCATCGCAACGACGTGATTTTCTTAGATATTGTTGACGATGAAGAAGAAATTCGCAATCAGGTTGAAAAAGAAATTCACTCTGTTTATCCTGTTTTCGATGAAGAAAGAGAACAGATTTTAGGCGTTGTACTTTTAAAAGACTTGTTTAGAACAATCAATCACGACAATTTTAGTTTGAAAAGTTTACTCATCAAACCGAATTATTTGCTGGAAAACATTTCCGCTTACGAAGCATTGGTGCATTTCAAAGACACAAAAACACACTACGGAATTATTACCGATGAATTCGGACAAACCCAGGGAATAGTTACTTTAAATGATTTATTGCAAGCTTTGGTTGGCGATTTTAACGATTTTTACAGCGACGAGTTTGAATTTGTTCAACGCGAAGACGGTTCTTGGCTAATTGACGGTCAATACCCAATTGCTGAATTTTTCCGCCATTTCGATATGGAAGAACACAACCAAGATCTGAATTACACTACCATAGGAGGTTTAGTTTTGAATGAATCGAGATCGCTTCCAATTACCGGTCAGGTAATTAATTGGATGAACTTTGACATTGAGGTCGTTGACATGGATGGTGCGAGAATAGACAAGTTATTGGTGAAATTGCACGACTAAGGTTTAGCTTGTTTTAAAAATTTCTTAATTACTTAAATCCTTCGTATTCATTAGTAAAGACTGGAGGAGTAAGTAAATTTGCTTATTTGCATATTCTCTTCTTTGCTTCTTTGCTTATTTGCTTATTTGTTTATTTTGATGCAATTTAACTCCTCTTTTTATTATCAGTAATTCTTTTTCTTCGCGTTCTGCTTTTGTATTCAATTTAGAAGTATATTTGTCTTATCTAAAAAGATTCTAAATAGCATGCGACTTCTTTTGGCAGACAGCAATGAAATTATTCGAATTGGGCTTCGTACCCTTTTTGCTAACGAGCCTGCAATTGAAATAGTCGGTGAAGCGAAAAGTTCTTTAGAATTAAGTGAACTGGCAAAAAATTTCGAAACACATGTTGCACTGTTAGATTTTACTTCGAAAAATTTTAGTATAGATATAATCGGACAATTGTTGCAAAAACATCCGCAACTTAATATTGTTGCAATAACTCCAGAACAAAGTGCTCAAACACTCGTTACTGCTCTTCGTTTAGGCGTGAAAGGTTACGTGAAAAAAGATTGTGACGCGCAAGAAATTATTGATTCTGTTCGTGAAACTTATCGTGGGAACCGTTTTTTTTGTGGACAAATTTTGGAAACTATTCGCCAAGGAAATATCAATGTAGACGATTTAGATGTGGAAGGTTTAAGCTGCGAACCAATCAGTGTTAGCGAGCGTGAACTTGAGATTATAACTTATATTGCCGAAGGAAATACGAATGCACAAATTGCTGAAATTTTATTTCTGAGTAACCACACTATTAATACGCACCGCAAAAACATTATGGCCAAGTTAGGAGTTAAAAATACGGCCGGAATTGTAATGTATGCCGTGAAAACTAAATTGGTTTCTCCTAATAAATTTTTATTTTCTTCTGAAAACTAAGAAACACTTTCAATTTTTTTTATACTATTTAAGTTTATTTTGAACCAATAGCTCAGTAACTTGTAACACTAAAAAAAAAAACAATGAAAGCAATTATTTTGTGTTTACTTAGTTCGGGGTTTGTTTCGCCAATCAATGCGCAATCGAACAACAGTGCTCCTGTAACAAATAATTCCAAAGCCGAAAATGCGGGCAATTCAAATGAATTTATTCAGCAAAACAAGTTAGACACAGCTTTTCAGCGCAATAATACGCCTCAAATCGAATCTATATCAACGAGTAAAAAAGAATTGAAAAGTCGCGAAAAGGTTACTATTGAAATGAAAGAAGTTGAAACTTCCGATAAAAAAAACAGCTATGAAGTTCCTGCTAATGAAGAGGAGAAAATGAATTTAACTGAAGACGCTGCCATTTCAACCCAAGGATTTGAACAAAACCTTGCGATTTTTAGCACCAGTAATTACGACATGAACAAAGCCAGTAATTTGTTTTTAGCAGCTCAATTACAACCTGAAAATTTAGAAGTTCAAAAACAATTAATGGCTTACTACTTTATAACAAATAAAGACCTTGCTTTCGATTCTTTAGCTGAGAAAGTTAATATAAAGGAAGGAAGAGCAGCTGCAGATTACAGTTATTTTAACGATTTATGCTCAAGTGTAAGTCAGAATTCTACTTTAATTTTACATGGTGTAACTGATTTCAACTTGAATTACCAAACACGCGAATGCTATGAAAAACTAAATGTAGAACTCGTTTCTTTTGAGTATTTAGCTAGTAAAGAATATCAAAATCAGTTAAAAACAAAAGGATTTAAGCTTCCGCAAGCTACAGAATTCAATCCGGCTTACTTGCAATCTTTTTGTGAATTAAACCAAGAAAAAAACATCTATTTATCGATGACCTTTCCAAAGGAATTTCTAAAACCAATTCAAAAAAACATTGTTCCTGTGGGCCTGAGTTTCCATTATGGTTTTACATCCAATTCTAATGAAATAAACCAATCTCTGTGGCAAAACTCATGGAAGAAAAATATTACATCCACTAAACTCACCACTTTTAGTGATGGCTTAGCAAAGAATTACATTCCGAGTTTACTAGTTCTTCGAAAACATTATGTCGAACTAGGGTATTCTGATGAAATAAAATTAATCGATGAAAAAATTCGTGCAATTGGTAAACGATCAAATATTCCTGAAGAAACAATTCAATTATTGATAAAATAAAAGTGTGCGCATAGATCGGAAAACATATCATTTAATGACAGACGAGCAGCTCTTAATTGCAACTGCTGGTGGCGACAAGCGCGCGTTTGATAATTTATATGAGCGATATTCTTCCCTTTTACTTTCCTATTTCATGCGCATGTTGTGGCGAGATAGAGAGAAATCAGAAGATTTTGTGCACGATTTTTTCACGAAGGTGATTCACAAACCAGAATTATTTGACACAACGCGTTCTTTTAAAACATGGATGTATTCTGTTGCTGCAAATATGTGTAAAAACGAATACAAAAAACAAGAAGTTAGAAGAGGAACCAACAACAGCTTAAACGAGGAAACACAAGTGAAAGATGATAGTAAAAACGTAATGAACGCTACTCATCATCAACTATTTAAAGAAAAATTCGATTTAGAAATTCTAAAATTAGACAGTAAACATAGAGAAGTATTCGAATTACGTCATTTTGATGGCCTATCTATGAAAGAAATAGCTGAAGTATTGCTAACAAACGAAGGAACAGTGAAATCGCGATTGTTTTATGCGACTAAATATTTAGCGCAAAGCTTAAAAGAATACCAACCCGACGAACAAAAAATGAAGATATGAAAACCGTAGAAGAAATAATCATAAACAAATCATTCGAAGAATTAAACGCTTCTGAAAAATTGTTAATCAAGGATTTGGCAAGTAATGAGCATGAATTTTTACACACTAAAAAATTATTACTTTCTGTTGCAACACTTTCTCAAACAGAAATTATTCGACCGTCTGTGAAAACAAGTTTAGATACTGTTTTCAATTCTAAATTTCAATTGCCACACACTCAAATGGTAATGGAAAAATCTGTTCCACGCATTTTACCTTTTTACAATACACTATGGTTTCGTGCTGCAGCAGTTTTTGTAATTGGAATTGGAGTTGCTGCACCAATTTATTTATTTTCAACGAAGGTTTTAGAAAACGAATCAAAAAAAGTTGCGCAATTAGAGAAAACAGAACCGAAATTAGAGCAAGGAAAGATTCAAGAAGAATTAAACTCAGATATCTCAAACTCAACTACACCGAGCAAAAAATCAACAACTTTTGATGCGAGTTCTTCGACTACAATTTCTGTGGAAGACAATGTTGGCTCATCTGAATCAAAAAGCATGAAATTGAACAGCATTTCAAAAAATAGAACTTCAGGAAAATATACAAAAGGAGATAATTTGGCTGGTTTACCAATGTTTAAGCGTAAATCTCCAGAAGGAAGTTTTATTTTCACCTCAATTGATGCTGAATCAAGCACCGAAGGAATTGTATCAACGTATACGGCACCAGCAATTTCTATTGTTTCTAATTATCGTGGTTCAGTTTCATCTGATTTTATTCAGCCAGAAACAACCGACCTAATGTTAGACATCATTCAATCTGTTTATTAAACTGAGTTGAGTTCTAAACCCTACTAGAACTGATAATAATTGATTTATAATCGAACTCAGATTATTAACTTAGAGAAGAATCTGCTTGAATGTTTTGCAAAGATTTTTTCATTTCTTCTATTCGATTTAACTTTCCTTTGTTACGCAGATTTCTAGCTGCATTGGTATGAAATTTATGTTCCGAAGTTAAATAATTTATTTGTTTCAGTATCCATTCTTCCTCGGAATATACTTTATCGTAATTTTCCATTTCATCGCGCAATCGCTGAACAACTGAGAAATAATCTGGTCTTCCGATATGATCCGAATCTGCATCGCAAACTATTTCTTCCAGCAGCGTTTTAGGTCCAATTTCATTATCGGTAGCAAGAACCATATCAGAAATCTGTTGCACTTGTCGCTCATTATAGCCCATCAGCGGCAAGCGATTAGAAACGTAGCGAACAGCCAATTGTTTGTTCTTTTTATATTGATAGATATAACCAACAGAGTGAAACAGAGCAGCCGTTCTTAATAACATTAGTTCTTCGTGGGTTACACCTTCTAATTGACCAATGCGAACGACAGCTTTTTCTACATTTAAGCAGTGGTTTATGTCGTGAAATAAGAGTTCATCGGGTAAATTTGCCTTCAAATGATTTAAAATATGTTGGCGCATGTGAACGAAATCGAAGTTTTCAATATTACACATAACCCGTAAATCTTGATTTGGGTATACTCCTCTTGAAAATAAAGAATATTCATTTTTAAGAGAAATCAGTTGTGCCATTTCAACTGCGCCTCCACGTTTCAAAATATCTAAATTACCTAAATCGTTGATATTTAAGTAATCGCTAATTTGCTCAACAATTGGTTGTGTAATATTAATATGATCAATTTCGGCCATTTGTTGAGCTCGAGCAGCTACATTAACTGTGTCGCCCCAAACATCGAAAGAAAAACGCTTTGTTCCAATAATTCCTGCTACAAGCGGTCCGGCATGAATTCCAATTCGTATTTCCCACGATTGTTTTCCTGTTGCTTGAGCTAAAACACTTTCATTGCGAACAAAGTTTCGCATTTCAATTGCTGCTAAACAAGTTCTGAGAATAGGTTCTGGATTATTTTCATTTACACCAGCAAGCGCCATGTATGCGTCGCCAATGGTTTTAATTTTTTCTAATTTATAGTATTCAACAATCTCATCAAAACGGGTGAAAAAATGTTCTAATTTCCGTAATAATTTAATTGGTTTCATTGATTTAGCTTTGTGCGAAAAATCTACAAAATCAGTAAATAAAACAACTCCCTCGTTGATTCTACGAGGTGTAAATCGTCCTTGAAGATTAAATTCGTTTAAGATAGTTGATGGAAATATATTACCTAATAGTTGCGCAATTCGTAAGTCTTTAAAATACAATTTTTTAAATACCTCAATTTTTGCTTGAATGAGATACGGATTAAATGGTTTTTGGATAAAGTCTACAGCTCCGTGGTTAAAACCTCTTAGTAGTTTGGTAACTGCACGAGCATTTTCGGTTACAACAATTGTGTAATGAGAAGAGTTGATAAAAGTGTCTGTTAGTTTTGTGTAATCTTCTAAGTTGGTAAATAATGGACTATCAATATTGAGTAAAATGATTCCAATTTGTTTTTTGGATACAATCTGATAAGCGTTTTCAATTGAATCACTTATAAGAATAATATTACCGAAGCCCGACAGAATTTCCTGGAGTGCAGCAACATCTGTTAGGTTATCGTCGATAATTAAGATGTTAATTAATCGTTCCATTTTAGGTTTTGGTAACCAAATATAGTGGTTATATCTTTTAATAAATAGCAAAAATGAATAAACCATTGTTTTGAATGAATAAATGACCGTTATAAAATGATTCAGTTAATTTAAGTTTGTTAAAATGTGAACAATCTGTCAATTCGATAGAATTAAGTTGTATATTCGCAACGAATTTTAAAATTACAACTATGAAAAAATTATTACTTTCAATCGCACTTTTTGCTGGATTTAGTGCATCAGCTCAAGTTTATTTCAATGCTTCTACTCAAGCTGAATTCTTTTTAGGAAGTGTAGCTGATCTTGACGGAGATTCTTTAACATGGGGAGTTATTGATGCAGCTGGATTTCCAAGTACTGCAGTTCAACCAATGGGCGAATGTTTAGCTTCTAGTTCATATGATAACACAGCTATGGCCCCTTTAACGCCAGACAATCTTTATTTGACAGCTCCAATTAACCTTGTTGGTGCAACAGGAACAATTAACTTAACTTGGAAAGCTGCTTCTCCTGAAACAACAGTTTCTGTTTGGTATCAAGAATTCTATTCTGTTTATGTTTTTGATGGTAATTCAAATGCTGCTGCCGCCTTTGCTGCTGCACCTCTTCATACTGGAGCTTTAACTGCAGGTGAGCAAATTTTTAATTTATCTTACCCAGTTTCTTCATTTGCTGGAGCAGATTCATTAATTGTTGCATTTCGTCACCACAATTGTACAGACGAAAACTACCTTTTGATTGATGACATTAGAGTTTCAGGAATTAACGGAATCAACGAAAATGTTACAACAGCTTCAGTTTACCCTAACCCGGTAGTTGATGTAGTTAACTTCGAAGTATCTGAAGAAATTTCTTCAATTGTTGTTACTTCATTAGAAGGAAAAACAGTTGCAACAACAACTTCAACATCTTTAAATGTTTCTGAATTCAATGTTGGTATGTATTTATATACTATTGAAACAGTATCAGGAAAAGTTGCTTTTGGTAACTTTACTAAAAAATAATTTTCTTTAACAGAAAAAGAAAGCGAACTTCGGTTCGCTTTTTTTTGTATCTAACATTTTGAGTCGAATATCTTCAAAAAAATATTGATCTACTTACCTAAAGTGTTAGCGAATTCGCTGCCCTACTGCTATTGGAATTAGGAATAAAATTTAAATGGTTTATAGCACACCTTTCTCGAAAATGACATTCACCAATTCTGTAGAAAAACACTTTAAAATTGAGTCATTTTCGTTATTTCAAGGGAGAACACGCAAAAAAAAGCACTAGTTTTGAAAACGTTAATTAAGTTATTCATTACTTTTGAAAATGCCCAATAAAAAACAATCAAACACCTATAATGCTTCAATACATGCTATTAGAGGAGTTTCTGTGCTTTTAATTGTATTTTATCACTTAATTTTGTTTAGCACGAATGAAAAATCGATTCTATCGGATGAATCTAACTACATGACAAAAATATAAACATCTAATAGTCAGTAAATTAAGTTCGATTAAATTTGTTTAAAACCTTGAAAATCAGTATCTTAGAGGATGATTCTTAGTTATCCAAAAAGTCCA
>JANNWW010000005.1:0-8970 GCA_031409255.1 Crocinitomicaceae bacterium
CCTGAAGAAACTTTTTTCACTTGCGAAACTGCACTATACCAAGACACACTTTCTTCTAAATGAGATTTTAAGTTTTCGTTTTCAGTGTAGCCATAAAGTGCAATTCCTAAACGAACCATGTCGAAAGATTGGTCTGGAAACCGCAAAGCACCCTCCGAATTTAAAATATGAGCTGTAAAATTTTCACTCAAACGACTTCTGAAAAAAGATACAATTTCAGAAAATGAAGTCAATTGTTTTTGTGTGAATTCATCAGAATTAAAATTATCAGCATCTGCTAAATGAGAATAAATTCCTTTCACTGAAATTTCTGGTTGTGCTAAAATTCGATTTAAAACTTGCGAACAGTCGCTGGGCAGAAAACCTAAACGGTGCATTCCTGTATCGAATTTTAAATGAACAGGATAATTTGAAATTCCTTTTTCAATACACACACGAATAAAAACATCAAGTTGTTCGAAATCATACAAAGCCGGTTCCAATTGATTCTCAATTATACTAACTGAATGTTCAGGATCTGGATTCATGACAATAATTGGAAGCGAAACACCTACTTCGCGCAAAGCAATTCCCTCATCAGCAAAGGCAACTCCGAAATAATCTACTGATTGATTTTGTAAAAACTGAGCAACACGCTCAACTCCCGAACCATAAGAAGATGCCTTCACCATGCACAACAATTTTGTAGATTTAGGTAGCGAATTCTTAAAATAATTTAGATTGTGTTTAATTGCTTCTAAGTTTATTTCAACTATTGTTCGGTGTTTTATTGCTCTTCCAAATGCAACTTGCTTTTCTAATTCAAACGAACGATTCGCCTTCACCAACACACACGAATTGTGAATCTCAGACCAATCAATAGAATCGCCTTTTTTTAGGAAAATGTTATTTTTTCTATTAAATTCAGTTAAAATTTGCGAAATTTTATCTCTCAAGGTATCATTTTCCGTTCCAATCAAAACAACTTTCTGCTTTTCCTTTGCAATAGAATCTTGGTAAAATAATGCTTCCCTTAGCGCTTCAATATCTAAATTATAACTGTCGTTTATAATTGTATTTCCGTTCACGCCTTCAAATGTTTCCATTCGCATGGCAACAGACGATAAATTTCCGACTCTTTCTTGAATTGTTTTTTCATCTAATTTAAAAAACCCGCACAATGCTGTTAGAAGTGCCTTTAGTTCGTCATGAGCATTACAATTCTCGGGAGTTTTTACGCAATTAAAATTTACTGGAAGTGTGTTGTTAAGTGCAGACACTTGCTTTGAAACAAATGTGACTTCTGTATTTCGAAAGAGTATTAACTTTTCTGATAGATGCTGTTCTTCACTCGCAAAATTGACCCGATGAGTATTTCCAAAATGAGTAAATACACCAATGGTTGGGGCTAGCATTTTTTCTAAAACCTCCATTTCATTCGGGGCAGAAATTCCTACTTCAATTAATGCAATTTGTGCTTCTTTGTGTAATTCTAAAAGCGACAGTGCAACACCTAATTGCGAATTAAAACTTTTAGGCGACCTAACGACGGAGAAATTGGGTGATAAGACTTCAAATGCCCACTCTTTAAATGTTGTTTTACCCAAACTACCTGTTATTGCAACAACAGGATAAGAAAATTGCATTCGGTGAAAATGCGCAATTTTTTGCAAAGCTTCTAACGGATTCGGATGTAGCAAAAAGGTGCAATTAGCAGAATTTTCTGGAATTTGCTTGCATAAAAAAATCAAACATCCTTTTTCTTTCGCGGCAGAAATAAAACTTTCACCGGCTCGTTTTGGTCCATCAAGCGCAACGAACAAAACGTTTTCACCAGAAGTAATTTTACGAGAATCATAGGCAACAGAAACTACTTTACGGTTTTCTCCGAAGTGTTTTACGCCAACAATTTCGGCTATTTTTTTTGTAGAATAATCAAGTTTCAATGTGCAATTTTATTGTAGCACGATCTGCACAAAGGTTGGTATTTCTCAACTGCTCCAACAAGCACTTGTCCACCCGTTTTTTCAGTTCGATGCGAAAACTGAGCTAAGTTACCACAAGAAACGCAAATTGCGTGCACCTTTGTAACATATTCGGCTGAACAAAGTAATTGAGGCATTGGTCCGAAGGCTTTCCCTAAATAATCCATGTCTAAACCAGCAATAATTACCCGAACACCATTTTTAGCTAATTCGTTGCATATTTCTGGTAAGTTTTCATCAAAAAACTGGGCTTCATCAATGGCAACAATGCGTTCTTTTTTCCAGTACTTTAAAATTTCAGCTGAATTTTCTACTGGAATTGCTTGAAAAGAAGAACCCTTGTGACTAACTACGTTTTCTTCGTGAAATCTGTCGTCTATTTTGGGTTTAAAGAGCACTAATTTTTGCTTAGCGAACTCTACCCGTTTCAAACGGCGAATCAATTCCTCGGTTTTTCCCGAAAACATGGAACCACAAACTACTTCAATCCAGCCATGTTGTCGTCCTTCCGACGGAAATTGTTCTAAAAACATATTCGAATTTATTTTTAAGGTTTTCAACAATGCGCATTAAACAACTTCTTTTTTAAAACCGTTTTCGAGCACAAATTCTCTTTAATTTTAGCGAACAAAGTTGTAAATTTTAACTCGGAAAACAGAGTTTAAGTGAACAACTTGAATTGTTTGTTGAAAAGTTAATTCTTGAATTATGAATTTAGATATGCAATCACTCTTAGAAGAAATGAGTGCTTTAATCGTGAAAATTAAGGCTGGCGAAGCATCTATTGGTGAATTGGAAGCTTTTGCGGCTGGTGCTGCACAGCTAAATGAACGCGCAATTGTTTTGCGTTATAAAGCATACGAAGCCAACGTTTTTGGAAACGAACTGAATCAGAAAGCTGTTGCTGTAATTGAAGACATTGCAGATGACGGAATTTTAGACCAATTTGAAATTGAAGAGCTTTCTTTTGATGAAAATAAAATAAGCGATTCTGAAACAGACGAAGCGTTTTCGTTTGATTTATTTGCAGACGAAACTGAACAGAGAGAAGTAAAAGAGGTAAAAGTTGTTAAACCTATTTCTGAAATGGTTCCAGAGCCAATTCAAGAAGAAGAGGCGGAAGAAGAAATTCAGGCAGAAATTGAAGAAATTGTTGTTGAAGAAGTAAAATATACTGAAGCAGTTGCAGAAACAAACAATGATTCAGGAGATTTACACCCAATTTACAAACGTGTTCCAACAGACATGAATTCACTTTCTGCACGCATTTGGCAAGTAAGAATTGAAAGTTTAAAAGGTGCTTTTGGTTTCAATGAACGCATGCAAGCCGTAAATGAATTGTTCGAGGGTTCATCTGAAGCGTTTTCTTCAGCAATTGAAAAATTGGACGTTATTTCAGACAAATCAACAGCGCGATCTCAGGTTACATCCATCGCAAATCAATATAAGTGGACAGCTGAAAGTGAAATTGGCTTAGATTTTGTTCAAAAGGTGGAAAGAAAATATGCCTAAATTCATTTTATTCTTCCTTTTAGGAAACACACTTAGCTGCTTTTCACAACTTGAAACAGGTAAGAAAACAGTTCAAACCTTGTGCTCACCATCTTTTCACGGACGTGGATATGTGAACAGTGGAGATTCGCTTGCTGCCGAATACATTGCTCAACAATTCAACGATATTGGTTGTTCTTTTTTCAAAAATTCACCGTTTCAAGCCTACGATTTTAAGGTGAATACCTTTCCAAATCAAATGGATTTTACGTTCGATGGCAAGAAAATTGAGCCAGGAACAGCTTTTGTTGTGGATCCGGCATCGGGTGGAGGAATTATAGAAAACAGAGCGGTAATTAAAATAAATACCGCAGATTTATTCGACGGCAAAGAGTTCAAAAATAAATTATCTGAAATAAGTTTAAAAGCTGGTAGCAGATCCAAAATCTCTATCGCGCTGCTTTTCCCCATGCATTTATGGAAAGGCGACACGCTTAAAAAAGCACGTGAAATGATGTCTGGAATGCAGTCTAGTTTCGATGTGATAACAACTACAAGCACGAAATTTACGTGGAGCGTTGCACAAGAAAAAATGGCGCATGTGAAAATTGAATTGCAAGCAGACCAAGTAGATTGGAGCAAAGAATCGTGGATGATTGACTATGCTATTGATGCGAAATTGAAAAACCATACCGCACGCAATGTTATTGCCTATATTCCTGCAAAAAAGAAATCGAAAAAATATTTTGTGTATTCTGCGCATTACGATCATTTGGGTAGAATGGGAAAAAACACTTATTTTCCTGGCGGAAACGACAATGCTTCGGGAACAGCTTTACTGCTTGAAATGGCGCGTTATTACAAAGAACACCCCGCAAATGTGAACATTGTTTTCATGGCATTTTCTGGAGAAGAAGTAGGTTTATTGGGAAGTAAATATTATACTGAAAATCCGCTTTTTGACTTAAATAGAATTCGTTTTTTGTTTAATATTGACATTATGGGAAGCGGTGAAGACGGAACAACAATCGTTAACGCGACTATTTTTCCAAAAGAATTCGCAGCGATTCAAAAAATTAACGAGGAGAAAAAATATTTGGTTAAAATCGGTTCCCGCGGAAAAGCAGCCAATTCGGATCATTATTTTTTCACGGAAAAAGGCGTTCCTGCATTTTTCATGTACACCGCTGGTCCGAATAAACATTATCATGATGTGAATGATACATTTGAAGAGTTGTCCTTTGCCGAGTTTTCAGATATTTTTTCTTTGTTGGTAGATTTTCAAAAAGAAATAAAATAGCTTTTATTTAACTTGTTCTGTTTTTCAAGATGCATTGATTTAAAGAGAATGGTTATAAAAAAAGAATTCAACTAAAACACAAAAACTCCCTTCAACGAATCAAGAAGGGAGTTTTTCTATCTAACCACACTATTTATGAAAAAACTGTTTACATGCCGCGCGCAATTTCTATTGGAATACTATACCAAGCTCGAACGGGTTCGCCATTTATTTTTGCGGGCGCCCAATCTGGCATTGCTTTAATTACTTCAATTGCAGATTGTATGCATCCAAAGCAATCGTTTGCATCTTTTAAAGGAATTACTTTTGAAATATAACCGTTTTTCTCGATCAAAAACTTCACATAAACCTTACCAGAACCTTCCACTGAGCCAAGTTTAATTTTTGTGTTGATAAAATCTATCATTGCAGGTCTTCCTCCAGGATAAACCGCAATTTCGTCTACCACATCGTGTTCTTTATTGTCGGGCAAGATTGGCTTGTCAATCACTCTACCACCTGGTCCATCACCAATTGGATCTGTGTCAAACCCATCGCCATCTGGATTTGGATTTACCGGATCAGAAACAATTGTTCCGCTCGGATCTGGAATTACGATTGGCTCTGTAACTGGATCGTCTGAGGCAATTGGCTCTGGAAAAACAAGCGGATCAACCGGAGCGGCACCACCCTTTTCATCTGGAATTTCAATTTCAATCACTTTATCGTCAGGTTTATCAAAAGAAGTTGTTGTATGGTCGCTATCTGTTTTTTCGACCATTACTTTTGGTTTCAAAAAAGCGAGTGAAGCAGCAGAAATTCCACCAATTCCAATTCCGAGGAACAAAAGAATTGCCAACAAACGTTTACTATAATCTACGCGCAACTGATAGGCTCCATAATCTTTTTTACGGTTTGAAAAAACGGTTTCGTTTCGGTTTTTAGATGTTATACCAGACCAATTGTTGCTCATGAAGTGATCTAAAATTGCTAAGAGGGCGATCAAACCTGCGATACTGAATACGATTAACATAATTTTGGGTTTTAAAGTTTTACTTTTTGTTCACTTCGCTTGGTGAACACAATTCGAATATAGAATTCTCTTGAATTGAAAAAATAAAAAAAATCTGAAGTGTTCGTTCAAATGACTAAACAGTATCTTTTGTTGATTTTAGAGATGAATGGATAATTGAAATGTATCAAATTAAACTTTAACGAATTATAAACGAGCTACTAATCTTAGTGTAGTTCAACTTCGTGTTCTTTGTGACATTGTAATGAATCAGTTTTATGAATGCAAGTAGCTTCTCCAAAAGCTTTTTATCTCCGAACGAATAAACGAAAAAGAGCAAAGTACTAATGTTCCATATTCCAAAGAACGAATTAGCCAAGCATATTCTTTCAGCGATTCATCGTAAAGGACGTAACTTAAAAAAATCAGGAAACTCCAAAATAAAGTAAGTCTGTTGCTACTTAAAACGGCAAAAAAGAGCGGGAAAATTAAATACCACGGATGAACAGTTGTAGCAAATACGTAGTAAATAGTTAAGGCCCAAGCAAGACGATGACAAAATGTTTCCCAGCTTTTGTCTTTCAATCGGTAGAAACATGTTGCGATAAGAAATAACAACGCATATTGTGTTAAATAAGCTGCGTAGTTTTCGAGCGGATAAAAATAATATCTCCACATACCGTATTCCAAATAAAACGCATAAATAGGAGAATTGAACTCAAAACGTCCGTAATACAAAGCAATTGATTCGAGGAAGTTTCCAGCATTTGCTGAATTAATGAATATTAAAGAACTGAAAAAAACAAATAAAACAACTGTTAAACCTAAGAAAATACTTTTCCCCCATCCAAGAGTTCGAACGAAGAAAGGTAAAATTAACAGTGGAACCAACTTCGCTTGAATTGCTAAACATAGAAAAAGTGCAGTCGGAATAAATTTGTGCTTCAGTAAAAAATGCAAGGAAAGTATCACAAAACATAGCATCACCCATTCAAAATGCAAATTGCCCAAACCTTCAACCAAAACCAAGGGGTTTAACCAAAACAAATGAAAGGTGTTTTGATTGAATTTAAAAAAGGCAAGAACTTGTTTGAACGCAGACCAACTAGCTAAAAAAGTTCCAACAAAAAGTAATTTTAAAACTATTACCTGAATTGAAAACGATGGAACAAGAGCAGCTATACTTGAATAAATTTGTGTTACAAAAGGATAACAAGAATAATTACGCTGAGATAAAGTTCCCATTCCCCGATACAATTCGCGCCAATTTTTTCCTGAAAACGAACCTTGATTGATAATTTCCCTGGGTCGAAAGTCGTGCGGATTTATTCCGTTTAAAATTAATTTTCCATCCCATAAAAACCGATAAACATCTTGAGAAAGATTTGTTGGCGCAAAAACTGCCGAAATAAAAATGAACACATAACTTCCGGTAGAAATTTGAAGTTTATTGTTCCATAGTAAAGAATAGAAATACGAAAGTACTCCGACGTTTATTATTAAAAGCAACCAGTGTTCGCGAGGAATCCAAAAGATCAGAGAACTAAAAACAACAAGACCGAACTGCAAATGCAATTCGGTCTCAGTTTTTTTATGTTGCAGTGTTTGCATTAACTTTTTATGATCTAACGCGTAATTCTTTTAATGTGCTAAAGAAAACGAGTCCGTAACCGGTTGCCAACATTGCGTGAAATGGAACCATTCCAAAATCGAAATAAATAGCTCGATTAATTGCTGTAAATCCGAATAAACACATCAAAATTCCTTCGCCAATTGTGACAAGTGAAATAGATTTTTTATCGTATTTGTTTCCTTTGAATTCTGCTTTTTTGTTTACGTTGAACTTTGGTGTGCGCACAAACGAACTTTTGATTCCCAAGTAGCCCTCGATAACTGCAATTGTATTGCTGAGTGATAGCCCAAGCGAAACAACCAAGAACTGGAAGAACCGTCCAATAAAACGAAGAAATGAAGTAAACGAATTACTTGTTTTATCTCGAAAAGCAAGCCAATAATAATACATTAAGAAAACAGTTGAACAAATAAATATGGAACCGTATTGAATAACGTAGTTTAAATCTGAAAACGAATCTTTGATATGTAAAACAAACAAACTCATTAACGACATCATTAAGATGAAAAAGAAAACGGTAGAGTTGAACAAATGCGCCATTCCGTGAACGCGGTCTGAAAATTTTACGCCTTTAAACGTTAAAATTGATTTCCACATTTTAACGAAGCACTCGGCTCCACCTTTCATCCAGCGGTGTTGTTGTGCTTTTAATGCCGACATGGTTATTGGCAATTCTGCAGGAGCAACCACATGTTCTAAATACTTGAATTTCCATCCACGCATTTGTGCACGGTAACTCAAATCTAAATCTTCAGTTAAGGTGTCATGTTCCCAACCACCTGCACTTTCGATGCATGCTTTGCGCCAAATTCCACCTGTTCCATTGAAATTAATAAAATGTCCGGAAGCGTTTCGTCCACCTTGTTCTACAGCGAAATGTCCGTTTAAACCAAAAGCCTGAAGTTCAGTTAACAATGAATAAGATTTATTCAAATGTCCCCAACGGGTTTGAACAACTCCAACCTCATCTGCACCTTCAAAATGAGGCATTGTTTGTTGCAACCAATCTGGATTTGGAACAAAATCGGCATCAAAAATTGCAATAAACTCACCTTTCACCTTATCCATCGCAGAATCTAAGGCCCCTGCTTTGTAACCAGTTCTGTCTACTCGGTGAATGTGTTCAATTTGAACGCCAGTTGCAGCAATTTCTGCCACCTTTTTGGCAATAATATCTTTTGTTTCGTCTGTTGAATCGTCTAAAACCTGAATGTCAAACTTATCTCTTGGGTAATCAAAAGCAGCGCATGTTTCAATAATTCGATCGGCTACATACATTTCATTATACATGGGCAATTGAACAGTAACACGAAGTGCAGTTTCGGGGTTGAAAACTGGTTGAATTACAGCTGCTTTTTTCTTGCGGTTTCGCGCATATGCAAATGAAAGCGAAAATTGAATAAGTGAATAAATGAATACTAAAATCAAACAAAACGCATATACACCCAAAATAATTTTTGCAGTAAAATGCGACCAATAGTGTTCTTTAAATTCTTTTGTACCTTCTTTTCCAGAATTCCCCCAATTGAATAACCACGTAACTTTTAAGTTTGTACGAAACGGATTCTTTACAGACATTTGGTATTCATTG
>JANNWW010000006.1:0-13029 GCA_031409255.1 Crocinitomicaceae bacterium
ATCGTATTTTGGTTTCATTTTCAACAACTCGCGCACCAAAGTTTCAGTTGCCGTTAAATCATTTTGTTTGAAGGCATTGTTTGCCAATGTAAATTTAGATTCGGAAGCCCATTCTTTGGTTGTGTTTTTAATTACATATTCCAAAGAAGTTTTCGCTTCAGCATAACTGTTTGTTTCAGAAAGTGAAATTCCTTTAATGTATTCTGCCTCAAGTTTCAATTGCGTTGTTTGCGTAACGAGCAACACTCTTTTCGCATAATCAGCAGATGAAGTAAAGTTTCCAATAATGAAATGGCAGCGCATGAGTCCGATTCGTGAATTATTTTTGTTATCCGGATTGGCACTCACCTCCTCTACACGTTTATAATAGGGTAAAGCTTCCTCGTGTTTGCCCGCGTTGAATAAATTCTTCGCAACTCGCGTAGCGGCATTTTCAGTAAAATCGTCGTTTTTCTCTTCCAATGTAACGCGGTAAATTGCAATAGCTTCTTCTTCTCGTTTCAATTGCCATAAAGATTCAGCTTTGTAATTCAATGCCTCTTGTTTGAATTTACCGTTCATGTATTTGGATAAGTAAGTGTCAAATCCGACAATACATTCTGCATATTTTTTATCTTGATAATCAGCAAAAGCAGCAGCGAAATATTCATCTTCAACTTCGTTTGCAACAGAATCTGCACAACTATATTGACGAGGTAAATCTTCAATTTTGGATAATAATTTTTGTTTTCGATACAACTCAGCTAATGCGTTCACTTCTCGTTTACAGATTGAATCAACTAGATTAAATTCAGAAAGTACAAACTTGTATTTTTCTTCCGCAAGCGAATAATTTCCGCGTTGCATGGCAATGTATCCCAAATAATGGTGTGCATCTTTCACGAAATTCGTGTTCGGATAATCGGTAATAATTTGATTGAAATAACGCTCTGCCTTATCGAAATTATCCATATTATAATATGTTAAGGCAATTTCTTGAACCGAACGTTGCATGTATTTGGAATCTTTGTAATTGTTTACAATGTCTTGTAAACATTTCAATCGCTCTTCTTTGTTGTTTAAATAAGTATAGGTTTTGGCCATGTAATACAAAGCTTGGTCGTCGTAACCTTGCTTCATATCAATCGCTTTTTTGTATTGTTCAATAGCTTGGGCGTTCAGTCCTGCTCGGTAATATTCATCAGCTAAACGCATGTGTGCATCTGCCTTAAAACGCTTGTCTTTCAAGTTGCTTTCTTTTAAATAACTTTCAAATGCTTCTTTCGTTTTAAGGTAATTTTTTTGCTCAAGATGCGCATATCCAATGTTGTAGTATGCGCTTGCGCGTAAGCCAGACAAGTAAGTGGAGGGCATTTTTAAGAAATTATCGTATTGTTGAATTGCCTTTGGGTAATCTTTTGACAAGTAGTTCGATTCTGCCGACCAATACTTTGCTCGAGCTGTTAGGTCTTGATTCATATTAAATTCCTCAACCTTTTTAAAGGCAACTATTGCCTGCGCGTATTCATATTTTTGAAACAATTCTACACCATGATTAAAGGCAATGAATTGATATGCGGTTTTTAATTTAGCATCTTTATTTGGCAACTTGTCTAAAGATTCGAGTGCGCGTGCATAGTTCTTCGTTGACGTATATACATTCACTAAGTATTGATAAATTGTGTTTTTTCGGGGAGAATCTGGATACTTTTTTAGGTAAAGTTCAAATCCTTCAACTGCTTCGTCGTAGGCGTTTAAGTCTAATTTATAAGACAAAACTGAATAATTGTAGAGCGCATCTTCTTGAATCATTTTGTCCATATCCAAAGTACTTGCAATTTCAAATGCAGTTCGCGCATAGGTAAATTCCTTCATATTGGTGTAGCAAACGCCCGCCTGATAAAGTGCAATCTGACCGATTGTGTCTTTTATTCGTGCCACTTTATCGAAATACTTAACAGCTTTTGTGCAGTTTGAACTTCTAGAATAGGCCAAGCCAAGCGTGTAATCATCGTCGCGAGAGGGATTCGACTTTTCGTGGTATTTTTCCAAATAAATAATTGCTTCGTCGTATTTTCCTGTTTTAAAATAGGCGTCACCAATTATGTGGTTCATTTCTATTTGTTCGTTTGGTTTTAGACTATCTAATTTCCCTGGGCCAAAATCGACCACTTTTTGGTAATCTTCCTGCATGTAATAAATCTGCGTAATGTAATAGGGAACTACTTTGTTGAACCTGTCGTCTTTCATTAGTTTCTCAAACCCTTCTAATGCAGTCTGATACGAACTATCCATATAAGAAATGTGTGAGTAATAATACAAACTTGGCGTTCCATATTGACTAACAGAATCTTTAATTTCAAAGAAATTTAGTTTTGCCCGTTGGTAATTTTCTTCTTTAAAATTTGCGTAACCCAGTTTGAAATAATACTCTTCGATGTTAACGATTTCTACGTTTTTAGGTTCTAGGCGTTCCATCCAATCGATCGATTTTTTATAGTCTTTCTTTTGGTAGAAATAGCGTCCAATTCGGAAGAAAATTTCGTTTTTATAAATGCTTTCGGGGTATTCGCGGTTAAAAGCTTCTAATAAATCTATTGCATCGTTGTTGTAAACCTCTAACGCAGATAAACCTTCATAATAAAGTGCTTTCACATAAAAAGGATCATTTTTCGAACCTTTGAAATTATCTACGAAGACTCTGAATTCTTTTCGTGCAGCACTATACTGCTCTTTTTCGAACAAATCTTCTGACCGGTAAAAATTCGCATACGAAGAAGAATAAACTTCCGAAACCTGCGCCTGTGTTGAAAAAAAACACATTAGAGCAAACAATAAACCGAGTAATCGCATTGTATTTATTTTTAACCCGTAAAGGTAAATGATGTACAGGTTTGCAATAGGCCTTAAATTTAAAAGTTTTACACGCAATTTTGTTAAGAGAAACTAGGAGTATAAGTGCTTTTATCAAAAATGTTTCATGAAATTTACAAAATAATTGCGCTTTGTCGCTTCAACTCAATGTTCGTGGAAAAAGTTATCACATTTAAGAATGGTTTAATTCAACAGTTAAATCAACGTGTTTTGGAAAATGTCACCTTCGAAATTCAATCAGATGAATTGCTTTTTTTAATTGGAAAAACAGGAAGTGGAAAAAGCAGTTTAATGAAGGTATTGTATGGTGAATTGCCTTTGAGCAATGGAACGGCAGAAGTTGCTGGTTTTAATATAAACACTTTAACACGCAAGCAAATTCCGTTATTGAGAAGGAAAATCGGTGTTGTTTTTCAAGATTTTCAGTTGCTATTCGACAGAACAGTTATTGAAAATTTGTTGTTCGTAATGCGCGCAACCGGCTGGAAAGACAAGCGCGAAATGGAAAAAAGAGCAAGTACTGTACTAGATATGGTTGGCTTAGAAAATAAGGCGAATTTAATGCCGCACCGCTTATCTGGAGGAGAACAACAACGTGTTTCAATTGCGCGAGCACTTGTAAATCATCCGAAATTAATTTTAGCAGACGAACCAACCGGAAACTTAGATCCAGAAACATCAAGCGAAATTATGCAATTAATGATTGCCGTTGCAAAAGAAGAAAAAGCTGCGGTTGTTATTGCTACGCACGACATGTCATTGATCGAAAAATTCCCAGGAAGAGTTTTTAAAGTGGAAAACTTTGCAGTAAGAGAAATAGAAGCTATGCAACGCTTTGATCCGTTTGCTCCCCTATTCGACGCTTAAGTCTGAAATGATTTTGACATAATTCTCAGGACTGAATTTAATTAAATCTACTGCTAACTTTTTTTGAGAAAGAGCAACTTCAACACATTTAGATAAAGAATTCTCATTGTTCCAAATAATACACGAATCGGCTAAATCGGTTCCTTCAATTACTTTTTCATTTACAATCACAGGACGGTTTGTAGCTAAAGAATTCAACAACTTGAGCTTGATTCCTGTTGTTTGATTTGAAAAAAGCAAATGCATTTTCGCTTCATTCAATAATTGAAACATTTCTTTTTCACTTGGCGATTCAATTAGCTGTACGTTCGCTTTTTCAAGTATAGTTTTTAGTTGAATACTTGGATTTTTTCCGGCAACAAGCAAAGGAAGTGAAATTGGCGTTTTAGTTATTTCTTTCAGTAAAACATGAACAGCTTCTTCATTTTCATTTACCGATAAATTTCCATGAAATAAAACATAATCTTTTACTTCAGTTTTATTTACATGATGAAAAACTACCGTTGGAACAGTTACAGCTTTGAACTTTAAGTTTTTATAATAATCCGTCTCTTTTTTTGTAATACACAGTAAAACAGCAAGTTCCAAACTGAATTCTTCGCATTTTAAACATTTTGCTTCGCGCTTAAAATACCACTTCTTCATAAAAGAGGTTTCCCGTTTGGCAAGTTCAGCATAATATTTCCATTCAATGTTATGAATACGCACTAGTGCTTTTCGATTTAAAAAGGGGAGAATTCCGGCGCAATGTTGACCTTCAATTAGAATTTGTCCCTCTGAATTATTCAATCGATTTATGAGTTCTTTTGAAATTCGACTTTCAGAAATGTATGACTTTCTCTTTAAAAAAGAAAAAAGAAAATTTTTCCGCCCATAATACTGAATTTCATCACAGATTTCTGAAAAATTGTGGCTCTTTCCACGTCCGTAATCAAACGCATGCAAAACAACACGAAAACCATTTTCTTTTAATGCCTTTGCTCGATTAAAAACGTCTACCACTCCCCCATAATTTGGAGGAAACGGTACATCAAAAGAAACTATGTGAATTGAATTATTCATTCACTTCAGGATATATTTGAACTAGTTTTTGCACTTCGTTTTCCCAACATTCTATTTGTTTTGCTTTTTGGCAGTTTTCTTTCCAAGTTTTGAGTAAAATTGAATCTGTTAAGATGGTAGAAATTTGTTTTGCTAATGCTTCTGAAGAGAAATCTGTAACTATTTGACCGATGTTATATTTATTAACAATTCCAGCAACTTCAACTAAATTAGAACAAAGAATTGGTGTTTCAGCGTGCAGGTAATCGAAAATTTTATTGGGAAGAGAAAATAAATAATTCTCGTTGCTTGGCTGATCGAAACTAAATCCCAAATTGGCATGTGCAGTAAAGTGCATTAACTCTTTGTAGGGGCGTTTGCCAAAAAACAACACTTTATCAGTTAAGCTCAATTGCTTCACCAAAATTTTCATTTCAGGAATCACATCGCCGTGGCCAACAATTAATAAAACAGCGTTATCAATAAATTCAAATGCCCGAATTGCTTCTTCTACTCCTCTATCTTTATTTAAACCAGCGCCTTGCATGATGCAAATTTGCTTACCAGTGGGAATTCCTAAGTCTTCTTTTGATAGACAATTTTCCTCAATCCACAGAGGTGAAACATTTCGAACAACAACTAATTGTTTGTTATATCGTTCATGGTATTTATTTGAAATTGAATTATTTACAGTGATAATATTCGTCAATTTCGGAAAAATAAATCGTTCAATTCTGAGCCAAACTTTCTGAACTTTTGGTCTTTCAATCAATTCTGGTACTTCTGTAAAATATTCATGTGAATCGTAGACTAATTTTTTTGAACGCAGTTTCGAAACCAAATAATTCGGTAAAAGCGTATCTAAATCATTCGAAACAAGAATGTCTACTCTTCTGAAAAGCAAAACGAAAAATAAACGCAAATTAAAAAAAGCATAAAATAAAGCTCCTTTTTCAAAAAACAATCTCAGGCGTTTTGTTTTATATAGGCGGCTTTCCATTTCTTTGCTCGACTGTAATTTTCTGCCAATTAAAATAACTTCGTAGCCACGCTCATGCATAAATGAACACATTTTGTGTACCCGTTGATCTGTGTTTAAATCATTGATAACTGAAACAAGTACTCGCTTTTTCAAAATTTGTTACAGAAGTAAAATTAAAGCAATTAAAATAAGAAGTAAAACTAATTTAATACCCAAAATGATAAAATAATTTCGTTTTCTTTCACGCAATTGCGCATCAACTTCTTGTGTTACATAGGGCAATTGATTTCCCATCCAAATATTTATGATTCCCCAAATGAGAAAAACAGTAGCAAGAAAAAACCCGAACAATGTTAAAATAAGCACTACATTGATTGTTTTTTGGTTTTTCGCAATTCGATAACCTCTATCTAATTCGGTCTGATCAACAAATAATGTGTCGTCTAATTGCTTTTGAAATTCTTCGACTTGACTAGTTTCATTTGAACTTTGTTTTACGGCAAATTCGTCTTCATTTACTGCAATTTGTTCGCCTTCTGGTTTCAGTAAAACGTACTCATTTGCATTCACCTCAGTTTCATTCGTTACAGAATTCTGATCTAAACGCAGATTTTTTTCTTCTTTTGGTTGATTTGTTTCAAGTAAAACAATTCTATTTCTTTGTCCTTTTGGGATAGCGCGGTGAAGCGCCTGACAAGAAGCTAAAAAAAGGATGGACAGATAAAGTATATTTCTCATAAACAAAAAAGCGTTGCCAAACCGACAACGCTTAAATTTACATTTTATTTTCTTATAACTTCACAATTCTTCGAACACTCGTACTTGATCCGTTTGATAAACGAAGCGTATAAATTCCAGTTGAAAGATCAGTTGTGTTAATTGAGATTATTCCAGATTGATTGTTTTGAGTTTTTAACACCTTCCCTGAAACATCTATTAATTCAATAGAGATTAACTCGTCAAGCAGCGAAGCATCAATTTTGAATTCGTTAGTTACCGGATTTGGATAAACTGAAATCTCAGCCAATTGGTTTTCATTCAAGCTCAACGCAGCAGTAATATTTACTTTGTAATCTTCTATCTCACCAAATTCAGACACACCACAAGGATTAATCGGAGTTGCACCGTTGTTGTTGTAGTTAACTCTTACGCGCATGTTTACAGTTCCAATAATTGCAGTTAGTGGAATAACAGTTGAAAAAGAAGTAGTGGTTGGCAAACCAGTAACTGCAATTGCATAAGCAATGCGCTCTCCAGCATCTGAAAAATCCAAGTCGTTGTTGTAATCAATATAAACTGCAATTTCATCGCCAACATATAAGCTTCCAATTGCTTGACCCACAATTTGAGGAGTTACAGAAAAATTAATTGTTTCATTTTTCGCGACTATTGCCGTTTGGTTATATGCTGTGTAATTCGAACATCCTGTTGCATTGCTAATTACATCGAAACTAACATTTTGAATAAATTCATTGTCTGTTAAACAGTTTCCGTTTGTTGTTCCTGTGCAAGGCGAGGTTGCAGTAGTTACTACAATATGACTTGTTTTCACTTCCTGATCTGAACCAATTCCATTTGTAGAAGTTAATGTTATAGAATAAGTTCCGGCAGATGTAAACAAAACTTGCGGATTCTGTGAACTAGCAGAAGTTCCGCCTGAAAAAGACCAACCTGTTGCTGGTGAAATGCTCCAAGCCCAGGAAGTTGGAGTGTTTGTAGATAAATCTGTGAATGTTACAACTGTGTTTGTTGAAACATTAGTTGCACTAGCAGAGAAATTTGCAACTGGTGCAAGCGCACCTGCAGAACACGGAGATGCAGAACCAGCCAAAGTTGTTACTCCTAAATTTGAAGGATCTAACCATGGTTTTAATTGTGCATTTGCTGCTGTTCCATTCAAATCCCAGTCAGAAAAAAACTTTCCATACAAATCTGGAGCACTTGTGTTTGTGCAAAAAGAGGAGCCTCCAGAGAGTTGACCTACAATTAAACCACTTTGATTAAAAATTGGCGAACCAGACGAGCCACCTTCAGTAACTCCATGTCCGTTTGCGGTTGCAGCCCAAGTAACCAACCAATGTGCATTCGTTGCTCCACCGTTGTAAGTTGTAGACTGAAGTGAACTAATATAAGTAGAAATCTTTTTAGCAGAACCAGCCGGATGATGAATTCCAACGCCACTTGTTGCAGCTGTATTTGTTCGATTCCAACCCGCGTAATAAGGTGTGTACGTTGCTAAAATTGGTGTTGAAAGCTCTACCAAATAAAAATCTGATCCTGCTACTTCACTAGCTGTTGGAGGATTGTTTAATGTTCCATTTTCAGAAGAAGCCCGAACCAAACCAGCTGTTTTAGTAAAAGATCCTTTGCTCGGGTTACTTGAATTGGCATTTCCAGGTGAGCAATTTGTTTTTTGATATTTCCAATACCAAACCCAGCCCGTTAATGTAGTTCCGGCAGCTGGTTCTCCGCAATGCCATGCAGTTAAAAGATAAGGTTTGCAATCTTGAGCAGTATTATTTAACAGAGCACCCGTGCAAACTGCCGTTCCGCCTCCAAATGGAAAAGTATAATGAACAACCGATTTAATTTGATCTTGCCAATTCGTTCCTTCAGAGCAAGCCACATCTACCTCACAGCTTTCTGCTTTTTCAGAAGATTCAGAGGCAAATTGATTGGTATGATCTTCCACACCTCGATAAAAATAAACAACTTCTTTGATGTTAATTATTGGTTCACCAATTGTTCCTGCTGAAGCAATATATTCTAAAGTCAATTGCTCACCCTCTACCATTTCCATTGCTTCAAATTTTTCTGTTGCATGGGTGTATGCTCCTAAAACTTGTGTGCGATTTTGATTATAAGCAAACAACTTTCCACCAACTGGAATTTGAACTTGTGAACTAAAATATAAGCCCAAAGCTTTCGCATTTTTCGATTCAATTGTTAATCTCCAAACTTTGGAACCATCTAAAAGTGTTGACCAAGTTCCAGCATTGGAAGTAGATAGATTAACCGGTAAATTCACTCCAACTCGATATACAGTTTTACTGTCGTTCACTAAATCTTCACTATTCAAAAGAGAAACATTTGGCTTTGCTATTGAAAATTTAGCCGCAGCTGGAAGAGAATGAAGACTACTTCCGGTTAAATCTTGAGAAAAGGAAAAAGGTCTTCCTCCAGCGCTTTCTTGGGCTAAAAAAAGGTTACTTGTAAAAGAGAGAAGTACAAGTAAACGTAATTTTTGAATCATTTTAACTAGTTTTATAAATATTTAGAAAAACAAATATAAGTTACTAAGAATTAAATCGGAAATTTACATTGAAATTTTAGACGAATGAAACGCATTTTACTAGTAGAAGACGAAAAAAGCATTAGTGAATCATTGAAATTAAATTTAGAATTGGAAGGTTTTGAGGTTACAATTATTGACCACGGAAAAGTTGCCATCGATTTCGCCACAGAATTGTCTGCTTTTGATTTGGTTGTTTTAGATGTAATGCTTCCAGAGGTTAGCGGATTTGATATTTGCAGAGCTTACCGACAACATTCAGAAATTCCAATCCTATTTTTATCTGCAAAAGGAGCCACAACTGATCGAATTGCTGGTTTAAAAATTGGCGCGAATGATTATTTACCTAAGCCGTTCGATTTGGAAGAGTTTTTACTTCGTTGTAAAATTCTGCTGAATACCACTAAAAAGGAAACAAAACTTAGCTCAATAGAAATTGGAGATTGTTTGGTTAATTTCGATTCGTATGAAGTTGAAAACAAACGCATTTCACAACTTTTTGAATTATCAAAACGCGAAATCGAATTGCTTCAGCTTTTTGTTGAAAACAACGGAAAAGCACTCTCGCGTGATGAAATTCTATCTACGCTCTGGAAAAACGACCATTTCCCAACTGGAAGAACAATTGATAATTACATTCTGAATTTTCGGAAAATCTTTGAACCCAACTCAAAAGATTTGCGTTATTTTCATTCTATTCGTGGTATTGGTTACAAGTTTACTCTTTAGAAATCGTATTTTTGTGTCATGAATCAAATTCCAGAAATTCTATTGGATCCAAAAACAGAACGTTACGACAAAGCCTATCTTCGAATGGCAAAAACATGGTCTGAGTTATCACATTGCGTACGCAAAAAAGTTGGCGCTTTGATTGTTAAAGATGGGCGAATTATTTCTGATGGATACAATGGCACGCCAGCTGGATTTGACAACACTTGCGAAAACGACTTGGGTGAAACCAATTGGTTTGTGCTTCATGCCGAAGCAAATGCAATTTTGAAAGTTGCTCGATCTACAAATGATTGCAGCGATTCAACACTTTTCATTACACTTTCGCCCTGTAAAGACTGTGCGAAATTAGTTTTGCAATCAGGAATTAAACGCGTTGTTTATCTAGATAAATATAAAGACACAACAGGAATCGATTTTTTAACAAGTGCAGGTGTAGAAACCTTACATATTCCAAACCCATTTGATCATGAATAATTCGAAAGCTCTTTTACCACTTTTATTTATGCTGTTTCTTGCAGGTGGAATTCTAATTGGTGGAAAATTGAACCGCAGCTCTGGTGGTGGAAATCAATCTGCAAGCTCTTCAAAAATTCAAGACATCATTTCTAAAATTGACAAAGAATATGTTGATCCGATTCAGAAGGAAAAATTAATGGAAGAAACCATTGACGACATGTTACACAAATTAGATCCACATTCCAATTACATTCCTGCGCAAGATTTGAAAGCAATGAACGAACAAATGTCGGGCAAATTTGGAGGCGTCGGAATTCGTTTTGCACTTATTCGCGACACATTGTGTGTTACAAATGTGATTGCGAATTCTCCTGCTTTTAGATCTGGAGTTAAATCTGGTGATCGAATTATTGCCATCGACGGAAAATCAATAACTGGTAAAAAAACAAAAAATGACGACATCATGGGCAAGCTCAAAGGCGACCCTGGAACTGATGTGCGTGTAACTTTAATGAGTCCAAATAAGAAAAAACGTTCCACAATTATTACCCGCGATCTTATTCCTCTTTATTCAATTGTTTGTGCGCAAATGATCAACAAAGAAACGGGATACATTCGCTTAGAATCGTTTTCAGAAACAAGTGAAGATGAATTTCATCTTGCAGCTAAAAAATTATTGGGACAAGGAATGAAGAAGCTCATTTTTGACTTACGCGAAAATCCGGGAGGACTTCTTTCTGCTGCCATTGCAATTTCAGATGAGTTTTTAGGTGGTTCATCGAAAATTGTGAGTGTTAAAGGTAAAAATTCAGCGCAAAATCAGCTTGCACTTTCGCGTCCAGGTGGATTGTTAGAAAACACGAAAGCAGTTATTTTATTGAATGAAAATTCGGCATCTGCAAGCGAGATTGTTGCAGGTGCTTTGCAAGACAATGACCGTGCTCTAATTGTTGGTCGGCGTTCATTTGGAAAAGGTTTGGTTCAACGCGATTTTCAATTGAAAGACAATAGTAATCTTCGTTTAACGATTGCCCGCTATTATACACCTTCAGGAAGATGTATTCAACGTCCGTTTGAAGATAATTTTGAAGATTACATTCACGACGAATTAGACCGTGAAAAAAGTGGTGAATATTTCAAAGCAGATTCATCTATTCTAAAAAACGCGAAGAAATTTTACACGAAAAAAGGTCGAATTGTATACGATGGCGGAGGAATTATGCCCGACTATTTTGTTCCACTAGATACATCGAATTCCACAATTTATTATGTTGCATTGCGCTACAGTGCTAGTTTTCAACATATCGCCTTCGATTATGTTAAAGACAAACGCAGAAAATGGAGTTCAATTCAGCAATTCAACACGCTATTCAACCCAGACCAAGCATTAATAGAGAAATTGGTAAATTATGCTGAAAAAGAGTTCCATATTAAACGCCGACCTTCAGATTACAAACGTTCATACGCTTTAATTCAGCGTGCGTTAAAAGCCGAAATTGCACGTCAGTTGTTTATTGAAGAAGGTTATTACTTTGTTGTTTCTTATGGCGACAAGGAGTTGCAGAAAGCACTCAGTTTGTTAAAGTAAAAGTGCAAATTCTCAATTTTTAGCAAATAAGCAACAATCTATTCTCGCACATTTTTTCATTTGGCGCTCTGTGAACACAAGGCAGAGATTTACTTTCAGGATGATCTACCGCCAAACGCCATAAATGACCAATGCCCAAGTTTATTGGAATTGAATTTGGCTGGACTTGATAATGAAGATCAAAGAAATTTTCTTCTAGGAAGTCTTCAAAACCATCCTCTTCTCCGGAATACAATTTTCTGAGTTCTGCTCGAATTTCTGGGATATGAATTTTTTGTGTTGCTTTCGAATTTGGCACTATTTCACTTGCTTCTCCGTGGTAAGTACATAAAAATGTGCTGGTTGGAATAGGTGAACGGTCAACATGAAATGAATAAACATCGGTCGGAAAAAACGGAAACTCATCGTCTTTTTCATACGATTTAATGATATTAAGAACGGGCGAAGCACCATGAGTTTTCAAAAGCGCAATGTCATCCAATAAAATTTGGCGAGCAAGTTCTCCTTTTTCACTCAACTGTAGTTCGATCAGTTCTTCTGGTTCAATTTCAGCAATAGTTCCATTTAGCTTAATTTTATTAACAACTTCAGAAAAATCTCCGTTTAGTTTACGGTTCCAACAAATCGCGTTCATGGTTCCATCAAATGGAATTGACACAAGCTCCTTGAAACTAGTTACAAGTTGTATTTGCTTTTCAGCTGGAGAAGAATTAAACATGTAGGTTAAATTAAGTATAAAATCGATTGGTTTTTGTTAATCCGACAAACTTCTTAAAAACAAAAAAAGCTTCTCATTTATGAGAAGCTTGGTGGGGAATGATTCCGGTCATCCTGAAGAGCAACCGACATTCTAAATTTACCAAGTTTTAGAATTCAACAAAAGATGATATTAAAGTTTGCAAAGATTGAGAATTTAGATATGTTTGTAAAGATTGTAACTTTTTTAGTGAAAGATAAAACTAATAATTTCTCAAAACCTACTAAATTTAGCTTTGATGCGTATACTAAAACTTGTAATTAGTCTATTTATACTAAACACTTCTTATACGCAAACAGTAATAAGTAAGACAAACATTGACTTTGGAATTGCCTAGCTTTTCCGAAGTCATTATTAAACTATGCACAGCGAAGGTAATTCCTTTTTTGCTCCGCCACAAAATTTTCAATTGTTTTATTTTTTAAGGCACTATGAATTCGGTTTTTATTATAGAATTGTTC
>JANNWW010000007.1:0-25945 GCA_031409255.1 Crocinitomicaceae bacterium
ATCTTAACTTACTGTCTGAAATTTGGGGAGTAGCATAATGTTAGCAGTAGTTTTTATTCCGATAAATATGAAAAATAGAGAAAAATTAGTAAAACAATTATTTGTTGGCAAGGTTTCTGAAATTTTAGGATTTGATAAAACATTAGAATTACTAAAAGAAGCAAACGATGCTTTTAAAAAATGCGAACACAACGAAGATATTGACCCGAAAGCATACGCAAACGAAGAATTTATAGGCTACTATTGTGAAAAATGCGATGAAGTCTACTGCGGTTCGATTTAAAATTACTGCTAACGGCTGACGCTTGGCGAGGGTTTTCTGTGTTGCGCCTGCGGCAGAAAACTCTTGCCAAACGGCTGTTGGGTGAAGATGAAATAATTTACGCATTATTTTTTGTTTTTAAGAATTTCTAAAGCGAAAATTATATTTATACTGTTAATACTTTGTTTAAAAGTGCCATTATTAATAAAATCAAAATTATAAAAAGAATATTCTCCATTGATTTGAGAAAAAGGTGAATAAGAATATGACAAACCATATTTCAAACTACTCCTTTTTGAGATAACTTTATTTCCAAAAATCGAAATTTTTAGACCTAATATATGTTGATTATTCAAGCTGTCAATATTATAAGCTTTAAAAGTTGTGTAAGATTGGTTGTCATTAATAGCATATTCATCTAATAATTCATAAGAATAATCAAAAGGAAAATAATAGTAGTTAAATCCTAAACTAGCATAAAAATCAGTTTCTTTTTTTTCGTATATTTTTCTTTCAATATTTATTGATCCAATTAAATATGAGTTAAAATAATAATATTCACTATTGTTTAAATCCAATTCGTTATAATTATATTTATTTGAAGAGTTATTAAATAAACTATTTTCCTCTGGTTGAAAAACATAGTTAAAATTAAACGGTAACAAACCAGCACCTATAGAGGTGTTTAAACGAAATTTTTTACTGAGATCTTTATTTATTCCAATTTCAAAACTACCCGATAATAAATATTTGGAATTTATCAATTCATCGTATTGATGTTTAAATTTTAAAGGTTCGACAAATTTTAGATTTATTCCGTAAATGAAAGAATTAAAATTAAATCGCTTAATTAATGATTTAACAGTATCACTTTGAGAATAAATAGTATTTGATTGATTCACTAATAATAAAAGAAAAACTATTATTTTCATAAGATTGAAATTTATGGAGTGGCAAAGCCACTCCATAATTTTTTATAAAATCAAAAGTTTAAATTAGAATTATATGTAGTCCCAGCACTAATTTCGGAATAATGATATCCTTTTACCCAATTAGTTTGAGTTCTAGTCTGAACCGATATTTTATGTTTCCAGTCTTTAACATCAGATTGATCAGAATAGAAACCTGAAACTGTATTAAAATTTAGAGGTTTATCACAATCTTCTTGAGCTTGACCATTAACTAATGTGTAATTTCCAACATCACCCCAAACACGACATTTTGTATATCCTCTGATTTTTTTCCAATTTCCATTTTTCTTAACATAATTTACTGATTTAGCAATTACGTATCTATCCCAAGGAAAAGTTTGAATAGCAACTCTCCAATGAATTCTTCTAGTTCCAGTAGTATAGTTACCTGTTTGGGCTTGATGACCGTTACAAGCTGCTTTTTCAAAGCTTCCTTCAATTTTTATACCTGATAATTTGAAAATTAAACTTTTATCATTACGAATGTTAAATAATTTAGAAAAATCTTGATTAGCAATTATAATATAGCCTTCAGGATAAAACTTGTAAATATCACTTCCAATAATCATTTCAGAGTTTTCATTCAAAATAGCTCTAACTTCTTTTTCTATAATAAAATGGCTATCTGGATTATCGAGTCCATCATCATTCACAAGTAAATAGTTTTTCAATTTTTCTTCAATACTTTTTCTCAAAGAACTGAAATTTAAATTATTTTCAAATTCAATAAAAGGTAAGTGATCTTGGTATCCAATATTTTCTTCAATTTGAATGAATTCCTCACCTGTACTACCTTTATATTTTTTAAGAAATTTCTCTTCTTGTTTGTTGAAACTATCTTCTAACTTTGCAATTGTCTTACTTACATGATCAATATCGTTAAATTTCAACAAGCCTTGCACGTTTTCAATCTGAGAATTAGAGGACTTAGTATTAGAGTGAATAGTTTCAGTGAAATTTTTACCACTTTCTTTTTTACAAGCTAAAAAAACCAGACTAATCGTGCTAAAAATTAACACGCCATAAATTACTTTTTTCATTTTTTAAAATTTAAATAAAACATTATTTCTTAAATGTAAGGTACTCATTATTTGTCGTTGTTTATCAAGAGTTCTTTTAATTTAGGCTATTCGTCAGCCAAACGTTACTTGAAACGAGGATTACATTCATTTGCACCCAACGTTTTGCAGCTACCCGAAGGGCGGGACTTTTACCACAAAACTTGATTTGAAAAACGAATATTTAATTAACTGCTAAGCTGTCTTTGAAACACGAGACCCCGCCTTTTGGGTAGGTGCTGTTATGCCATCGTTGTTTTTATTTATCAAGTCTTTCGTCTGCAATTCAAGTGATTTTATTATTGTTACCTCAGATTCAAAACCAAAAAGTCTGCTTATTCCAGTTTCTCTTGTTTGTATTAAGATTTTCATTTTATAGTCTTTTCCATAAGATGCCTTTTCGAGTTTCTCAATTGCATCTTCAATCGTTTCATATTCTCCTTGAATTTTTACAGGAACTGGCACACCTTCAAAATGGTCTTTCAAAAAACCGTCTATTCCACTATTTCTTTGTACTGGAAAAGCATTAATATTTTGTAAAATGGCTAGTTCTTTTTCTGTTTTTTCTTGATATTCGTTTGTTCCTTTATTTAGTAAATTCGATTCAGAAATTATCATTTCTTCTAATCGTGAATTAGCAAGTTCAACAGCATCCATTGAAATGTCAATCCCGATAAATTGTCTTTTTAAAGATTTTGCCGAAATACAAGTTGTTCCACTTCCGCAAAATGGGTCAACAACCAAATCGCCTTCCTCTGTTACGATATTTAAAATTTGATTTAATAATAAAACTGGTTTTTGGGTTGGGTAACCCGTTCTTTCTTTTGCTTTTGGGTTTAAATAAGGAATTTCCCAAACGTCAGAAAGTGGAACTCCTTTCTTTTCTTTTCCTAAAATTACATTTCCATTTTCATCTTTCTTATATACAGATTTTCCGTTTTCGTCACGCTCTCTGTCTTGTAAAATTTGGTCAAGATTTGTTGTAGCTGAATAGTCAGTATAAAGAGTATTGAATTTGAAATCGTGTGTTTTAGAATAAAAGAAAATTACTTGATGTGCATTCAAAAGTCCTTTTTTTGCATTAGACCATCTTTTGTATGACCAAATAATTTCACTTTGGAAGTTTTCACGCCCAAAAACCTTATCCATAACAACTCTTATATTGTGTGATGCAGTTTTGTCGCAATGAAGAAACACACTTCCTGTGTTTTTTAAAACTCGTTTTGATTGTTCTAAAACATTTTCCACAAGTGTTAAATACTCTTCAATAGAGTTGTATTTGTCGTCAAATTCATAAGTTTTAGAATTATCCTTATTTGTAAGACTATGTTTTCGTTGTGTAAAAAAAGGTGGGTCAAAGTATACCAAGTCAACTTTGTTGGCTTCAATTTCTTTGAGTTTCTCAATACAATTTCCGTTATGTATTTTATTAATTTCCATTTTCGGGTGTTCTTTCATTTGCAATTTCGGTTAAAATAGCTTTTAGGTCAACCCCTGTATATCCTTTAAGGTAATCCCATGCCTCCTCACCGCCATAGTATTCACCTTCAACACCAGCATACAGTGTTTTCAATGTTTTTTGCTTTGTAATTGCCTGACTCCTTTGAGGATAATAAAACATTACCCTAATTGGTTTGTAACCGTGTGCTTTTATTACTTGAATTCTAGTATGTTCTTTGGTAATGTGATCTCCATCTGTGGTTGCGTCTCTCCATTTTACTTCTAAGGCATCATTTCCATTTAAAAAATCTATTTCAAATGTTTTAGGTTTCTCACCTAATGTGTTGGCAACTCTTGTTTTAACTCCTTCAGGAAATTTGAAATTAAAACACAAGGTTGCAACTTCTTCTAAAAACTTCCCTGCTTTATTGTATAAAAAACGACCGGTATTTTGATATTCATCTATTAATTGTCCTTCCTCTAGCGTAATACCAAAAACTCTGTAAATTAAATAATGAGAATTATCATCACTTTTCATTTCTTCTTTTCTGTCTTCAATTTTAACTTTAAGGTCAGCAGAATAAATTTCAGCTAAATTCTTTATTTTTTGTTTTAATTCTTCCATTCGTTTTTGATATATAAATTGTTTCGCAAGTTACGAAATTTTGTCCTGTCGTCGGTCTTTCCTACAATGAGGCATAACGGCTGACGCTTGGCGAAGCCAGCTTGTGTTGCGCCTGCGGCAAGCTGGTTTTGCCAAACGTTTGTTGTGAGTTGTTGTACGTCTGAATTAAATGCCTATAAAACTTTCTTGGTTTAATATTGAAGTCATTACTCAATATAGAAATATCTTCATAAGTCACTATTTGATTTTTATTCAATAAAACGTAAGGTCCTTTTGCTTTGCTAGTATTAGCATTGTTATAGAAATATAGTTTTGAGTTATTTGGAATTTTGTAGTACGTTTTTAATCTCTGCAATTCAACAATACTCAAATTTTGAGTAATAATGATTACATTTTTGAATAATTTACTTTCCATTAAATAATTTACGCACGACACACAATTCGTGTTCGAAATAACTAAAAAATCATCATTATCCAATGAATTTAATGTGATTCGTTGCAAATTTTCTGAATACAAAGTATCTATATTTTGAGAAAATCCATGTAAACTAATTGCAATTGATACCAAAAAGTTTAACGCCAATTTTTGTTTCATGATTCAATATTATTTTGTTTTGAATTGAAAAAAAGTGTGAATTACTGTTGAAAGAGTCGCATACAATATTTTCCATGTAAGGATAATACCATATTTCGAACTCACCTTGATCATTGATATAAATATCATTTACGTTTTGATATAATTCAGACAATGATTTTAATTCTTTTTCATTGTATCTTTCCTTTTCTTTGTACCAAGTTGTATACTTATTGTTCTTAGTAAGCTGCCATTTACCTTGTTTCCTAGACCAAACATCTAATTGTAATGAGTCACTGTTTTTTATTTTCAATAAAATAAGTAAAGATGAATCATTTACAAAAAACACTTTTCTTATTCTAGTATTTAAACTATCGTCAATTTTACGGAAATTTGAAATACCTTCTCTTGAACCTAAATCCAGTTCGTTAAAGTTTTCAGAAACATCTATAATCGGATTGGGTGAAATAATTGAATCAGTCTTGGTTAATGATTCATTAAAAAAGTAAATCTTGTATTCTGATGAATGAGCATAAGCGATTTTATCCCCATATGTGTCAATCCAACTATTTACGAAAAATGTGTAGTTAATATCAAATATAGGCATTACCATCTGCTTATTAATTTTTTGATTCTTCAAGTCATAAATTGCCCAAACGTGCTGATACTTTGCATCAAGAGGATGAAATTTATAATTTACATACAAGAAAAAATTTTCACCCAAAGATTTACAAACATTATAATTATCAGTGTTTTTCTCATACCTTTCTAATGTAAGTTCATTCTTTTCATTAATATGATACAAAACGATGTGATTGTTGGTCAACACCAATACATTATTCTTAATTAGTCCAAGACTTAAAATACGATCATAAAAGAACCTTTTGTTTTTTTTGTTTAATCGAACTTTCAATATTACAAATCGAGATTTACTAGTATTGTAATAGTAAAACTCTCGAATCTTACCATTTACAGTTTCACTACTGTAAAGTCTGAAATTTTGATAACCACACAATTTGCTTTTTAGATAAATATTATCTTCTATTTCTAAAACAGGCTTATTAGAAATTAATTCTACAGTATTTTCTTGTGAAGCACAAAAAATTGGTGACAACCAAAAGGTTGCCACCAATATTACATTAATTAAGACCAAGTTCATGGGCTTCTAATTCTGTATAAATGATAAATTCAAGCTTGTTTTGCTCAACATTGAATTGATATTTAACGAAATAACTTGAATAAACAAAACTGCCTTCTAAGTTTTCATTTCTAATTTTATCTTCAATGATTCTGTCAACTGCTTGAATTATGTCATCAGAAATTCCCGAACCTCCAGAAGTAGAACTAACTAAAGCATTTGCTTTAGAACAACTAGTTCTTCCGGGATCCGCGCATGCTAAAGTGGAATTTGGTCCAGCTTCATGATATGTTATTCTTTTGTATCCAAAAAAACCACCATTTTCTTTAAGTATTTTCTCCCATGATAAGCCTAAAAAAGGAAGAAAAGCGAATGTTATTATTAATATTTTTTTCATTTTATAATTTTAAATTGCGAAAATAGAATAAACTAATTGATGGTTTTCAGGAGAATAAGAAAATATTATTTCGGCTTTATTAGCAAATACTATTGTTCCACTCTCTTTTCTCAAAGTTATTACTTGTTCATCAACGATTCTGTCGATTTGATCTAATTCATCAGAAGATAATGAATTTCCATTATTAAGAACAACCAAACCGTTTGTTCGACATCTTGTTCGTCCTGGATCAAAACAACTTAAGGTATGCATACCTTGTTCAGGAGCATTTACCTCAGTAACAGATTTATAACCAAAAAGACCTCCATCCTTTTTAGTTACTGTTAATTTTGGGTCGCCGATTGCGTTCAGCACCGAACTTGTAAATAACCCTACAGCTAAAATTACTTTTTTCATTTTTTTTAATTTAAATTTAACATTACTCTACTAAAGTTGATAATTTATTTGGTAAATCGTCATAAAATCAAGTTCTTTTTAAATAGGCTTCCCGTCAGCCAAACGTTACTTGATACAAGGATTTCTTACAATAATTCACAACGTTATCGCAGTAGACGAAGTGGCGCTTTCTCTCTAGTATAATCATTGCGCCATTTTGTTTACTGTGTGTTATGTTCAGTTTTTAATATTGTGTTATAAAGATAATTAAAAACGCAGTCAAGTAACCCGTATTAACAAAAAATCTCACCAAAACGTTGTGTGAAGCCTAATGGCGCTTACATAATATGTAGGCGACGTAAGTCGAACGCATGGCCGATCCAAATAATATGCCTGTTGAACACTTGACTTTCTAATTTTATTTCTGTAACTTAGAGTTCGTGGACGTGATAACGTCTCAAATCGAGATTTGGTCGCCATCAGCGCCGAACTCTAAATGGAAACTCAATTTGAAAAATCACGTAGTTCAAAACAGCCCCTTTAGCGGACAAGTTAATGGTGGAGATACCGATCGGGTTACGCAGATTGGACATAACTTATTTATATGTCTAGTTCTGTGAGTCAAATATAACACAATGTTGTTGTATAGGTCTAGTTTTTTGTGTCATGTTTCGAAAATACGATTTTTTTTTAAAGTGTGTCAAATGGACTTGTAATTTTTTGCAAATTGTTGGTTCCACTTTCGTATTTGGTTTTAATTTCAGAAAATCAAATCTAGTGTTACTTTCCTTCAATTTGCTGCAAATGATGTGCATGTTGGAATTGGTTAAAATTGTCCCATTTTGGCGCAGTGGTTGTTTTTTGTCCAAAAAAGGTGTCAATGCAGGTGTTCGAGTCTTTGTATTTACTGTGCAAAACTTCGAGGATATAGTAGAAAAATGTATCCAACTTTTCTAGTTTATCAAATTCAGATTTTAATTGGTGGTAATTTTCGTCCGAATCTTGAATTATTTGTAATAAATCAAGCACTTCATTCTTCTCTTCACTTGTTATTTTCGTTTGAAATCCTTCTTTTAATGCTTTGAAAACTAAATTGTTCCAAACCACTGTGTCATGTCCCCACATTACATCTGATACATGTAAGGAATGTTCACAAATCAATACAATTGCGTGTAAAACATCGTTTAGAAAAGAAGTAGGGAACTCGTCAAAACTTCTGAATTCAAAACCACTTTGATACATTTTTTCTTGGTTGAAATCTAGTCCAATATCCGAAAGTAATTCATAATCGAGCGAAGATTCTATTTGATCTCGCCACCAAATTCCGTCTTCCTTCTTAAACTTTAATAGCTTTCTAAATTCATCCACATTGTACGTGAGAATTTTACCTTTCGCCATCGATTTATTGAAGGTTCCAACGCCAGTGTAACGCGACATTGCGTTTCGAGCAGAACCCATAGCAAATTGTTCTTTCAAGTTGTGTCTATTGCTGATTACAGCCATAATATCTGGACTGCCGAGTGTAGCAATAAAAAACGGCTCAAACCATTGCAACAGATAAATTGCATTGGAGTGCATGGCATCAAAACTTGGGTAATCTACAATTCGACTATTTTCTGTTAAAACGGGTAATGTAATGTGAAAATGATAGGTTCCGTTGTTGAAAAGCACTAAGTTTTCTTGGTTCGACATAAACATGTTCACTCCAATGTTGTATTTAGGAAAATCTAGTTTTTCATCAAATACCTCAGATTCATTGAGCTTATCGATAAACAATTGTTTGCTCGCTCTCAATTCATCGCACGAATCTGCAATAGTTCTGTTTTCAAAATATTTTGTCACAAATTCAATAGAATCACCGTCAAAATTTACTGATCCCATTGGATTGTTTTTTTGAGTGACCATACTTTGAATGTTGTATGCTTGTGTCTCTAAAAACGATTCGAGAATTGACTTTCCTGAATAATTCGGATTGTCAACAACAGGTTTAATTAATGCAATTGTTTTGTGTTGAAAGTTCAAATCCAATTTGTCGAGCGTATGACTATTGATCATTCGACTTACAATGTATGCGTTTTTTTTGATGAATGAATTGTCGAGCACAGAATTTAAAACACCCGATTTATAGCAGGTTCTGTAATCAATACTGTAACGTTCACAGCCAATTTTTTCTTGAATAAATTCACCAGTTACCTCAAGGCTGTTTTCGAGTTGCAAGTAGGTTTCGTTTTCTAATCCAATTCCCCAGGAATATTTTTGCTTCGGATTGTCTTTCATTTATTTTTTTTGTGTGTTTAAAAATTCAAGTGTGATTTTTGTTAAAAAATTGTACTGTAGGTTTTTACAACTGATTTTATTCGTGATAATAGAAAACATGAGATGAATAGCGTTCGTGATTCCACCAATCTTTACGCGCTTTCGAAAAGTAAGTGTAATTTATTTTTCCCGCCTGTGATTGAAGTGGAAATTTCACCCTCCCTTCTTCACGGAATGCTTTTTTATGAGCCGTTTCAGGAACAATTGGAACTATATGTCCGGAAAGACCAACAATTTTACGTTTTGCACAAATGATTCCTACTCCTCCTTCTTGGTTCACTTTTGCTTGAATTTCATCTAAGTCAGTCATTTTTTTCCAACCAAAGCTTGCACCCCATTTAAGAAACCAATCGTGAATTGCGCTAGAATAAATTGGCTGAACCGTTTCATCAAAAATTGCTTCTAATTCTTCGCCGTTTAAAATCTTTTCAATAGATTTATCTGACCACCAAACAGTTGGAAGGTAAACTTTTGCAAAATGACAATAATCAAATGAGTAAACATTGCAATACGTATCTTCAGCAGTGCGTTGGTAACGCTGACTTTTTGATACGTCTAATGCTTCAATAAGTTGTCGAATGCTTTCTTTTTTTGTTTCAAGATTTGTTAAATCTCTAAAAGGAATTTTTTCCTCACTCAAGGGATGGAATTTCGCAAGAGCGGTATCTAATCTTGAACTAATGTTTGGAAGAAGAAGCGCGGGTTTAATTCGCGAATCTTTATTTGGGTTTTCCGTAAGAGAAATTGTACTCTTTGCTGTGGTTTCTTTTTCCATTATGGCTGTTATTTAGCACACTGGTTGTAAAGTTACAATTATCTGTTAAATGTGCAATTTTCACCTTTTGTGATGAAAGAAATAATCTAAAACTACGATCTACTCTATACCCGACTCAGAAGCACTTGCTACTGAATTTATTTTGAAATTTTAGATTGGAATACAATTTCTTTCCATTTCTTCCAATGGTATCCTTCGCCTTCCTGACCTTCGTCTTGCCAACCTTGAAAAACCACAACTCCTTTATCAGAAGGAACAACATAGAAATAATCTCCTGCCCCAGCCCACCAAGCTCCACAAGCAGAAAGTGCGTTTTGAGGAATCTCTTTTTCTTTGAATTCACTCTTTTCAATTGCAGTTGCGCTGCCCGTAATACGCGTAATTTCTGTTGTCTTGTTACAGTAAGTCACTGAAATAAGTGAATAGGGATTTCCTGTGTCGTTTTCGCCCAAATTTTTGATAATGAATTTTGCATTCGCTTGTGAATTATCTTTTTCAAGACCTTCTTCGGGTTCTTTTAACTTAGGTTCAACTTGCTCAACTACTTTTTCAGGCGTTTTTACTTCTTCTTTTTTCTCTTGCTCCGGCGAAGTTTGTTCGCCTCCACATGAACTCAATAGATGAGTTGCTAGGAAAAAGGCGCTGAAGATTAATGCTGTTTTTTTCATGTTTATTTGGATTTTCAGGAGCGTACTATGCTTCAGGAAGATACAGCAATTTCTTTCATTAGCACAAAATCTTCCTACGAATTTATTCCAAGTTGAACATTGAAGCCCTAAGCTATTTATACTGCTTTTAAGGCATTCCGCTAAAGCACTAAATGAAGGAAAAAGCAAATTCACTTTTTATTGGAATCTTGCAGCAAATACATTTAGATGGAAAGAGAATTTTGTATTTTCAAATAGATTGATCCATTTTCTTAATCCAAATCTTAGAAGTAAAAAAGTGAAAGCAATCAATTTTATGATAAAAAACTGGTCTTTTTTGGCCTATAAATGTCATACGCGTACAAATTTCTGCATTTAACACCAAAATTTCAATTCATGTTCTTTGTCAAACGATATTCATGAAATATTTAATTTAAATAACATGAAAAAAAAATTAGTACTTATTGCCGCACTTTTATGTGCAAGTTTAAGCGCACAAGCGCAAATAATTTCCACTATTTGTGGAACTGGTACTTTCACTTACTCAGGCGATGGAGGACCCGCTTTAGCCGCTGAAATTTATGCAAGTTATTCACAAATAGCCACAGATGGATTGGGTAACATATATATTGCAGATAATAGCAATAGTCGCATTCGAAAAATTGACGCTGTAACAGGCATAATAAATACGATTTGCGGAACAGGAACAAGCGGTTACTCTGGTGATGGTGGCCCTGCGATTAGTGCAGAAATAAATTCAGTTTACGGTATTTGCGTTGATCTCTTAAACAATATCTACTTTTCTGATTATAATGAATATGTAATTAGAAAGATTAACCCTAGTGGAATAATTACAACAATTGCAGGAGATGGAACAGATGCAAGTACTGGAAATGGCGATTCAGCAATCTTTGCATCAATTTCAGGGCCTGCACATTTGGGTATTGATGCTTCTGGTAATATCTATTTTGCTGAATATGGTGGAAATAGAGTTAGACGGATTTCCTCAACAGGAATTATTACAACAGTATTGGGGGATGGATCCGCTACAAACACTGGTAATGGAAGTCTAGCTTCGGCAGCAACCATTCATCAACCCTGGGCATTAGATGTAGATAGAGCAAGTGGAGACGTATACGTGGCAGCTATCTCTTCAATCGACGATGGAGCACAAGTGCGAAAAATTGCAAGTGGAACAGGAATTGTTACTGCAGTAGCAGGCACTGGTGTTAATGGTTATAGCGGTGATGGTGGCTTAGCAACAAGTGCTGAAGTTTCTGCAATTTTGGCTATTGTTGTTAAAAATGGCTTGATTTATTTTAGTGACGCTGACAACTATGTAGTGCGCAAAGTTAATGCAGCTGGAATCATCAGTAATTTTGTTGGCACTAGTGTTCTCGGATATAGCGGAGATGGTGCCTTGGCTACTTTAGCGGAAATAGATTATGTTTATGGTCTTGCATTTGATGGTTGTAACATTTATTTAAATGATGGAGGTGGCTCATATATTCGAAAAGTAACTTCCACTCCTGCAACTGTAAGTTTTAGTGCCTTCCCTATTTTATGTGATTACAGCCCTGCACTAACGCTTACGCAAGCAAGTCCAGTTGGTGGAGTGTATAGCGGAAATGGTGTAACGGGAAATCAATTTGATCCATCAGTACCAGGAGTTGGAACAACAACAATTACGTATTCTTACACAGATGGTAATGGCTGTGCATCTTCTCCAGCAATTATTGATGTTTTAGTAGATGCTTGTGCAAGTATTACTGAAACAGCAGCAACAAAGGTGGATATTTATCCAAACCCTTCAACTGGAATTGTGAATGTTATTCCAAATAGCACTTCAATCACAGCAGTTTTAATATACAATTATTTAGGGAAATTGGTGTATGAAAGCAATAAAGAAGTAACAGCAATTGATTTGTCTGAGTTTCCAAATGGAGTTTACAGCTTCAAAGTTGTAATGGAAAATTCTGTATTGAATGTACCTGTTTTGCTGAATAAGTAAAAAATAAGTGCTTCGATTTTAAACTAAGGTCTACAATCGAAGTAAGCTGAATTGAATGAAGATGGTTACTCTTGCGAGGAGCCATTTTTTTTTGCAACAAAATAATTTTTAAGCGAAAAATAAAATACAGTATGCTGTTAGCGCTTCACCCCTCTTAATCTAACACTCAAGGGGAGAGACTTATTTCATCAATAAAAAATTATTTTATTTGCTGATTTTAAAACCAAAAGTGATTTCACTATTGGCTTCACCCTTCTTTTTATCACAAGCTATGCTTGCTCTTCCACAATAGAAAAGACTTACTTCTTAAAAAAATATTTTGATGACTAAATTTAAAGTGTATTTCCTAAATCCTTGACAATACTCTTCTAAAAATAACCGTTAAATAGTAATTTAAACCAATTCAAGTTGCTTCATTTCGAAATTCCCAATAAAAATTTCTGTTCTGATTCTTCCAAATAGTAAAAATTCAGACTCTCCTTCAACTTCCCATTCTCCAATCCATGAACCTATAGATTCATCCCAGTAGCCATCATAAATTACCGCATGTCCCCGTTTAGAAACGTCAATATTTACTTTCCACTTTTCGTCAATTTTATAAAGGCAAGGATATTGTTTTACAAAACTTATATGGTCATTGTCAATAAATCCTTTAACGCTTAAATGTTTACCAGACATTTCAGTGAATTCTTCTTCCCAAACAGTTCCGTTGAAACTGAAGTTTTTATCTAATTCAACTTCCATCCGAAATAAGAATGGAAGATTATTTCCACTTTTATCTATTTGATAATAATTTCCTTGGTATATTCTTTTCATGAAAAACAGTAGACTTCAAATTAATTTGATGAACGTTTAATTCGATTCTATTTCTGAATCCTTGACAATACTCTCCTAAAAATAACCGTTAAAATAATGGCATTCAAGGTAGAAAGCATCATCATTCCTAAAAGTGAAATGGTGGTAACTGATCCTGCGCTATACATTGCAGTTTGGTTCGCAACCGCTTTATCACGAATTTCATCAAGCGACATAGTAGAAAGTTCTGGATTCGTTTTACGCAATTTTTTCATTTCCTTCGGACTGTTTAGCATATATTCAACACGCTGCTTTGCAACAGCAACTTGCTGTGCATTGTAGCCTGTGTCAATTTTACCGTAATAGAAATACATTAAAACAGCTACTAGCACCGAATACAACATTCCACTCGCCATTCCGTTTTTGATGTCTTGCAAGGCCGAACCTTCTTCTTTAATTTGCTTGCGCTTTTCGATTAAGGTTCCGATTGTCATTCCCAATAACAAACAGAGAATATTCCACATGACGAGGAATTTCACTTCGTTTGCTTCTTGAAAAATTTGTCCGTAGAAGAAAATCATTTTACCTGTAAACCAAATGGCTACGAACAGGAGAGATATTTTTAATGATGGGCGCATAACTTACAATTTGAAGATTTGAAGATTCAAAAAATTAGAAGATTCAAAAAATAACTTTCTAATTTTCTAATTTTTTTTAATTTTTTAATCCAAAGTTACGAGTTCATTGATACTAAAAACTCTTCGTTCGATTTTGTGTGTTCCATGTGACTTTTCACGAATTCCATTGCTTCAATTGGGTTCATGTCGGCAACTATTTTTCGGAGCAACCAAATGCGCTGCAAAATGTCTTTGCTCAACAATAAATCTTCGCGACGAGTTCCGGAAGAAAGAATATCTATTGCCGGGTAAATTCGGCGATTTGAAATCTTGCGGTCTAATTGCAACTCCATGTTACCGGTTCCTTTGAATTCCTCAAAGATAACCTCATCCATTTTTGAGCCTGTTTCAGTTAAAGCTGTAGCTAAAATCGATAAAGATCCGCCGTTTTCAATCTTGCGAGCCGATCCGAAGAAACGCTTTGGTTTGTGCAAAGCATTTGCATCTACTCCACCCGATAATACTTTTCCTGATGCAGGCGAAACTGTGTTGTAGGCGCGCGCTAAACGTGTAATGGAATCGAGAAGAATACACACATCATGTCCGCATTCTACCAAGCGTTTCGCTTTTTCCAAAACAATATTTGCCACTTTCACATGGCGTTCAGCTGGTTCATCGAATGTGGAAGCAACAACTTCTGCTTTCACGCTTCGTGCCATGTCTGTTACCTCTTCCGGACGTTCATCTATCAACAAAACGATCAAATAAACCTCTGGGTGATTTGCAGCAATTGCATTCGCAACGTCTTTCAACAGCATGGTTTTACCCGTTTTAGGCTGGGCAACAATCATTCCACGCTGCCCCTTCCCGATTGGAGCGAAAAGATCCATTACGCGGGTCGACATGCTTTCGTCTTTGTGTCCTGTTAGTTTAAACTTCTCATCTGGGAACAAAGGTGTTAAATATTCAAAAGGCACACGATCGCGAATAAATTCTGGGTCGCGCCCATTAATTGAGTCTACTTTAATTAAAGGAAAATATTTTTCTCCTTCTCTTGGCGGACGAATCGTTCCACGAACGGTGTCGCCCGTTTTTAAACCAAAGAATTTGATTTGGCTTTGTGAAACGTATACGTCATCTGGTGATGGTAAGTAATTGTAATCTGAGGAACGCAAGAAACCGTATCCGTCTTGAATTACTTCCAGAACTCCTTCGGCAGTAACAATTCCAACTAAGCTGTATGCTTCTTCGTCAACCTTATCGTCTTGTAATTGGTTTGGGTTTTGGTTGGGAACATAATTCGGGTTGATGTTTCCGTTTGGACCTTGGTTTTGGTTTTGTTGGCGGTTTTGATTCTGATTCTGATTCTGGTGTTGATGTTGCGGTCTGTTTTGGTTGGGATTCGTGTTGTTCGGGTTGTTATTTTGTCTATTCTGTTGATTGGGGTTGTTGTTTTGATTTGGGTTTGTATTTCTTTGATTTTGGTTCGGGTTTTGGTTCGGATTTTGGTTTGGATTTTGGTTTTGTTGACGGTTTTGAGCATTTTGCGTATTGTTCTGCGCATTGTTATGTTGAGCAGGAGTAATTTGTCCTTTTTCTTCTGTAGTTCCTTGTTCTTTCTTTTGAGCGTTTTTTTGTTGAAATAGATTGCGTCCTTTTTGCGCAGTTTCAGCAGCTTTTTGCTCTTCAGTTTGTTCAGAATTTTGTTCGGTTTTGGTATCAGTCGATTTTTCTGCACTCACTCCTTGAAGATTTTCCACTTTAACTTCAACTGCTTCTGGAGTTTCAGCATCAGTTTTTCGTTTTCTTTTCTGACCTGGTTCTCTTGAAATTACCTCTTCAGTTAATTTGTTTTTCGGTTCTTCTACTTTTGCAGCAGTTACAGACGCTGAAGTAAACAAATCTGTAGTTTGAACTGGAATTTCTTTTTTTATAGGCTTTTCAGAAACTATTTTTTTAGTAACTGGTTTCTCAGGAGCAACTTTTTCAACTGTTTTCTTTTCAGCTACAACTTTTGTTGCTTTTTCTTTGACCGCAGGAGTTGCAGCACCTAAAATTTGCTCAACTAATTCGTTCTTTTTAAAAGATTCAGCATTTTTAACACCGTTTGCTTTCGCAATTTCTCTCAATTCAGGTAACAACTTACCGCTTAATTCTTTGCTATTCATATATTTAAAGGATCTTGTTGGATGTAGGAATCATCCATGTGCGAACATATTCGCGAATTTTATAGTGCAATTTTAATAACTTTTTTTAACATAGTAGCAACTTTAATTATATTTTTTTGAACTTTCATTATTGTAGTTTCAGTCTCTACTTGGGCGCTCAAGCGGTCTTCGCCTCCAAGTCCTCATTTTCGCTGCTGTTTTGTCAGTAAATAAAAAAGCTTCTGAGGTCGCTTTTCATTTCCACAAAAACATGCAGTGCGCATTTGCGGGCTTTTTGGCTGCGCCCTAGCGCTATTTTATCGAAAAAATAGTTATTCGTTCACGGATTCCCGCCCTGACGGAGGTGAAAAGAAAATGAAACAAAAAAACAACGTTTGTCTGTGATAAAAGTGGAGCGTAGCAAACTTTTAAGAACAGCTCCAAACGCTTTGTTTTGTGATTTTTCTTGCAACCGTAGGCAGAATTGGCGCCAACTTTCCTGAATAATCGAAACAAGTGCCCAGTCTTCCTTTTATTCCGATCTCCTGTCTTTTATCTGAAGTCTAATTTCTCGTCTCCAATTGCAAGTTTCAAAACACCAAAACCCCACTCGGATTCAAGCCCACACTCCACTCCCGAATATAACTTCCTGTTAAACTATATTCCTTCACCCTTCCCGAAACAGAAAAGCCTTTGGCATCCAAAACATAAATTTTATTGGTTACCGAACTGAAATGCAAGCCATACAAAGTTTCAATTGAAGAAACATCAATAAAATTTGCATTTTCGATCAATTCCGTTGCCGGATTGAACACTTGAACAACAGTGTTAGAGCCCGAAAAATTGCTCGTTGAAAGCAAAAACTTGGAACCAAAAGCTACAATAGAAGCCACTTCCAAAGGAAAGGTTTGGGCAACAGTTTCGGTTGTGCTATTAATTCGGTGCATGCGTTGTGGAATAGTACTGTAATTTCCTCTGGTCACAACATAAATTTCACCTGAGGCATCAGCAATCACCTTTCCCGGATTTTTTCCAACTACAATCTTTTGCAGTTCGGTATGTGTTAAAAGCGAAATAACAGAAAGCGTGCTGTCCACGTTCGGATAATTCAAACCACCCGAATTGGCAACATACAATTTGTTGTTCGAAACCGCCAAACCTTCTGGGTTCTGCCCTACTGGAATGCGCTGTTGAATGTTCAATGAAACCGTGTCAATTACATCAACAAAACCATCGTAACAAGTAACATACGCTTTGCCTCCATTGAAGGCAATGTAACGCGGTTGTTTTGCTTGTCCGCCTGCAATTTTCATGTCAATTTGCTGAATAAATTCGCCCGTTTTCGCATCAAATACTTCAATAGTTGACGAAACATTTACAACAACATAAATCTTAGATCCGTAGCGTTTTAAATCGTTGCCAGTGTCGCCCAAGGCACGAGTTGTTTTTTGTTCGAAAAACGAATTATTTACAGCTCCGCTGCTCAAATCTATCCACGATAAATTCGAGTTATTTTGTTGAAATAATCCTTCATTTAAAACCAGTATTCCATTACTTAAATTTAAGGTCTGAGTTGTTGTGACTGGTTCCGTAGGTTTTTTCTTACAGGCTCCCAAAAGCAGCAGTGCACTCAATAAATAGTAGAATAACTTCATGTTTTATTGTTTTGGAGTTCAAAAATAAGTTTCGCTTGAAAACACCTTCCCATCAGGGGAAAGTAACGAATAAATTGGTAATTCATGTTGAATAAATTATTCGCTGTGACCTGTAAACGCAGATTCGACTTTTTTAAATCGAAACAATAGCCTGCACCAGCGTTAAACACATGAAAACCGGGAAGGAAATTTGCGTAACTATTTTCAGCTAATGAATAACGCCAACCTTGATAATTATTTGCTACAAAAATGTTTAAACGCTTGGTTTCATAGCTCAACTCAAGTGAATAGGAATGAAGTGGCGAATAAGAAAGCAAACTTTTATATAATTCACTGGATTTATCCGAAATATCGACAGAATAAGCATAGGTATATGCTGCGTTTAAAAGTAAGGCACTTTTAGAGAATTGAAAACGCAAGTTCTGACTCACTTCTACTCCTACACTTTGTGTTTTTGCAATGTTTCGAATACTCCAAACGAATAAATTCTTAGTCGGAACAGCTAAAATTTTGTCGTTTACCTCAGTATAAAATCCTTGAAGAAGCGTTTGAGAAAAGATTTGTTTGTTTTTCAAAATCATTCCTGCGCGAAGCGAAACTAAACGTGCTTTTTCAGGTTTCAAGTCTTCATTTCCAATTTGTTGGTAATATAATTCTGAGAACGAAGGCAGGCGCTGTGTGAATCGTGCAGTTGCTCCTAAAATCCATTTATCTTTCCACTTATTTGTCCAATCGAAAGACGGAAAAAATTGTGTGCTTGTTGCATTTTCGACAAGTACATTTTGGTTAATTAATTGAATGTTCCAATCTCCCCATTTTTTAACCGATAAAGCAACTATGTTTTGTTGATTTATACGAAGTGGCGAACCAGATAAATTTTCAGATTCCAATTGTTCAACTATACTTGAAGAACCTAGAAGAAAAGTTGTTTCTAAAGTTTTTATACTGAATTTACGTTTCCACTGACTTTCAGCAGAAGCAGTTTTCGCATAAAAGTTACTTTTCAAATAGCCTAAAGCGTTCAAATAGTTAGAATCGAGGTAGCGTAATTGTTCATTTTGAAAGTTTACTTGACTGAAAGATGACCATTTTTTTCCAGTAAAACTATGGCGTAAAGCAGCTAGAAAGGTGTTTATTTCTAAATATTGTTTGTTTGAATTCGAATAAAAAACGATCGAACCAGGCAAACCTTTATCGGAATAATTACTTAAACCATATAATTGAATTTTGTGCTTCTCCCCCAGTTTAAATTGAGCAGATAAAGTTCCTGAATAGTCAAGTAATTGAGCATTTTGTCGCTTTTCGTTAACAGTGGTTGAACCATTTTGATAAGAAAAAGGATATGTTCCATTGAATGTTCTAAGTCGAAAACTTGCAACAAGTGCTAACTTTTCATTCTGTCGTTGGGCAATAATGGAAGGTTCAAGTAAACCAAAATTTCCGCCTAGTAAACCAATTCCGAGGTAGTTTTTGTTTTCAGTGGAAAAAAACTGATGTTTACTTGAGATCAACAAAGCAGTTCCAGCCATTTTTGATGAAACGGGTAGTGCCAAACTGGTTCCGCCTGCATAAACAAGTTCAATATTTTCTGTGAAAGTTGCTGGTATGCTTCCGAAGTCAATTTGACCAGACAAAGCGTTCGATAAACCAAGTTGATCATACACAACTGCTGTGTGCCCAGCTCCTAAACTTCTGAATTGAACGGTTTTTAATCCACCAATATCTCCATAATTCCGCACTTGAATACCGGGTAAAACAGCAAGTAATTGTCCAACATCGCTTGCTAATTTGCGCTCAATTCTTTTTTTATTTACACTAATGTAAGATGCGTTTTCGAGTTCAGGTTTGGAAGAATAAATGGTAATTTCTGGTAATTCAGGTACTGTCGACTGAGCTAGACTCTCAATCGACAGGCCTAAAAAAATGAGTAAAACGAAACGTTTCAGTTTATTAGATTTTCACAAAAGCAACTCTTCCAGTTCCTTCATTTGATTGCAACTCCAATAAATATGTTCCAGAATTTAATTCAGAAGTACTGATTTGTTCGTTTGTAGAAATTACTTTTTCTAGTTGTAGTTTTCCATCTAAAGAAAGAATGCGAACCACACCCGTTTGATTTCCGAGTGAAATAAAATCTGTGGACGGATTTGGGTAAACTGAAACAGTCAATTCCTTTTTAACAATACCAGCCGAACTTAAATTTAAATTGTCCATTGCAAAGTAAGCTGGTGTATTCAAATAACCCCCGCTAACATCTGAAGATTCTAATTCGAAAGATAAGTAGCGAATTTCTCCTAATGATGATAAATTTACATTTTGCCAAGTATTTTGAATATAATCCAAGGCGTTATCTGCAAAACGGAAATCAGCAAGATAAAAAACAATTGTATCCGTTACAAGTGAATCTGCATCGCGACCAATGATGTTCAAACGAAAGAAATCTTCTCCATTTGTTCCATCAGGTAGACCATTGGCGCCATTTACGCTACCAAATTGTTTGCCGTATGCATCACCATCACGCATAGAGATTCCTGCGAAAGTGTTGTTTGTGAAATCTGCACTTGTTACAATTCGTTCAACACCAAAATCTAGGTAAGCCGAACTATAACATATTGCATAATTAGCACTATTTGAACCTGAACCAGCAAAAGAGCTCAATTCATTTATATAACCTGCAGTTGTGATATCTGTTTTGTTAGAATATCCCCATCCGTTACCCCAATAGCCTCCAAAATCAGGATAATACACATTGGTGAAAATTTGTGAATTTGAAGTGAAAAATCCCGTTAAATCTGAACCATTCCATCCAGAATTGGGAGTAAGATTTAAATCTTCGAAAGTAATTGTTTGAGCAGTTGTTTTTGTTACGGAAACTACTAATCCGATTGCAAGTACGATTTTTTTCATTGCGTTTGTTTTTAAAAATTAATAAATAAAAGCAAATGAAAAATCAGGAAAGAGAAACTTTGGTGCAAACGCGTCTAGAATTTGCTGCACAAAAGTGAATCTGACTTTTATCTGAAGTCTTCATTCAATTGCTTTGGGCAGGTATTCTGACTCTCATCCGTTTGCCTCGCCTTCCCATTCGCAAGCGAACAGTGACATAATTGAGGCAACGTTTTCAATGATTACAGCTGCAGATACAGTTTTGGGGTTTCACCAAATTCCCTTTTCGATCCTTTTCAGGGGATACCAAAAGCGTTGCAAATATAATTGATTTAATTTTAACTTAGCTCCAAATCAGAATTTTAAAATTTCAACAAACACAAAATAACAAAGTCAGAATAAACTATAAAAATGAACTGTTGATATTAAAATGAGTGTTACATTAACGCTACTTGAAAAAAAAGTTTATTTTTGAAACGCTTAATATATATACAACATGGCAAACGAATTTAATTTATCAAATTTAAAACAACAATTTAAAGACAACAAACAAGTTCGCACTATAACTTATGCAGTAGGTGGATTGGTTGTTTTAATTCTTGGCTACATCGCATACCGTCAGTTTATTTACGGACCTAAAAACGAAAAAGCAGCTGAAGCATATTACGAAGGTTTCAACCTTGCAGAAAAAGATTCTACAGATGCAGCAATTACAGCTTTAGAAGCTAACATCCGAAAATTTGATGGTGCTGAAAATATTGAACCAGCAAAATTCAAATTGGCTAGTTTGTATATGAAAAAAGGATCTTTCAAAAAAGCTTCTGATTTATTAAACGACACAGATTTAGACGACACATACGGCCCGGCATTAATTCTTGGTATGAAAGGCGATTGCCAATCAGAAATGGGGAATTACACAGACGCCTTAGATTTGTATGTTGATGCTGCAGATGAAGACGACAATGAAATGACCACTCCAATGTATTTATTCAAAGCAGGTTTGTGTGCTGAAGAATTGAAAGACTTAGAGAAAGCAGCTGAATTATACGAACGCATTCGCGACAATTACTCGAATTTTTCTCAGCAAAAATCGATTGAAAAATACATCGCTCGCGTTACAAATAAAACTGAATAACACGTGGCTACAAGCTTAAAAAACTTATCGTCTTACGATAAACATACTCTTCCAAACGGTGCCGATTTTAAAATCGGCATTGTTGTTTCTGAATGGAACGACCATATAACGAATAAATTATTCGAAGGTGCTCATGCTACATTAATCGAAAACGGTGTGGTAGAGGAAAATATTCTAATTCAACATGTTCCCGGAGCTTTTGAATTGCCTTTGGCAGCTCAATTACTTGCAGAAAGCAAACAAGTTCATGGAATTATTACAATAGGTGTTGTAATTCAAGGTGAAACACGTCATTTCGATTTCGTTTGCTCTGGCACAACCAACGGAATCATGGAGGTAATGCTCAAATACAATCTTCCAGTTTCGTTTTGCTTATTAACAGACAACACGGAACAACAATCAATAGATAGAGCTGGTGGAAAACACGGCAACAAAGGAATTGAAGCAGCTGTTACCGTTTTAAAAATGATTGATTTACAGAAGAATTCTTTCTAAGATATTTATTTTAAAATAGTTACCGCATGACATTGATAAAATCTATTTCGGGAATCCGTGGAACAATTGGTGGGAAACCAAGCGAAGCCCTCACTCCTATTGATGCAATTCAATTTGCTGCTGCATACGGAACGTGGCTGCAAAATCAAAATCCGAATAAAAAATTAACAGTTGTAATTGGTAGAGATGCACGCTTGTCTGGTGAAATGATTTCCACTTTAGTTACTCAAACAATTGTTGGTTTAGGAATAAATGTAATTGACTTAGGTTTATCGACCACACCAACTGTTGAAGTAACAGTTACGCATCACAAAGCAGACGGTGGAATTATTCTCACTGCATCGCACAATCCAAAACAATGGAACGCCTTAAAATTATTGAATTCAAAAGGAGAATTCATTTCTGGAAAAGACGGAGAAAACTTAATGGCTATTGCAGATAAAGGTGTTTTCGATTTCGCTGAAGTAGATGATTTAGGAAAAGTGAGCACAGATGAGCAAGCAATTGAAAGACATATTCAATCTATAATAGAACTCGCAGATGTAGACCTTGTTGCTATCAAAAATGCAAATTTTAAAATTGTTGTTGATGCAGTAAATTCTACGGGTGGAATTTCGGTTCCAAATTTACTCAAAGAATTAGGCGTTGAAAATGTGATTGAAATGTATTGCGACCCAACAGGGCATTTCCCTCACAATCCTGAACCACTAGCGGAACATTTAACCGAACTTTCTGCACGTGTAAAAAGTGAAGGTGCCCATTTAGGAATTACAGTTGATCCAGACGTTGATCGCTTGGCTTTGGTGAACGAAGATGGAAGCATGTTTGGCGAAGAATATACACTTGTTGCAATTGCTGAATATATTTTATCGCTTAGAAAAGGGGCAACGGTTTCTAATCTTAGTTCTACACGTGCATTGCGCGACATAACTGAAGCCATTGGAGAAACTTATTACGCTTCTGCAGTAGGTGAAGTGAATGTAGTTGAAAAGATGAAAGCTGTGAATGCTGTAATTGGAGGTGAAGGAAATGGTGGGATTATTTACCCAGATTTACACTACGGACGCGATTCTTTAGTTGGAATAGCCTTGTTTTTGTCACATTTAGCTAAGAAAAATCTGTCTATGACAACTTTGCGTGCTTCGTATCCAAATTACGAAATGGCAAAAAAGAAAATTGATCTTTCGCCCGGAATTGATGTAGATGGAATTTTAATAAAAATGGCTGCTAATTATTCTCACGAAGAAGTAGATACAACAGATGGTGTTAAAATTTACATCGGAAAAGAATGGGTTCATCTCAGAAAAAGTAACACCGAACCAATTATTCGCGTGTATACCGAAAGCAAAGACGCACAAGCAGCAAATGAATTAGCCGAAAAAATAATCTCAGAGATTAAAACATTGATATAGTGCTGATATAGAGGAAATCCCGATCGAAAGTCGGGATTTTTTTCAAAAAATTGAACCATTTCAACTTCAAAAGGTATTAAACTTCAAAATATAGAATCATGAATAAATTAACAGTATTTGTACTTGCATTGATTTCAACAATCAACTTGTGGGCAATTGAAAAAGAACCAATCAAATCAACAATTTCAGAAGTAACCATTTACACATCAGGTGCACAAGTTACGCGTAAAGCGAGTTTTAATGTGAAAACTGGTATTACAGAGTTAATCTTGGAAGGTGTTTCTCCGAACATAGATGCGAGAAGTTTACAAGTGAAAGCATTTGGAAATGTGGTTATTATCGATTCAAAATACGGTATTTTCTACCCAGAACCAAAAGAAGTTAAGTTGGAAGGTTTACCATTAAAAATAAGGAAAGACATTAGTTTATTGCAAGATTCTATCGACAATTTGCAATATGAAATTACAGAATTGACAGACGAAATCAATATTCTCAATAACTCAAAAAGTATTTTAGCAAACAACGGAGCAATTCGTGGAGTTGGAAAAGTAAATGATTCAATTCAACTATTGAAGGCTGCAATGGATTTCTACCAAGTTAAAATGAATGAAATCAATAAGAAATTACAAGTTTTGAACAAAAAGAAAAAAGAAAGAGACGCGCGCATGAATCGTATGAACCAACGTATGACTGATTTGGTAAACTTTCAATCTTCTACTAATCCAGATGAACCAAAAGGACCTATTCACCGCATTGTTGTTACAGTTCAATCAAAAGAAACAGTTGCTGGAAAATTGAGCGTTTCTTATTTGGTTGCGAATGCCTCTTGGGTGCCAACTTATGATTTACGCGCCGATATTTTAACAGGAAAAGTGAATTTAACTTACAAAGCAAATATTACACAGAGTTCAGGAGAAATTTGGGACAATGTTGCATTAACACTTTCAACAAATGATCCGTATCAAAACAAAACCAAACCAGAATTACACCCGTGGTATGTAGATTTTTATAGAGCCGTAAATTATGGCTACGATAAAAATATAAATTACGGTCGCACAAATGCTTACGGTGTTGCTCCAGCAGCAAAAGAATCTTCAGATTATGAAAGTTCAAAACTGGAAGAAGTAACTTTAAATCAAGCAGAAACAGCAGCTTCTTTCACAACACTTGTTGACCGGGTAATTTCTGTTGAATACAAAATAGATTTACCTTATACAATTGAAGCAGATGGAGAATCACACTTAGTTTTGGTTCGAAACATCGATTTGAATGCAAATTACCGTTATTATTCCGTTCCGAAAGTAGACCCAAGTGTGTTCTTAGTAGCTGAAATCTTAAAACTCGACGAATTACAATTGGTTCCAGCAACAGCAAATATTTTCTTCGACGGAACCTATATGGGTGAAACCTACATTGATCCTTCTCAAATGGAAGACACCTTGAAATTAAGTTTAGGAAAAGACCCAAATATTATTGTGAAACGAATTTTATTGAAAAAAGAATACAAGGAAAAAATCATTGGAAATGATAAGGAACGTTCATATTCATTCGAAATTTCAATGAAAAACCTGAAAGATAAATCAATAGAATTAATTATTGAAGATCAATTTCCTGTAACTTCTAACGGTGATATCGTTATAGAACCAATCGATTGGGACAAAGCAGATTACGAAGTAACAAGTGGAAAATTGAAGTGGAAAGTGGATTTAAAAGCCAAAGAAGCGAAGAAAGTAACGTTTAGTTACAAGATTAAACACCCGAAAGACCAAAATGTAGTGGTACAATAATAGATTTTTTGTTTGTGAACCCTCAGTGAAAACTGGGGGTTTTTTCTTTGAATTGTATTACGATTACTCGATTCCAAATACCGAGAATTTTACCTGTTTATTTCAAAGTGAAAATGGTGTAATACTCAAAAATCCCCTCCGATTACTCGAAGGGGATTCTAAATTATTTGTTTGTTTGTTTTATAGTTTCATCATTTTCTTTGTTGCAACAATTTGTCCGTCGGCAACTAACGTGTAAGTGTAAACACCAGAACTTAAATCGGCTCCGAAAACTGTAACGCTTCCCAAACCTCTTTCAAGAACATCAACCGTTTGGATAATTCTGCCTTCTTGGTTGTAGAAATGAATTTGTGCTTTTTTCACTGTTTCAGGAATCGAGAAATTGATTACTGTTTGTTCTGCGAATGGATTTGGAACGTTTTGATCC
>JANNWW010000008.1:0-15464 GCA_031409255.1 Crocinitomicaceae bacterium
CCAGCAAATCGCTTTTTTTGAATTAAAGATCAAACGATTTCTTCAACTAGATTGGAAGAACGAAACTATTTTCTTAAATGGGACAGGTCAAAAAGGCAGAATTACGGCTAAAATATTACTGCGCAAAAACATTCCTTTTCACTGGTTTTCGCACGAGGCAGAAAAGTTTAAAGAAGGAATATTTGGAAAAGAAATTTTTAGTCCAACAATGAAAACTGATTCAAAAAACGTGTTGTTTCTCAATTCAACGCTTTTGAATCAAAAGGTATTGAATACAATTTACCAGTTTTCTGAATTTGAAGTGAAGCTATTTATTGATTTATAAAAATAATCACAACCTTCTATTTATTCCAATGAAATTTCTGAAACTAGACATATTTACTGGAGTTTTTCGCCCACCTGGTTTCATGCATTTCACCAATTCATCGAGCGTAATATATGTTCGAACTAAAGCTCCTTTTTTATTTCCGAAAATAGAGGAAAAAACCATTAATAGCATTGAGCTGAAGGTTAAATAACCTATGAATAAAACATAAGAAACGATCAATCCGATGGTATTCAAAGGAATGAAAAGTGACCAATCTACTTGCAAAGAACTAACTGGAACATGGTTTGCAAAAAAGACCGCATTGAAATGAAAAATAGAAACGATTAAAGTAGCGAAAAAATAAATTTTAATCAGAAAATTAGACTGTCGAAATGAAGCCCATTTTTGTTTAAAACTATTGAAATACATGTGTGTTATAAACTCTTCCAACCTACTTAACTCGCCAGTTGATAGCTGTTTGTCTTGAAAGTATTTCTCTATAAATTCATACATTTTAGGATATTTAGCACCATTTTTTTCTTCTAAATAAATGGTAGTTTGACGAACAAAATCTTCGTCTTTTATTTTTGCATATTGAAACGGTTTATCTTCGTTTTGATCAGGTAAAATTATGCTGCGAAGAATTACTGCACAAAGCAGAAACAACAAAAAATAGCTTGAATAAATAGTTAAAAGATAAAAATGATATTGCGACATTTGTTTCTAATTAATCCATTAATTTATCAACGGGATACGCATTCATTGTTGCGCTTCCAAAGGCAATTAAGTCTTCTTTTAGATTGAAAATTTGCGCTTCAACGAACAAAATTCGTTTTCCAGCTTTCACTACTTTTCCTTTTCCAATTAAGGTGTCGCCAACTAATGCTGGAAGTAGGAAATTCATGTTCATGTTTACTGTTGAAACAACTTTCATTTCCTCGCATACGCTCGTGAGGGCAGCAACACCAAGTGTTGCGTCCATTAATGCGGCAACGCAACCACCATGAGCAGCAACTGGAGTTGCCAAATGTTTTTCAGAAATTTGGAGTGAATATTCCACTTCACCTTTGGCAATTACTTTGAAACTCATTTCCAGCAAATCGCCAAACTTGTTCCAACTGTTGTAGGTTTTTATTATAATATGTTCTTGAAGTGGATGCATTATTTTTTTGCTAAGAGAATACCTTGTTCATCGAAATCTTTTACAATTGTTTCATTTAAGGCAAAGAAAACCGGCCAAAAATCGTCTGTTTCGCACCACGCACGAACGATTACATGGATAGATTCTTGTGTAATTTCATTGATGGCAACAAATGGCTTTGGATCGTCGAAAATGCGCTGGTCTTTTTCCATGTACGCTATAAGTAAGGCGTGCATTTTTGGATAATTCTGTCCGTGTTCTAAGTGAAACAACCAATCTACGCGTCGTTTTCCTTCCTTGGTGAAATTTACTAAAGTATTGTTCGCTAGCGGACCGTTTGGAATAACAACAACTTTATTATCGGGCGTAAAAATGTAGGTATAGAAAATTTGTATTTCAGTTACCTTTCCTAGTTGTAATTGAGCCGAAATTGTGTCGCCCACCTTGAATGGTTTGAACAACAAAATCATTACTCCGCCAGCAAAATTTGAAAGTGTTCCGCTAAACGCCATACCAATTGCTAAGCCAGCTGCACCTAAAATTGTGATGAAGGAAGTCATCTGAACTCCCATTTGATTTATGGCCGTAACAATTATTAAAATTTTTAGTATGCTTGTTACTAAACTAGACAAAAAAGTAACCAAACCTTGGTCTGTATTACTTCTGATTAAAATTTTACGAACTGCTTTTCCTGCCCATTTAGCTATCCACCAACCAATTACAAGAACTAATATTGCAAAAAAGAAACTGGTAACAGAACGCAGCAACCACTGTTTTCCTTCGGAAAGTGACATTCCAAAAATGGCTTCAAAACGATCTGTGGCAGCTTTAACTATTGAAAGCAAGAATATCATGGGAACTTAGGAAATTGTTGGAAATTTGGTTCGCGTTTTTCTAAGAAAGCGCGCTTTCCTTCTTGCGCTTCTTCCATCATGTAATACATTAGGGTTGCGTCGCCGGCAAATTCCATTAAACCTCTTTGACCGTCTAGTTCAGCATTTAAACCACGTTTAATCATTCGAACAGCCAAAGGCGAACGTTTCATAATTGTTTTACACCAATCTACGGTTGTGTTTTCAAGCTCACTTAATGGCACAACTTTGTTTACCATTCCCATTTTTTCAGCTTCATCTGCTGTGTATTGGTTGCAGAGGAACCAAATTTCGCGGGCTTTCTTTTGTCCAACATGACTTGCCAGGAACGAAGATCCAAAACCCGCATCAAAACTTCCTACTTTGGGACCCGTTTGACCGAACTTGGCGTTATCTGAAGCAATCGTTAAATCGCACACTACATGCAAAACATGTCCGCCACCAATTGCATAACCATTCACCATTGCAATAACTGGTTTAGGCAAAGAGCGAATTGCTTTGTGAACATCTAAAACGTTTAAACGTGGAACGCCATTTTCAGAAATATAACCTCCAACTCCTTTCACGTTTTGATCGCCACCAGAACAAAATGCTTTATCGCCCTGACCTGTTAAAACAACTACACCCACGTCTTGCATTTCACGTGTAGTTTCGAGTGCTTCAAGAATTTCGAAATTCGTTTCCGGACGAAAAGCATTGTAAACCTCAGGGCGGTTGATTGTGATTTTAGCAATTCCTTCAAAGAATTCAAACTTAATGTCTTTGTAGGCTTTTATTGTTTTCCAATTTCGAGTGCTCATATTGTTTTTTTTAAATTCTTGTTTTCATTTTTTTTCAATTTTCCTTCAAGTGCAAAAAGGGTTTAAAACCTTTGCGCTTTCTTCATTCCGCTATTTCGGAACTCTTCCCTTTTCAATTTTACCTTCTTCAACTTTCAATTATCCATGTTCTAAACAACTACAATCGAGTTGAGTTCTCTTCTTAATTATAAGCTGGTGTAATTCATACTTTTCTTCAAAGTTTTGGTTGTATGATTTCATCTTTTTCGATAGAGAAATAATGTAACTCTAGTCCTTTTTGAAGAATATAAAATCCGGGTATTGCTTTTCGAATTTGCGCATATTCTACCGGAACAACTAATTGACCTTTTGAATTATAGATTCCGTTTTTAGCTCCTAAAATTACTAAGTAATGTGATTTATCTAACTTAGAAATTGAGGTATGATTCATTGGAATGATTAATTCATTTTTTGCATTTACGGCTCCAAAAAGAGTGAGGTATTGCGAATAACCCAAGCCATCTGTGAAGGTTTCTGTGAACTCATACGTTGGCGGAATCACAACTTTGTTCGTTAAATCAATGAAGCCCCATTTTTGGCCTTTTTGAAAAGAGATTAGGGTTCCGGGCATACCCAAAGACGAGTAAACGAGTGGAATAATTACTTTCCCATTTTTATCTATGATACCAAACTTTGCGGCTTTCATTACTTTGGCATAATTTCCAATAAATTCTGCTTTTACTTTTGAATTAGTATACGTTTCATACATGAGTGGAATAAGCAATTTACCTTCACCATCTAAGTAACCAAATTCGCCATCGTATTCAACATAAGCGCGGTTATTTACTAATTTCCCTACGTCATCGAATGCTAAATTTGGAACTATTTCGCCTTTTTTATTGATGAATTTAATGAAATCGCCGTCTTCAATTAAGAGCAATGAATCTGAGAAAGAAGAAATTACTTCGTATTGAGGTTTAATTATAAATGAACCGTAAGAATCTATCATTCCTTCTAAATCTTGGAAATTCACTTTTGCCATTCCGTTTGAAAACGAAAATGCTTCCTTAAATCGGAAAGGAATGCGTTGAAAACCCATCTCGTCGTAATAAGCAAAGAGTGTGTCTTTTTGCACATACATCATTCCTTCAGAAATTTGACCTATATCGTCGTATTCTGGTTTCAAAATGTAGGAACCAGAACGATCAATGCAGGCAAACTTTCCACCAATTTCAACTACTGCTCTTCCCTTCTCGAAATCGTTTGCACTTTCAAATTGAAACGAAATAAGTAACTCATTTGATTTGTTGATGTAGCCGTATTTGTTATTTTTTTCTACCCAAGCAAGTCCATCTTTAAAAAAACCTACAGTTGCATATTGTGCTTCAATTACTGGTGTTCCTTCTGTGTTCATGTATCCGAACAAACTATTTGCTTTGTATGGAAGAAGAACAGATAGAGAAAGTTCCGACTCTTTGGAAAGTTCTTCCATGAAGGGATAATTCGGGAAATCTACTTTAAACTGCTGAATTCGTTCAACTGAAAAATCTGACATATAACTCTGATACAACTTTCGCCATGCGTTATTTACGTTGTGGTTTGTTGGATATTTCTGAATAAAAGTTTCAAAATCTTTGCTCTTATTGCCAAGTGTTGTTAATTTAAAAATTTGGTCTTCCGCATCTGAAACGAACGGATTTGAGGTGTAAACTTTCACAAAAGTCACAAATGAATTGAGCGTATTTGCCTTTGTTTGCTCTTGGTATTGAATGCGGTAGAAATTAGTTTGAGCTTCGTTTTTTAATTCTGAATCAGGGTATTTCTTCAGAAACTCATCATAAGCAATCGAAGTGTATTTTTTTTCAGCAGTTGACAATGCAATTGAATCACGTAGTTGAATTGCACGAAAACGTTCTTGGGCCCACGGATGGTTTTGCTGAAATTTATCTAAACCTGCTTCACTTAAATATTTTTGTTCTATGAGGAAGAATTCCTTCGAAATAACGCTTCGTAAACTTGCAATTGCGTAATAATCGAAGTTGTATTTTTTGAGTTTTGTTTTCGTTTTTTCTTTTGTAGCGCTGTAAGCAGCCTCCGATTTCTGAATGGTTGAGAATGCGGAATCTAGGTTGTGGAATGGGTTGTCTGTTCTGGAATAAATTAAGGCAAGACCATAATTAGCTGCAGAAGGAGATTTCTTAATTGCTTCTGTGAACAGCTTTTTTGCTTCAAAGTAATTGAATTGTTGTAGTGCAGAAAAAGCATTGTCTATTTTCCCTGCAAAGGCAGAACCAAAATTTAGCAGGCAAAAGAGAAGTATTATTCGAAGGGTCATTGATACATAAATTTCGCAGCACAAAAATAGAAAGACCTTCGCTGTAAATAACGAAGGTCTGAAAACTTTTTTCAACAAAAAACCCCACTAATGCGGGGTTGAAATTATTTTTTGAATTTACCGTAACGGTTGTTGAATTTATCGATACGACCTGCTGTATCCACAAACTGAACAACTCCAGTAAAGAATGGGTGTGACTTGTGCGAGATATCTAATTTTATTAATGGATACTCGTTTCCATCTTCCCACTTAATTGTTTCTGCTGTGTTAGCTGAAGAATGGCATAAAAATGAATACTCATTTGTCATGTCTTTAAAAACTACTAATCTGTAATCTTCTGGATGGATTCCTGCTCTCATATCTTGTGTTTTGTACTTTTTCTGTTAATATACCGAAATTCGAAGTGCAAAGTTAATGAAAGTTTTTAATTAACAAATACTATCTCCTGAAATTTTAGCGTGAAATAGTTGATTTATTTCATGAACTACAGTTGGCAAGTTGCAAATTGAAAGACTTTTTAGAAAAATTGATGTTCTTAGCCAATTGTCTTACAAGTAAGTTTGCGAAGTCAATTCCTGAAAGCAAACACAAAACCATACCCGCAATGACCGCCGAAAAACAAATAAAGTAGTAGCTCATTCAGACAAAAACACATTTTCACTAACGATTTCCAAATTTTAATTCCAAACTAAAAATAAAACACGATTTCTTTCGTTAATTTGTACTATGATTTCAAGTAAAAATAATCGGTTTCTAATTGCAATTGTCACAATTTGCCTCGTATTCACAGCATCTACCTTCACTTCGTGCAAAAAGAAAAATTTGTTCTCTAACGGAAATCTAGAGTTCTCAGTAGACACACTTGTATTCGACACCGTTTTCACCACAATTGGAAGCACAACCCAACAATTTAAAATCTACAACAATTCGAACAAACAAATAAACATTGAAGAAGTGCAGCTTATGGGCGGAAACAACTCGCCATTCCGCATTAATTTAGATGGTTTAATTGGAACCTCTTTCGAAGAAATAACTATTCCAGAAGACGATTCCCTCTTTTGCTTCGTGGAAGTTACGCTAGATATAAACGGACAAAACCTACCACTAATTATTGAAGATTCTATTCGATTTCGAACAAATGGAAAAGATCAGTATGTGCGACTTGCCGTTTGGGGACAAGACATGTATTACCATTTTTCGAACACTCAAGCAAATATTTTTGATCTAAACTCTGGCACTTGGCCAAACGATAAACCGCACGTTATTTATGGCGCTGCATTCGTAGATTCAGCAGAAACACTAAATATTATTGGCGGAACAAACGTTTATTTGCACAAAAACTCGATCTTGTGGAATTACAAGGGAACCCTCAATATTGACGGCGATTTGACGAACAAAGTTACCTTCCAGGGAGATCGTTTGGAATCTTTCTACGACGATGTTGCCGGACAATTCTATGGCATCTATTTTCAAGAAGCCCGCCCATCTATAATAGACAACGCGGTAATTAAAAATGCAACAGCCGGAATTCACATAGACGCACGAAACGAATCATTTCCATCCAACACGGTAACAATTACCAACACCGAAATTTCGAACTGTGCAAGTTACGGTATGCTCATTTACAACAGAGCAAAAGTTTTTGGAGAAAACGTGCTAATTCACAGCTCGGGAGTGCATGCGCTAATTGTTTTGCAAGGCGCAGATTTCACTTTCAATCAGTGTGATTTCTTGGGCTACGGAGAAGGAGAAGGTCAGTCGCCAGCAGTTGGTTTACGCAATTATTTTACCGCTTCAAACGGAACCACAACTGTTTCAGACTTGACAGGAAATTTCAACAATTGCGTCATTTGGGGAGCAACAGCCGAAGATCAATATGTGCTCGATAAAATTGAAGCTGGAGGCGTAACCATTGACGTACAATTCAGAAATTCAGTCATTCGCAAATCATCCATTACTGCTCCAAACTTTACGGCTTGTTTCAACACCGATCCGCTATTTGAAAACGTGGGCGAAAAGAAATTCAGCTTCACCTCTGGCAGTTCCAGTTTATCGAACAACGGAAATGGAACGTTTACCACCTTAATTAGCGATCTAATTAACACCGTTCGGCAAGCGGTTCCGGATGTGGGGTGCTATGAGAAAATATAAGTGAAAATTGAAAAATTTAAATTAAAAACAACTATTCTCATCATCTAACCAATGGAACACTTACTTCGTCCACTTTTTGCACTCTTCGGGTGGTTTTATCTGCTACTTAAATACCGGAACAAAACCAAAATGCGCGCTATACTCTTCAAACACTATGAAAAAAGTTACGCAGAAGCCGGAAAAGACCTTGTGTCTTCTCTCTTTTTACTTTTGTTTGCATTATTACTTCTTCTACTAATTGTAGTTACGCTCATTAACGTGTTATGAATTCAAGAAACGAAGGCATACAGTTTCGTTCAAATAGGCAGCATTTCAGAGAAAATTAATTGTTTTTCAAATAATAGCCCAAACTTACACCAAAAACATCTGAATAAAGAGCTGCCTGAACTTTGGTTCCATCAACTAGGTCGTAATTCGTTCTTAACTTATACAAGTTGGTATACAATTGACAACTAAAATCATTTAAAACTAGACCAATTGAAACTCTAGGATGGAAATATTTAACGATATTACTTGATCTGTAATAGCCCACACTTACAAGCAAATCGCATTCTGAAATAAAAATTTTTGCTAAATCATATTTAAGATACAAACCAAGTCCTATTTCAGTAGAAATTTTATTTATTTTAAGCGTGTCCACATCCTTGAAGTCGATATATATTAAATCGTCGTATTCTGTTTTGTTTAAAAAAGAATACCCTAAACCCATAGATGTTTTTATTCCAAAAGAATAAATAGCCGTTTTTTTAATAGGAAAATAAATTGCCAAATTGGGCACAAGGTTGATGTTTTTAATCTTCGTTCGCGAAAATTGAAAATTCATTCCATTCACAAATCCGTTATCATTTGGCGACAAACTACTGTAATAACCCGCTCCGTTTGTGAACGTATTTCGCTCATAGCTTTGGTACGAAGCATTTAAACCAATTTCAACATCCACTTTGTAATTTTGAGAAAAACTTGTTTGCGCTACTGCCAAACAAAGTAGCATTATAAATAGAATCAATTTCATTATATGTGAATTTTACATTCATAAAACAAACCGTTTTCTCCAGAAATATAGAAAGTGTTGGCTGTTTTTTCTTCCAGAGTAAAGAATTGTTGCGTTAATTTTGTGGCATTTGAGTTAACAACTTCACTCCACTTTCCGCCATAATTTGAACTAATTGTTTTGTTGCCTGCCGCTACTATAAAGTTTCCCACTTGGCGAATAGAAAAATACGTTTCTTCGTGAAAAAAATATTCTAAACTGGAACTCGTTTCTGCAATTGAAATAAGCAGACCATTTTCTGTGGCAACTAAAAAAACTTTGTTCAGGTTGTCGTATTTAACAACATCCTTAATTTTTTGAAACTGATTTAAACCCGTTTCAATGGTGTTAAATTCTTCTGTTAGAATATTGTAGCTGTGAATTTTATTTTGGTCGTCGCAAAAGCTAACAACATCTTCATTCGTTCCAAACTTCAAAAACCCAGTTGCATTGGCCGAAAACGTATTTGCAACAAATTTTTCAGAAGAAAAGTAATTCGCTGAAAATAGCTTATTTGGAATAGAAAAAGAGCCATTGTATTCAAAAATGAATAAGCGATTTAAAGATGTTTTTGTTGCATAACAAACGGGTGTTTCAAGTGAAAATTCAGCAAATTTTTCCCAACTATCTCCTCTGTCGAAAGTTCGGTATAGATAGTCACCACAAACAAGTGCAAAGCAGTTTTCATTGAATATTAAAATCTGTTTTATGTCTTTATTTTCTATATCGCCCACATCTGGCGGAATGATGCTATCCCAAGAACTACCCGAATTAGCAGAATAAAAAATCTTCAATAAAAACACTTCATTTACGGCACAAATTAGTTGATTGTCTATAAAATCAAAATCCAACACATCTCAACTTGTTGGTAAGCTCAAATCTGTTTTCACCAAAACCGTATTCACAAATGGAATTGATTTTTCCTTAACACACGAATTTAACAGGAGCAATAAAAAACCAAAACGCACAAACACTGTTTTCATAAAAATTTTTTCGGCAAAGTTAAGCTCTTTTCCCGAAATTCTGGCTTTGAATACAACTACTCGAAAATAAATATACAGTAGTCAAAAACACATTAAACGCATGTAAGAATAATTTGCAGGTAAGCAAGAATAAAACGCACACAAGCAAAATTCGTTTGCAGGTAAGCAAGAATATTTCTCACTCAGGCAAGAAAATTTTGCAGGTAAGCAAGAATAAAACGCGCACAAGCAAGAATATTTCTCAGGTAAGCAAGAATAGTTCTCACACAAGCAAGAATAGTTCCAACACAAGCAAAAGTATTTCTAAGACACGCAAAAATAAATTTGCTAGAACTCAAAATACAAAATCAGTTTCTTCACTTCGCTTTTAATCTTTTCAAATTTATGTAGCTACTGCCTTTTTTTTATCAAAATTTGTTCCTCGCACTTGTTAATAGACAAATAGAAAAAATTCATTCACCACCAATTTGCTACACTTCGTTCAAAAGCAGTGTTAAAAAACTTTAAAATGCCACCTAAATGTGTACTCGTTTTTAATTATTAGCGTTCTGCAAGAAATCATGTTTCATTTAAATCTTTGAACAATGAAAATTACAGAACAGTCCTTCGGGGCAAAATTGAAAAGAGCACAAGATGTGTTCCTCAATGCAGCAGCATTTGCCGTTTATTCGCCGCCAAGAGCAGAAGAAAGCTTAGCTAATTTGCAAACGCTTTTAGACCAAGCAAACAACTCGAACAGCCAAGTGGCCCAGCGCCTCGAGCAATATTCGCTGGCGGTTGACGTGCGTTACCAAGCGTATAATGCCAACACCAATTCGCTCAAAAAATTGGCCGCACAAATTCTGGCAACAATTGAGGCGCAGTTTGGCAAAAAGTCGAAAGAATTCAGAGACACAAAAGCCATTGTAGCAAAAATTAGAGGCGTGCGTTTGGTGCCAAAACCCAAACCAGATGCAGTGGTAAAAACAACTGAGAAAACAATTAGCAGCTCGCACCAATCGTATGGTTCTTTGTTTCAGTATTTCAAAGACCTCACAAACACCATTCAGCAGTTTCCGAGCTACACCAGCAACAATTCGCTGCTAAGCGTGGCCAATTTGGAGCAAAAAATTGTAGAATTCAACGAGGCCAACATAGCTGTAACCCAAAACAACCAAAGCTTAAACAGTTCGCGCAACGAACGCACAACACTTTATGCCGAACTAAAAGAGCGTTTCTCTCGTGCCCGCGCCTACGTGAAATCTGAATACGGAAACACCTCCAAAGAACTGGCCTACTTTAAAAACCTGCGCTTGTAGTTTTGTGGTGTTTATTGGAATGAATAAGAAGCTGTCTTTCGGGATGGCTTTTTTGGTTATATGAGACTTCGCGTTTAAGATTCATAAAAAATAATTTTAATAATAAAATAAAATGCATTTTTTTTTATTCCTTATTTGATTAACCTACTATTCATAAAACTCAATATTCTGAATTTAATTAATAGAATAAAATTCATCAATACGAAAGTTTAATTCCAAATAAGTTAATATATTTGCATATAACACAAATTAATTTAAGAAGTGGAAATTAATAGAATTAAAGTTGTACTTGCGGAAACCAGGAGAAAAAATAAATGGTTAGCCGAACAATTGGACAAAGATGAGTCCACAATTTCACAATGGTGTACTAATGCAAGACAACCATCATTAGACACATTATTAAATATAGCAAACATATTGAAAATTGATATTAGAGAATTACTTTGTTCAACTAAAGATAAAATTGAAAATGGAAAATATTAAAACATATATTGACCTATTTTCAGGTTGTGGAGGTTTATCTCTAGGATTGCATAATGCTGGTTGGAAAGGTGCTTTTGCTATCGAAAAAAGTGAAGATGCTTTTAAAACTCTTGAACATAATTTGATTAAAAAGAAAAAACATTTTAATTGGCCAACTTGGTTGGAACAAAAACATCACGACATTAATGAAATTCTAGAAAATCATCCCAAAAATTTAATTTCATTAAGAGGGAAAATAGATTTAGTTGCAGGCGGACCGCCTTGTCAAGGGTTTTCTATGGCTGGTAGAAGAATAGAAAATGATTCAAGAAACGATTTAATTAATTCTTACATTAAGTTTATTGAATTAGTAAAACCAAAGTTAATATTTTTTGAAAATGTAAAAGGATTTACACTTGGTTTCAAAAATAATGAAACAAAAGGCACAGCCTATTCTACTTATGTTTTAGAAAAACTTGAGAATTTAGGTTATTCTGTAAAAGGGCAATTGATAGATTTTTCAAAGTTTGGAATTCCACAAAAAAGAACCCGATTTATTTTAGTAGGAATTCAAAACGACTTTCTTAATGAAAATCCCAAGATAAATAAAGATACTTTCTTCGAAGAAATTAAGAATAATAAAAAACAATTTTTAATAAACAAAAAACTTGTTGTTAATCCAACATTGGAAAATGCAATATCAGATTTACTTCAATCAAACGGTCAAATAGAATCCGAAACACCACATTTTAAAGCTGGAGTTTATGGAGAAGCAACTTCTGAATATCAAAAATACGTTAGAAAATATGTGAAAAATGAAAGCAAAGTTGATAGTCACAGATTTGCTAAACATACAGAAATAGTAAAGAACAGATTTCAAATAGCTTTAAATGAAAATCTATCAAGCTCAAAGTTCAGAGAACGTTTCCAATTAAAAAAGAGTAGCACAAAAATTCTTGAAGGAAGTAAACCAACTCCAACAATTACAACTTTACCAGACGACTACATACATTATTGTGAACCTAGGATTATGACTGTTAGGGAATATGCTCGTATTCAATCATTTCCCGATACTTACCAGTTTAAGGGTAAATATACTACTGGAGGAAAAAGAAGAACTCAAGAAGTTCCTAGATATTCACAAATTGGAAATGCAATTCCACCTTTGTTTGGTGAGCAAGCAGGGATAATTTTAAAAAGTTTAATTTCCTAATGCAGAAAACACCTTTACAATTTAAAATTAGTTCTGCTTTAAAGAACATAATAGGTAGCGATTTAATCAGTGATGATTTTATTGCCGTTTTTGAGTTGGTTAAAAATTCCTACGATGCACACGCTACAAAAGTTGAAATTACTTTTGAAAATATCTATACTAATAATGCCAAAATCATTATTAAAGATAATGGCAAGGGTATGAACTATGAAGACTTAATTAACAAATGGCTTTTTGTGGCATATTCTGCCAAAAAAGATGGAACAGAGGAAGATAGTTACGATTATAGAGATAAAATAAAAATTAAAAGAGCATACGCTGGAGCAAAAGGAATAGGACGTTTCTCTTGTGACAGACTTGGAGGACAGCTGTATCTTGAAACAATTAAAGACGAACAAAATTCTAAAGTTGAAACTTTATTAACAGAATGGGATAAATTTGAAGGGAATTTAAAAGAAGAATTTGTTAACATAAGTGTTATACACGAAATTATTTCTCAAAGTAATTTCAATGTTCAAAAAGGAACTGTTTTGGAAATCTCTAACTTAAAAAGTGAATGGAATAGAAATAAGTTTATCGATTTAAAAGATTCGCTTGCGAAATTAATTAATCCGAATACTCAAATTGAAAATGATGAATTTTCAATTCATTTAAATGTACCAAACGAATTAGAAAATGATAAAAAAGAAACTGAATATCATAAAACTATAAATGGAAACATAAAAAATCTTATTTTCGAAACTCTAGAAATAAAAACAACAAAGATATTCAGTAAAATAATAGGTAAAGACAAAAAATTAATTGAAACTTCTTTAATTGAGGGTGGAAAACTCGTCTACAAAATAATTGAAGAAAATAAATATGAAAATTTATTTAATGTAGATTGTGAGTTATATTTCCTTAATCATTCAGCTAAACTCACTTTTAAAAAAAGAATGGGTGTAGATTCTGTTGCCTATGGGCATATTTTTGTATACAAAAATGGTTTGAGAATTTACCCTTATGGTGATAGATACGAAGATCCTTTAAAAATGGATAATCGTAAAGCTCAAGGTTACAACCGTTATTTAGGAACTAGAGAAACGATGGGTTACATTTCTATAAATGAACCAAACGATGAATTAAGAGAAACTTCAAGTCGCGGAGATGGTCTAATAAAATCTAAACCATATTTTGAACTTGTTGATTGGTTCTACGATAATTTAAAAAGACTAGAAAAATATATTATTGACATTACAGATTGGGGGAATGATTTATCTAATGACGATTATATAAAATTAGATACTCAAAATAGACAACAAGCTGTTCAAGATTTAATTTCAAATTTAACAAAATCAAAAGATTTAATTTCCTTTGAAGTTGCTCCAGAAATATTTGAAATCATTGACAGAAAACAAGAAAAATCAACCAAAAACACTTTAACTAAAATAAAAAAACAGTTAGAAAGTGATGATTATGATAAGGTTGCAATTATTGATAGTATTTCTAAAATTGAAAAAAACCTTGATACTTTAAAAAAATCTTCTGAAGAAGCTGGAGAAGAGGCTTTAGAAAATTTAATAAAAAATGAAGAACTTACAGAAAATCTAGAAGTAGAAAAGAAAAAAGGGGCTTTTCAAGGTTCATTAATTGGAACAGATAAAGAAAGAATAATTGGATTACAACATCAAATTTATCATTCCTCTAGTAGAGTTAGTAGAAGTTTAAAATTACTTTTGCAACATTTGGGTGCAGAAAATCTCGATGAAAAAACAAAAAAATATATTAAAATAATTTCTTTAGAATCATCTAAAATTAATTCTATCGCGAATTTTGTAACTAAAGCTAATTTTAATCTGAAAGCATCGGAAATTACTACGGATGTTATAGATTTTATTATTGATTACATAACAGAAATTTACTTAATTGAAGATAAAGTAATTGACATTGGTATCAAAATTACATTCATAAACAATTTCAAAACAGATTATATAAAAGAATTTAGACCATTAGAATTGACTACAATTTTTGATAATCTTATTTCAAATTCTGAAAAAGCTGATGCTAAAAATATCCAGATTGTATTTAATGAAAATAAAGGAAAACTAGATATCGAAATAAATGATAACGGAAAAGGAATTTCTGAAAAAAATATAAGTGAAGTATTTGAGATGGGATATACAACGACTAAAGGTTCTGGAATTGGTTTATTTCAAGTTCACGATTTAGTTACAAATAATTTAAAAGGAAAAATTTTGCTTTCTTCTAAAGAAAAAGAAGGTACTAACATAAAAATCACAATTTAATGAAACTTGAATATAAGATACTTTGGTTGGATGATTACATACAGGATTTTATTGACCTTGAAGCGATAGAAGAAATTGATAGACATTTAGTTGCAAATGGCTTTATTCCTAATGTAAAAACAGTAAAAAAATCGAGTGATTTCTTTGCTCTTTTAGATGATTCCTTTGATTTAATTCTAACCGATTTTCATATGAATGATATGAACGGTGACGAAGTTGTCGAACAAATCAGAAGTTCAAAATATTCTGTAATGACGGAAATCTTATTTTACACTGCAAAAGCAGATTTAAAAGACACTCAAAAAATAAGTCGTGTCTCATTTCTTGAAACTAACGCTTCAACAGATGAACATATTGAGAAAGTTATTTCAAGAACAATTGAACTAATAGATTTAACTATTAAAAAATTCCAACATATTGTTACAATGCGAGGAATGATAATGCACGAAACAAGTTCGTTAGATGAGCTTTGGAATTGCCTAGCTTTTCCGAAGTCATTATTAAACTATGCACAGCGAAGGTAATTCCTTTTTTGCTCCGCCACAAAATTTTCAATTGTTTTATTTTTTAAGGCACTATGAATTCGGTTTTTATTATAGAATTGTTCA
>JANNWW010000009.1:0-17919 GCA_031409255.1 Crocinitomicaceae bacterium
TTCTTGAATGAAATAGTTTTTCGTTTTTTCGTTCCAGAAAACAAAATAATTTCCTTTTGGAGAAAGGGAAGTTTCAGAAAAAGTGTTTGTTCTTAAAGATAGAAGAGCACCGGTTTTAAGATCTATTTTATAGTAATTTACTTTTTGTGGCGCGTCCCAAGTTTGATAAGCGAATTGATTGTCGCAACTTGCAAAAATATCTCCTTGTATTTCAAGGGTCGATAAATTCAAATCGAGTGAATCTCTTCCCAGTTGAACGGTTGTTTTTGAATTAAAATGATAGGCATAAAGATTACTTTTTTCTTTGTCGCGGTTCAATTCTTTTAATTGTTGCGGTTGAAGGCGCTCGTCTTTCCAATGCCAAATATCGAGTTTCACTTTTTCGAGTTCTGTTAAACTATCTTTTGGTGCGGTAAGTTCTTTGTCCCAAACTCCGAAAAGCAATGTTTCATCATTATTTACGAAGTAAGGTTGAGCACTTTTTGCCACTAAACGATTTCCTTCAAATGTTTGCGAGGTATCAATAATTGTTTGAAAATTTTTATCTGTTCCATCCCAAACAAAAACAGACCATTTTTTTGCTTCAGATGTGTCTTGGGAATACAAACCAGTTAATCTGCAGGTGCTGTATCCAAAATTACAACTTTCGATAGCGGTATATTTTCTGGGGGAATTCCAGATTTCTGTTCCTGCAGTTTGGAATACATTTAATTGAAAAGAGTCTTTTTTAAAGCTTGTTTTTTGAATGTAAGCAAGGTAATTTCCGTTTTTTTCCCAAGTAAAGAAAGAAACGTTTTTTAGCACTTTTTTATAATCTGTTAGTGGGTTCCAGATGGTTAAGGCTTTTCCATCCGATTTAATTTCGCCAAATTTTTTGATTTGTTTTTTCTCTTTTTTAAGTTCTTTCTTAGAAAGATAATCTTTTGGGTATTCGTTTTTAAGACTTGTAAAAGCTATCCATTCACTATTTAAAGCACATTTGTATTCTTTTATGCCGCCTTTTTTTATAATTGAATTAGTTGAGAAAAGAAAAACACCTAAACTGTCTTTTGGCATTTTGTCTTTGGCAGTCTTTTTTAACTCCAATTTTCGCAAAGTATCGTAACCTGGATTGATTTTAAAAACAACAAACTGTTCGTTTCCTGAAAATTTTGCTTCAGTTGCTCTTTTAATAGAATCTAATTTTCCGGTTTTGTTGTTTCTTATATATAGCCAACCATCTCCTTTAAATGGTTTTATTAAATAAGTTGTATATAAACCAGAATTTGAAACCTGCGTTTGTTCAATTCGTTTCCAGCCATCGTATGCATCTGGACTAAGTTTCTTTTTTTGCGCGAAAGAAATACTACTAATGACTAATAATAAGAGAAAAAGAGTTGTTTTCATTGAGAAATTTTCGTTAAATATACAAAATGATTAGTCAACAGCTTTCGAGCATTATTTTTTGTTGGTTTATCTTTTTATTTCAGTCTAAGACATAGTTGGATTTATTTGAATCGATTAATTAATTAACAAAAATTTTGTGAAATAAAAATATTGACGTAACTTTAACCTGAATTAAATTTTAAATAATTATGAAAAAAACATTACTTTCATTGGGATTTGTTCTTGGAACTGTATCCCTTTTTGGTCAGGTAATTGTTTCGGTTGAGTCTCCGGCTGCAATCGCAAACTTCCCTGAATTCACTAGCAACGGAGATGGTTCTGGTTGGGGATTAACAACATTGGTTGGTTTAACTCCTATTTTAGATACTGTTATTCTTGCCAATGACGGTGCTCTTGGTTTAAACGCTCAAGGTTTGCCAAATTCGTTGCACGCGTGTGATTCTGCAAACTTAAATAACATGGCTGGAAAAATTGCTTTGATTTACCGTAACACATGTGCTTTTGGTTATAAAGCTTTGGCGGCTCAACAACGAGGAGCAATTGCTGTAATTATTGTTAACAGAGAAGAGGCAATGGTAAGTATGAGTGGAGGAACTGAAGGTGCACTTTGTACTATTCCAGTTGTTTTTGTAAACAAATCTACTGGTGATCAAATTCGTATTGCAATTGAAAACGGAGATGATGTTGAAGTATTAATTGGTGACAAAACTGGTTTCTACGCAAATGACTTGTCTATTTTTGATAACGGCGTTTTGCGTCCAAACTTCGGTTCATTACCACTTAACTTAGCTAATAATGCTTCAAATTCTCCAATCAATTTTGGTGGAAAAGTGTTTAACAACGGTTCAGGTACAATGACAAATGTTTCTGTAAATGTTGAAGTTAAACGTAACGGAACATCTATTTACAGTCAAAACACAGCTTCACAGCCAACTTTAAATGCATTAGATTCAATTAGCACAATTACTGTTCCTGCTATGCCAGCTTTAGACTATAGCCAAGTTGGTTTATATGAATTAACGTATACTGTGAACTCTGCTTTAGCAGATGAATATCCTGGCGATAACGTTGCTAAAGCTGAATTTACAGTTACTGCAAACACATGGTCATTAGGTCGTTCTGGTGCTTTAGACTCAATCGTATCTGATGCTTATTACCGTCCGGCTACTTTGCCAACTGCATTGTTTAGAACTTGTCAAGTTGTTAGTGATGCAAATGCGTCTGAATTCAATTTAACAGGAATTCGCATGGCTGGTGTAACGAAAGCGATTGCTGATTCAACGGCGTTTGCTTACGACACACCATTATTAACATGGAGATTATTCGAATGGGCTGGTACTTCAGGTAACTACACTGTAACAGGAAACACAACTATTGCTCCTGCAGATTATACAGAAGTTGCTTCAGGTGAGACTACTTTAGATGCAACTTACCCTGGTGAAGAGCAATTTGATATGCCAATTTCTGGTTCTAATTTTGTTTTATCAAACAACCAAAAATACTTGGTATGTTTCGATTCTCCTGAAGTACGTTTGTTTATTGGATATACAACAAAAGATTATTACGATTTTAACCAAGCAAATGATGATTTGATTCGTTACCCATTACAAAGTGATGCAACTTGGACAGTAAATGGTTTTGGTATTGTTCCAGCATTTTCATTAATTCATGGAGCAGGTTCAATCAACGAAACTGAAACAGTTGAAGGTTCTGCCTACCCTAACCCTGCAAAAGATATCGTTCGTTTTAATGTTGCTAAATCTGGTGCTGCTGTAGTTTCAATTACAGACATGGCTGGACGAACAGTTGAAACTAAATCAGTAAATGTAGTAGGTGGTCAATTCCTTACTTCAGTTGCTGACATGAACAACGGTTCTTACATTGTTAATGTAACATTCGAAGATGGCGCTGTTAGCCGAATCAATGTTGCTGTTGCAAAATAAGATTGAAAACAATTTATTGAATTCTAAAAAGTCGCTTCGAAAGAAGCGACTTTTTTTTGTTTACACCAACGTTTATCTCAACGAAAATGGATAATAGCGCTTAAATAAATTCTCATATTCTTTAAACACGATTGTGCTCTTAAGTTTATTCATGAACTGAATTTTTTCGTGCTTTGCATTTATTTTAAATACATATTTGCTCTTAAACACCTTTATTTTTTTAATTTATTGTTTCGCGAAAAGTAAAAAACCAATTTTTTAATGAAGAATGATTCTTAAACAGTTAAACTTCTATTTTTCTGAGTTATAGATAGTATTAAAGTGTCTTTAATAAATAATGAGCGTGATGCTTTGGCATACCCTAACTGAATACAAAACTATCCTGTAAATTGTGTAGTTTGCTTTTTCTAGTTGAATAGTCGATATTGAATTTAGTTATATCAAAAGAATTGCAATTGAAGGATAAACATTGATAATAAACGGTTTAATATTTGTTCGAACTAATTATCTCACTTTGAGAATAAGACTAGGCAATCGTTACTTGAGATAGTAGAAGAGCTAGTTTATTAGACCAAAGAGAGTTTGAAAGCTTTATTTAAAAACACAAAAAAAGGGACGTCGAAACATCCCTTAACTATAATTTACAACGTGAATTATAACGGTAAAAAAACCGTTTCTTCTGAAGTTGTTTCTTGTTCAATTTTAATGATTCCTTTTGCAGTTGCGCCGTCTTTAGTTGCTTCTATGTCTAAAACTGCAACACCAGCCTGACCTAACTGATACGTTTCGTTGAAGTTAAAGATTGCTTCACCAGAACTATTGGTAACTGTTGTGTCAAATAATACAGAACCTGTAGAATTAGGAACAGTTGGAGTTCCATATAATACAACTTGAGCACCTGCTACGGGTAAATTAGCGGAATCTCGAACATATATTTTTGCAATTGTGTCTTCTTTCTTTCGGCATCCCGAAAAAACGGTTACCAAAGATAAGCTTACTAAAAGTAAACCCAAGAATAAATTTTGTTTTACAACTTTCATAGTTCAGTTTTTATGGTTGAATGTAAATAGTTTCTACGTTAGTGATATGTGCTCTGGCACGAATATAACCAGAACCTTCATCTACATTTTTCTTTGCGATTATATCAAAATAACCAGTCGATTCACCTTTTTCTAATCCTTCAAAAAATGGATCCATAGTGAAAAAAGCAAAGCCAGAGGAGTTTGTTATGATTGTATCAACATAAGTGGGAGTTGCTGGGTCTGAATTAACATCACCAATAATAACCACTTTTGCACCTGATTGCAACTCATTACTCTGATTGCGAACAAATACTTTCAATATGGAAGGGTCTTTGTCTTTACAAGAATTGCTCAAGACAAAAGCCGCCAATAAAATAATTACACCAAAACCTTTCATTAATATCTAATTTGTGTATTTAACTTTGTAAAGATAATCTTTTTCTCTTTATATAAAAATTAGTTTGAATCTTTGTACTTTCGCACAGCAATACGCTATATAAACGTCGAAATTTTTCAAAAGTTTCATTTATTTAAACTTTTAATTTGATGAATATAAAACAATAAGGTTGGAATAACATTTGAAATGAGAGATATAATTCAAAAAGTTGAGCAAAAAGTTAAAGATTTTAAAATCGACTCTAAAGAAAAATTAGAAGAATTCCGCATTCATTTTCTTGGCACAAAAGGCGCGATCAAAGATCTTTTTGGACAATTAAAAACTGTTCCTAATGAAGATAAACGTACCATCGGTTTACTTTTGAATGAACTTAGAATGCTGACTGAGGATAAATTCGAAAAAGAGAAAACAACTTTCGAATTGAGTGAGGTGGAAGAAGGGCTTATTGACACCTCCCGTCCGGCCGACCAGTTCAAATTAGGCTCTAGACATCCGCTTTCTATTGTGCGATCTGAAATTATCTCCATCTTTGAGAAAATTGGTTATTCGGTTTCAGAAGGTCCGGAGATTGAAGACGATTGGCATAATTTTTCCGCATTAAATTTTCCACCCGAGCACCCTGCACGGGACATGCAAGACACTTTTTTTATCCAAAAAGGAGAAGAAGAAATTGCGCTTCGAACACATACGTCCTCAGTTCAAGTTCGCGTTATGGAAAATTCAGAACCTCCAATTCGAACTATTTCCCCAGGAAGAGTTTACCGCAATGAAGCCATTTCTGCTCGTGCACATTGTTTTTTTCACCAAGTGGAAGGTTTGTATATTGATAAAAATGTTTCGTTTGCAGATTTAAAACAAACGCTCGATTATTTCGCGAAATCGCTTTTCGGAGAGAAAGCCAAAATTAGACTTCGTCCCTCTTATTTTCCGTTCACAGAACCAAGTGCTGAAGTAGATGTTTCGTGCACAATTTGCAATTCGAAAGGATGTAATGTATGCAAATATACCGGTTGGCTCGAAATTTTAGGTTGTGGAATGGTTGATCCAAATGTGTTAAAAGCTTCCGGAATTGATCCTGAAGTTTACACTGGTTTTGCATTTGGAATGGGAGTTGAACGAATTGCGCAATTGAAATTTAAAGTAAACGATTTGCGTTTATATTCGGAAAATGACGTGCGTTTTTTGGATCAATTTAAAGGAGTTAATTTTTAAATAAAGAAATAATGGGCCTATTTTCAAAAAAAACCGAAAAATCATCTTTCAATTGGGTTCAGCTGAGTTCTGAAACACAATTGCTTGATTTAATTGAAGAATCGAAAGAAAAAACAGTTGTTCTATTTAAACACAGTACACGTTGTTCTATTTCTGATGCTGCTTTGGCAAGGTATGAAAGAGCGGTAAATCAATCAGAAGATGTGAAACATGTTTACCTCGATTTAATTCAATTCCGTCCTGTTTCAAATAAAATTGCAATAGAATTAAGAGTTGAGCATCAATCTCCACAAGTAATAATTCTTAAGAACAAAGAAGTTGTTTTTACCACTTCACACAATGGAATTAATGCACAACTAATCAACGAAAATCTTTAATAAATGAATAGAAAAGTTTTACTTGGAATTATTATTGTAGTTGGCATTGCACTTTTAGCGATCCCACTTTATTTAAATAATAAAACCGAAGCAATTGAGAATGCTGTTTTTGTTGAACAAGGAGACATTCAAACAATTTATAAAAAAGACTTGGTTTTCCACTACACTTTTCCAGAAGGAATTGAGCGAGTTGAACTTATTTATAACGATGATCTTATTCAAACCTCAACAGCAAAAGGAATGGTGCGAATAGATTGTACTAAATATGGAGTTGGTGCTTTTGAGTTAGTTTTGAGAACTTTTTTTGCCGATAAAACTGTTTTAGAAGACCGAAAAATAATTCGTATAGTTTCAGATATTTCCCCCATTTTAAAAGCCATAAAAATAGGAAAAACATATCCGCACGACGTTACTAATTATACACAAGGACTTGAGTTTTCTGAGGGTAAATTGTATGAAAGCACAGGTGACCCTGGTAAATTAGGAAATTCAAGAGTTGGATTAGTAGATATTGCTACAGGTAAATACGATGAAAACCTGAGAAACGGCTTAGATGCAAATTATTTTGGAGAAGGAATTTCAATTCTAGGAAACAAAGTGTATCAATTAACTTGGCAAAACAGTAAGTGTTTCATGTACGATAAAAACGCGCTACTCCTGCTAAAAGATGAATTTATCTATGAAGGAGAAGGTTGGGGCTTGTGTAACAACGGAAAAGAATTAATTATGTCGAATGGAACAGAATTTCTAACATTTAGAGATCCAAATACCTTTACGGTGAACCGAACTATTCAAGTATACGACAATGTTGGGGCGCGAGTTCTATTGAACGAATTGGAGTTTGCAAATGGTTTTATTTATGCAAATGTGTACCAATCGAATTTAATATTAGTAATTGATCCGAAATCTGGAAAAGTTTTAGAGGAAATAGATGCAAAACTGATGACAGATTTAGGAAAAGGAACTGTTGGCGATGTATTGAACGGAATTGCCTACAATTCTAGTTCAAAAACCTTCTTCATTACAGGCAAATTATTTAATAAATTAGCTGAAGTTACATTCATTCCAAGATGATTTCTCCGTATAACGACGAATATTTCATGCGTCAAGCTTTTCAAGAGGCGCAAAAAGCATTTGATTTAGGTGAAGTTCCGGTTGGGGCAGTAGTTGTTGTGGAAAATAAAATTATTGCACGTGCGCATAATTTGACAGAAAAATTAACCGACGTGACAGCGCATGCGGAGGTTCAGGCAATAACTGCAGCCGCCGAATATTTAGGCGGAAAATATTTGAAAGGTTGCACTTTATATGTAACTCTTGAACCTTGCGTTATGTGTGCGGGAGCTTTGTATTGGGCCCAAATTGATAAAATTGTATTCGCTGCGCGCGATGAGAAACGAGGAGCTGGGAGGTTTCAAAACGAATTATACCATCCGAGAACAGTTGTAGAAAACGGTACATTATCAGATGAATCAAGCTTACTTTTGAAAGAGTTTTTTGCTACTAAACGCAATTAATTCAAATGCCAACGACCGTCTTCGTTCGGTTCTGTTTCAGTTGGCTCTGTTTCAAAATTATCTTCAAATCGTTTAAACGAATAGCCAATTCCCAAACCACCACCAATACTCCAGCCATAACTTGCTACTTTTCGCGTTTCAACAAAACAATTTAAGGAAAAGTTAGAAAGTGTCCAATACGTAGTTTTTATTCCAAAAGAAGTACTCCATTTTAATTTGCGCGTATCTAAAATTGGGTTTCTTACAAGATCTAATCCTAAAACATTTGCGTAGGGAGCAATGTCCCAGTTATATTGAATTGGAAAATGATACGTTACACCATCAGGTAAAAGAAAAATTGCAATTCCGGCAATTAGGCCTGCTTTTCCCAAGCCAGAATTATTGAATCCCCAGAAGCTTAGTTGTGAACCAGCTACTGCTCCAGCTGCAAAAACAATTGGACCGGCAATTGAACCAACAGAAGAATGGAGGTTCCAGATTCCGTCTTGTCTCTTTATGAAATCCAAATTATACACTAAACCGATTCTAGATTTAAAGAGGTATTCACCTGAAATTCCAATAGCGTAGAAGTTAGTTCTATCAACTAATCCGTAACTTGATTTCAGGCCAAAGTAACCTTTGTGTTCTGAAAGTTGAGCGAAAATTGAGTTTGAAAAATTCAGAAAAAGAATGAGTATCAGTGTTCGCATGTAAATTCGTTTAACAAAAACTTAACAAATAGCTTGCCAAAGGAATTAAAAACCTTGAACTCCGTTCACAGTTGTATATTTTAAGATGTTTTTCTTGTCTGGGTAGATCCGAGCGAATGCCGAATTCACTGCCAAAGTGCCTTCGTGAAAACCACACAGAATTAGTTTCAACTTGTTTTCATAGGTATTCACATCGCCAATGGCATAAATTCCGGGAATGTTTGTTGAGTAATCTTTTGTGTTTACTTTAATTGCATTTTTTTCAATTTCTAATCCCCAATCGGCAATCGGACCAAGAGAAGGTTTCAGTCCAAACAAAGGAATGAAATGATCTGTTTCTCTGATTATTTCACCTTGCGTAGCGTGCTGAATTTTTACAGATTCGATTGAATCAGTTCCATTTAATCCAACAACTTCTGCTTCGGTGATTAGTGTTATTTGACCTGTTTCAGCTAAATCGATTACTTTTTGAACAGAATCTAAATGACCACGGAAAGAGGCTGAGCGATGAACCAAAACAACTTCTTTCGCAATTTTCTTTTCTGCAAGAAAAATAGACCAATCTAAAGCCGAATCGCCACCTCCAGCAATCACGCATCGTTTTCCTCTGTAAAATTCTGGATCCTTAATAATGTATTCCACACCTTTATCTTCAAAATCCACTAAGTTATCTATGGGTGGTTTGCGCGGTTCGAAAACCCCCAAACCACCTGCAATCATTACAATAGCAGCTTCATGCTTCGTTCCTTTTATTGTTGTAACAATGAATTTGTCTTCAGTTGTTTTTTCGATAGACATTGCAGCTTCACCCAATGTGAAACCGGGTTTAAAAGGCGCAGCTTGCGCAACTAAATTATCTACTAGCTCTCCTGCCAAGATGGATGGAAAACCAGGAATATCGTAAATTGGTTTTTTTGGGTAAATTTCCGAACACTGTCCGCCTGGTTGTGGCAAAGAATCAATTAAATGACATTTTAATTTTAATAAACCGGCTTCGAAAACCGTGAACAAACCTACAGGGCCCGCTCCAATGATGATAATATCTGTTTGAATCATTTTTCTAAAAAGTGCCACAAAAGTAACAAGTATAGTTTATATTTTCGCTAAAATTTAAACGATTAAAAATCTAAAATGTTTATTCGGGTATGTAGAATTTTGTAAACTCCCACAAAACTATTCCAGCGCATACTGAAACATTCAAACTGTGCTTGGTTCCAAACTGTGGAATCTCGATGATTGCGTCAGAGGCATCAATGACTAATTGGTCAACACCATCTACTTCGTTTCCAAATACAAGCGCACAAGTGTTTTTAGTTAGTTCTGCGCAATTTTGAAGTAAGATTGTCTGGCTCGCTTGTTCAATACTGCAAACAGTAATTCCTTTGGCTTTTAGATCGTGAACAAGTTCAATTGTAGACGATTTGTATTCCCATTCCACAGTTTCAGTTGCTCCCAAAGCGGTTTTATGAATTTCTCGATGAGGTGGTTGAGCCGTAATTCCGCAGAGATAAATTTTTTGAATATTGAATGCGTCGGCCGTTCGAAAAAAGGCCCCAATGTTACTTAAACTTCTAATTCCATCTAAAACTACAATCACCGGAAACTTTGGTTGCGTTTTGAAAGCTTCTTCATCTACCCGGTCTAGTTCCCACAATTTCAACTTTCTGTTCATAGCGCAAAGTTAGTTTATTACCTTATATTTTTTTGTGAATTAAACATTTTGGCGTTAAAATCTAACCCGTGTTTCTAAAATCTCAGCAATTAGTTCTCTTGTTTTTTATTTTTAACATGTTAATTTTTTCGAGAAGAATCATTCAAAACTTTCTTTATTTGTTAATAAAGGGCTACCGAATCGTAGCTCAATTTCGAATCGTGTGCTGTAACTTTGAATCTTAAAATTTGACCAGTGGCAAAGAAACCCAATTCTCCTGCAGAAACCCCGCTCATGAAGCAATACAACGAAATTAAAGCGAAACATCCGCAAGCTTTGTTGTTGTTTCGTGTGGGCGATTTCTATGAAACTTTTGGAGAAGATGCCATTACAACTTCAAAAACTTTGGGAATTATTCTCACGAAAAGAGGTGCAGGTTCTCCTTCAGAAATAGAATTAGCTGGTTTCCCTCATCATTCGCTCGATTCGTACTTGCCTAAATTGGTGCGAGCTGGTTTTAGGGTTGCCATTTGTGATCAGTTGGAAGACCCAAAAATGACTAAAACAATCGTCAAAAGAGGTGTAACTGAATTGGTTACTCCTGGAATTGCATTCAGTGATAAAATTTTAGACGGACATAAAAACAACTTTCTTTGTGCCGTGCATTTCGACAAAGAAATTCATGGAATTGCCTTTTTAGATGTCTCAACAGGTGAGTTTTTTACCGCCCAAGGAAACCTAGAATATATCAACAAACTTATTCAAGGATTTGAACCTAGTGAAATTGTATATCAGAAAAATAAAACACGTTTTTTTGAAGAAAATTTCGGAAATCGTTATTATACTTTTCGACTTGAAGATTGGGTTTTCACGAAAGATTTTAGCTACGATAACCTAACGAAACATTTTCAAACCAAATCTATGAAAGGTTTTGGAATAGAAGAGTTAGAACTCGGAATGATTGCTTCAGGTGTTATTTTACATTACCTAAATGAAACGCAGCACAACCGCTTAGGCCACATTACTCAAATTCAACGTATTGAAGAAGAAAAATATGTTTGGCTAGATCGCTTCACGATTCGCAATTTGGAATTAATTTCTCCTTTAAACGAAGGTGGACGAACTCTTGCTGAAGTTGTGAATGCTACGCGCACACCGATGGGCGATCGTTTATTGAAACGTTGGATTGTTATGCCCTTAAAAAATGTGGAGCACATTCAATTAAGAACAGAAGCAGTTAGAGATATTAAAGTAAATGATGAATTACGCTTCGAAATTGAGAATGAATTAAAACAAATTGGCGACATAGAGCGACTAATTTCGAAAGTTGCAGTTGGTAAAATTCAACCCCGCGAAACAAAAGCATTATCGCGCATTGTTTCTCATTTCGAACCATTAAAAAATGCGTGTTCAACGGGCGAATCGGCTCTGTTAATGCAATTGGCAAAAAACATTGAACCACACACACATTTTATTGAATTAGTTAGTCATACTTTAATTGAAGAACCAGCAGTAATGCTCGGGAAAGGTTCTGTAATAGCTGACGGAATTCATCAAGAACTAGACGACTTAAGAGCAATTTCTGCAAACGGAAAAGAATATTTGGAAGCCATGCAAGAGCGCGAAAGCGAACGAACTGGAATTCCGAGTTTGAAAATTGCATTCAACAATGTATTTGGCTATTATTTAGAAGTACGAAATACACACAAAGACAAAGTTCCCGAAGAATGGATTCGGAAGCAAACTCTTGTAAATGCGGAACGTTACATTACTCCTGAACTAAAAGAATACGAAACAAAAATTTTAGGTGCTGAAGACAAAATTTTAGCTATTGAAGAAAAAATTTATCATGAATTGATTCAAAAACTAAGTCAATTTGTTGGAAGCATTCAACGAAACGCACATTTAATTGCACAACTAGATTGTTTGTGTGGCTTTGCAACTATTGCAATAACAAATAACTACTTCGAACCCAAAGTGAACGATGGTTTTGAACTAAAAATAACAGCAGGAAGGCATCCTGTGATTGAAAAACAACTTCGTTCGGGCGAAGAATACATTCCAAACGATGTTTTTTTAGATAAAGAAACACAACAAATTATCATGATTACGGGCCCGAATATGGCTGGTAAATCTGCTTTGCTTCGTCAAACAGCTCTAATTGTGTTAATGGCACAGATGGGCTGTTTTGTTCCAGCCGAAAGCGCAGAAATAGGAATTATTGATAAGATTTTTACACGGGTTGGTGCTTCAGACAATATTTCTTCAGGAGAATCTACTTTCATGGTGGAAATGAACGAAACATCAAGTATTCTGAATAATCTTTCTGATAGAAGTTTGATATTATTGGACGAAATTGGTCGTGGAACAAGTACATATGATGGAATTTCTATCGCTTGGGCAATTGCCGAATACATTCATGAACTTCCAAACGCTAAAGGGAAAACACTTTTTGCTTCGCATTACCATGAGTTGAACGACATGGAAGCGCAATTCAAACGAATAAAAAATTTCAATGTAACTGTTAAAGAAGTTGGACAAAAAATCATTTTCTTACGTAAGTTAGTCAAAGGCGGAAGCGAGCACAGTTTCGGAATTCACGTTGCAAAACTAGCAGGAATGCCAAAAAAAGTTGTTCAACGTGCCGAGTTAATGTTACAACAATTGGAAATTAATCACCGATCAAAGGCAAAAGAAACAGTGCGCGAAGCAGTTGCTGCCTCAGATATGCAATTGAGTTTCTTTCAGTTGAACGATCCCGTTTTGGAACAAATTCATGATGAACTAGTTACGATAGACATTAATACACTCACACCTGTTGAAGCTTTGATAAAATTAAACGAAATCAAGAAATTAACTGGTGGCTAGTTGAACGAAAACCGAACACAGGTGTAAGTATTAAAAAAAAGTTTCGAAGTATGAAGTCGTTTATCGGTTTTCTAATAATTTGTTGTTTATCGTCGTTGGCTTTTTCTCAAAAGCATATTACAGATTATTTGATCGGGAATTCTTCACTTGATAGCAGTTTAAATGAAAATGAAGCAATTTATACTTTTACTTTTCAATCAGTTAATTTGGAGGTTTTTCATGGAAAAGAAATTATTTATCAAATTGATTCTTCAGAGAACAGAAACGTCATTTTGAATGAAAACAGTGTTTTTCAGGTCAAAACAACTCCTGGAAAACATAGATTTATAATTTTCTTCGACGGTAATTACAAAGAAATTTACACTTCTGAAATTCCTGTAAAAACTAAACATAATTTATCTGTGACTATTAATGTGAGGCTAGTTAGACAACTAATTCAACCAGCCAAACCAATTATTTATCTTTATCCAGAAACAGAAATGAAAGTGAAGATTTCACTTGAACCAGTTGGTAGATTTACTTACACATATCCGAATTACGAAAATGGCTGGGAGGTTCTTGCTTCGCCGAACGGAAAAATGACACACAAAGGAAATAAATACAATTATTTGTTTTGGGAGAGTGAGCAAAATTTTACTGTTCAAGACACGCTTTTTAATGAAGGTTTTGTAATTGAAGGAAGTAAAAATCAAGATTTTTTAGAAAAACAGCTCACAGATTTCGGGTTTTCGAGTGAAGAAAAAGCAGATTTTATAACGTATTGGGGTCCAAAACTTGCTGGTGGAGAAACTTGGTTTGTTCGTTTTGTAGTAAATGAAGCATGTAATCAGTTTGCAGATTTGAAAATTAAACCTCATGCAACTCACATTTACCGATTTTATATCTTGGCGAAAGAGCTTTCATCTGAAACAAAAGACCAAGTTATTCGACCCAAAGCACAAAAAATTGAACCCATGAACCGCGAAGGATTTGTTGTTTTAGAATGGGGTGGAAGTTTGTTTTATTAAAAAGAAAATTTAAAAAATATGAAAACACTTTTTTCTTTAATTGCCTCACTCTTTTTGAGTTCAAATTTTGTATATGGTTATTCAGCTATTTCTTCTAAAGAAGTTATACCCGATTATATCATTGGAACATCAAAAATTGACTCTAGCTTAAAAGAAAATGAAGCAATTTATACTTTTACTTTTCACTCTGCTAATTTGGAGGTTTTTCAAGGAAAAGAAATTATTTATCAAATAGACACTTCTGATAACAGAAAAGTTATTTTAGATAAAAACGGTGTTTTTCAGGTGAAAACAATTGCTGGAAAACATAGGTTTATAATTTACTTTGATGGAAATCACCAAGAAATTTACACTTCTGAAATCCTTGTTTTAGCACTAAATAATTTATCGATATCTCTTAATTTGAGTTACCAATATTACCAAATGCAAGAAAAACCAGTAATCTATCTTTACCCGCAAAAAACAACAAAAATTAGTGTAAAAGTTGAACCAAAAGGTGAATTCACTTATACTTATCCCAAGTATGAAAATGGTTGGGTGGTAACTGCACAGGCCAATGGAAAAATTTCACACAAGGGTAATTTGTATAACTATTTGTTTTGGGAAGCAAAGCAAAAAATGGAAATCGCCGCTGATTTGTATTCAGAAGGTTTTGTGATTGATGGATCAAACACGCAAGAATTTTTGGAACATCAATTAATTAGTTTTGGTTTCACGAGCGAAGAAAAAGCAGATTTCATTACCTTTTGGGGACCACGAATTGCAACGAATGAAAAATGGTTTATTCGTTTTGTTGTGAATGAAGAATGTGATCAATTTGCTGATCTAAAGATAGAACCAAAGCCTGAACATGTTTATCGATTTTACATTTTAGCCAAACCATTGAGTTCAATCAATGAAACGATTTCTCCCAAAGCACAAATTATAGAGCCAATCAAACGAGAAGGATTTGTTGTTTTTGAATGGGGTGGAAGTATGTTGTAGTTGAAAAAGATAAATTGAAAATTTAAAAAATAAGTGTATGAAAAATAGTATGTGGGTGTTGCTTTTTTGTTTAGCTACAATAAGCAGTTTGGGTCAGGTGAAGGAAAAAGTAATAGTTCGTGATTATGAAGTTGGAGAAGCTAAAATAGACGAAAAACTAAAAAGAAAACAAGTAATTTATTCCTTTACTTTCACTCCAGTATCTGTTTATAGTCAGGAAGGAATTGAGGTTCGTTATCAAATGGATGACAATGGCTTCAACAAAAAAGTGAAGCTAAATGCAAAAGGTCAGTTTTTTGTTAAAACTATCGCTGGGGAGCATAGTTTTACTATTTATTACACGAATGAATATGAAGAAATTTATACAGCAAAAATTCCAATTAAGGCCTTGAATAATTTACCCATACAATTGAAATTAAAAGAAGCTGAGAGACAATATGAAGTTGAAAAACCAGTTATCTATTTATATCCAGAAAAGGAAACGAATGTTCGTGTAGAAGTTCTTCCGAAAGGAAAATTCAACTTTACATACCCAAGTTACAATAAAGGATGGGATGTTACCGCACGTCCAGATGGAAAATTAACGCATAAAGGAAATACATACAATTATTTGTTCTGGGAAGCAACGCAAAAACTCAAAATAATAGAATCTTTGAATTCCGAAGGAATCGTACTTGATGGCTCAAAAACACAAGCTTATTTAGAAGAACAACTCACAACTTTTGGTTTCACTAGCGAAGAAAAAGCAGATTTCATTACCTTTTGGGGTCCAAAACTTGCAACTGATGGAAAATGGTTTATTCGTTTTGTTGTAAACGAAGATTGTAATCAATTTGCAGAGTTAAAAATAGAACCAAAGCCTGAACATATTTATCGATTCTATATTTTAGCCAAACCAATGAGTTCAATTAACGAAATGATATCACCAAAAGCCCAAATTCTTGAACCGATGAAGCGCGAAGGATTTGTTGCTTTTGAATGGGGTGGAAGCATGTTAGATTAAAAATTTAAAATAAAAAAAATGAAAATACTAGTTAGTTTTTTATTCTTTACGCTTATGTCAGTGTATTCATTCGGAACTGAATTTGAGAAGGGTTTACCGGATTACGAAGTGGGCGTTGCAAAAAAAGATGCTAAATTAAAAAAGACCGAAGCAGTTTATTTATTTACGTTTAATGGTTCAAATAACACCAACCAAGCCGGGCTTGAGATTACGTATCAAATAGACAACAATGGTTCTAACCAAACGGTCAAATTAAACGCACAAGGTCAATTTTTCGTTAAAACAACTGTTGGTTCACATAATTTTATAATCTATTATAATCCGCAATTTGCTGAAATTTATACAGATAAAATTCCAATCAAGGCACAGAACAGACTACCGGTTCGGTTAAATTTGAGTAAAGCTGAAATGCAATATGAAGTAGATAAACCAGTCATTTATTTATATCCTGAAAAAGAAACGAAGGTGCATGTTGAAGTACTTCCTAAAGGGAAATTTACTTTTACTTACCCGAAATATGAAAACGGTTGGGATTTAGTTGCACAGCCAAGTGGGAAACTCATTCACAAAGAAAATCAGTACAATTTTTTATTTTGGGAAGCAAAACAAAAACTCAAAATAATTAACGATTTATATTCTGATGGATTTGTGATTGACGGTTCAAAAACACAAGAATTTCTCGAAAAGCAACTCACTGATTTTGGTTTCACTAGTGAAGAAAAAGCAGATTTCATTACATTTTGGGGTCCAAAACTTGCAACGAATGAAAAATGGTTTATTCGGTTTGTGGTGAACGAAGAGTGCAATCAGTTTGCAGATTTAAGCATTGAACCCAAACCAGATCATATTTATAGGTTTTATATCTTAACTAAACCGATGAGTTCAATTAAGGAGGTTATTTCTCCCCAAGAACAATTTTTAGAGCCAATAAAAAGAACTGGTTTTGTTGTATTCGAATGGGGTGGAACGAATCTTTAATTTACTTTTCAGTCTACCAAGGAAAAATATGGATATACAGAATGCGTGCTATTTTAAAGTTTGTTTTGGCAAAGATTAGTAAGGTGAACAATATAATGCTGATCTGCCAAAAGGTTGAAAGACTTGGAAATAAAGCATAACAAATTACGAAAGCAATTATTGCTTGTAAAACAGCAAAACCATAACTAATATACAAAGCACCTAAAAAATAACCTGGTTCTCTGTCAAACTTATATGTGCATTTTTCACATTTTTCAAACATAATTGGCATTCGAATAATCCCAGTAGATTTTTTGAAAACTTTTCCTTCACCACAATTTGGACATTTATTTTGTAAAACACGTTTGAAAAGATTGCTTTTTGTTTTCATAAGACAAAAGTAATTAGAAATAATTTGTTCTATTACTTAAAAAAAAATGGCCGTCAATAAAGACAGCCATTCCTATTATTTAAATTCAAAAGTGTAATTTATTTCCCACCTCCTTTTCCACTTCGAACAGGGGCAGAAGAAGGTGCTTTTCCTCCACCCGAGCTTTTTGTGGGTGCGGGTGAATTTATTGTTCCTCCACCACCAGAACTTCTTGTCGGAGCTGGCGTAGATGTTCCTCCACCTCCCGAGCTTCTTGTTGGCGCAGGCGAACTTGTTGTTCCGCGACCTGAATTTCTTGATGGCGAACTAGTTGAGCCACCTCCAGATGTGTTTGGCTCTGATCGGGTTGGACTTGTTTCAGTATTATCTGAACCGGAAGACATAATTATAAATGGTCTTCTTTTTCTTGGCGTTTCTTGAACAACTGGCGGTCCGTCGGCTTTTGGTTGCTTATCAGGTGTTACTGTTCCTGGGTCTTTTACTGGCGGTTTTTCTCTAATTGGATCTTTCACAGG
>JANNWW010000010.1:0-8374 GCA_031409255.1 Crocinitomicaceae bacterium
CTTACGATGAGATTGCGGAGATAACTAACTTAAACGAATCACAAGTAAAAGTGTATATCTTTCGCGGAAGACAGACATTGAAAAATTATTTAAAAGCAATAGAATTAGTTGCATGAAACAGTATATTACGTCCGAAAATTACGAAGCATTCTACCTTGATTACATAGAGGGAAACCTAAGTAATGAAGAAACAACTGCTTTGAAACTTTTTTTTATTGCGCATCCTGAATTTCAGTTAGAGGATGAATCGTTGGTTGAACTTTCATTAGATGATTCAATAAAACTTTCTGCTTTTGAAAAAGAATTACTTAAAAAAGATTCCGACAAAGCAATAGTTACCTCGTCTAATGCTGAATTTTTCTTAGTTTCAGAACTTGAAGGAACTATTTATACTTCTCAGCAAAAGCAATTAGATGCGCTTGTTGCAAACTCGAAAGCACTTCAAACCGAACAAAAACTTTACGCAAAAACAATTCTTCCATCTGAAACACTTATTTACGGAAATAAATCTACTTTGGTTCAAAAGAAAAAAGGAAGAATTATTCCATTTTGGATGATTGGAAGTTCAGTTGCAGCTGCAAGTATTGCATTGTTTATTTTATTCAGAGCGCCAGAAACGAGTCAGAATACAAGTAAAAGCCAACAAACTATTGCGAAGAATAAGAAGGAAGTATTTAAATTTCCTTCTAAAAATAATCTGCAAAACAAGATCAATAACGCTTCTCAAACACCTGTTTTCCATCACATTAATATAGACAAACAAGACAACATAACCAATAACAACCTCTGGCCTTCAGCTGAACTTTTGCAAAAAGAAATCGAAAACGGTGCTCCTCAACCTGAATTCGCTTACATCGAAAAAGAAAATCGCAACGAAATAGCACCAAAGGAAACGAATAAATTACCAAATAATTTGCCCTTAATTGCGCCAAATAACGAAGAAAACGGTAACGCCTATGCGCAAGTTAAAACGAACGAAACACCAAACATTGATTTGGCAGCTGAAAACGGATTAACCGGTTTGTATAATCCCATTCCAATGATTACCAGAACAATGAGTGAACGTTTAAACACTACCGTTGAATTCAAAAAAAACCGCGATAAAACCAAAAAAGGTTTTTTCCTTAAAATTGGAAAGTTAATTATTGATAGAACAAAATAAACAAACAGTAGAATAAATTTTAAAATGGTGCGCTAATTTTTAGTAGCACCATTTTTATTTCCAAATTTTAGCTATTTTTATCATCCAATGAAAGAAACCTCCTTCATAGAGCAGAATAAACGCAAGTGGCATAAGTTTCAAACAATGTCTTCAACTAACTCAGCCGAACCTGAGCAAATTGCCGATTTATATTCTGACATAACGAACGATTTGAGTTATGCCCAAACTTTTTACAGTTCGCGCACAGTTCGTGTTTATTTGAATCAGGTTGCACAAGGAATTCACAATTTAGTTCACAAACAACGCGGCGATTCTTTAAAGAAATTTCTGAGCGTATGGTCAACTTCTCTTCCGCTCGAAATTTACCGTTCGCGCAAGAACATCTATTTTGCATTTGGAATGTTTATGCTTTGGGCAACATTGGGCGCAATCACAACCCTGTTTTTTCCAGATTTTCCAAAAATGGTTTTGGGAAGTGGTTATGTAGAATTGACTTATAAGAATGTGGCAAATGGAGATCCTTTAGGTATTTACCATGATAAAGAACCGCTAAATATGTTTCTCAGAATTGCAAAAAACAATATTTCGATTTCATTTTACATGTTTATTTTGGGAATATTCTTTTCCATAGGAACACACATTATGTTGTTTGCGAATGCAGTAATGGTTGGAACTTTTCAATTTATGTTTTTTGCGAAAGGTTTATTACTCACCTCATTTCTTGGAATCTGGATTCATGGCGCATTTGAAATTTCAGCCATCGTAATTGCTGCCGCAGCAGGTTTCACTCTTGGTAACGGATTGCTTTTTCCAGGTTCATATTCCCGCTTGCAAAGTCTTCAGTTTTCTGCTCGTAGAGGAATTAAAATAATGCTTTCGTTAGTGCCTATTTTAACAATTGCAGCCTTACTCGAATCGTATGTAACGCACAATTATCAATTACTTTCTGAATGGTCAAAATGGGTTATCATTCTATTTTCATTTGCATTTATTGCTTTTTATTACATTCTTTATCCGCTTTACGTGGCACGGAAATATCCAGAAAAAGTACATGAAGAACCACCTTCAGTTCGCCCATTCAAAAACACCTTTTCATTCAATAAAGTGCGTGAGTTTGATGCTTATTTTTCAGACACATTCTCGTTCTACCGCGTTCATGTATTAAAAATTGTGAAATACAATTTAGTCTATTCTGTTCCTTTGGTAATTGCTGTTGCCATTTTTCAAAACATTAACTACTTCAAAGTATTGACAACCCAACACGACTACGATTGGGCAGCTCAATTATCAATTATGATGGGTTTTCAGGGAAGTTCTATTTACGATTATCTAGCAGCATTTGCCTGGACAATTGTTTTTTCGAATATCATTATCACTACAATGTACCATTTCAAAAATCAAGAAGACAAAGCAAATTGGCCGCAGTTGACCAAGTTTTTGTTCAGAAAACTTCCGGGAGTTTGGCTAGGAATGGCCGTTTTGTATATGATTTTGTTGTACATGCCTTGGTACCTCATGTTTTTCACCCTCTTTATTGCACCATTCTTTTGGCTGCAAGGAGCTTCTATTTCTCTTGGAAAATATTCCTTTGGGAAAAATTTCTCGAAAGGTTTTTCATATGGTGCAAAAGGTTATGGACAAACCATTCTTTCTATTATTGTGATGAGCTTGGTGCTGTTTCTATTTGCACAACCAATTGCATTTGTTTATAGTTATCATCCGTATAGTTGGATGGATGGCTCGGCAGGTAGCGAACCAGCAGTTGCCGATTTTCTTGACCGACTTTGTTCCTTTTCAAAAGAAATAGCGCGCGAATACACGCCTAATTTTATTGTACCAACAAATATATTGCGCCAGTTTGTGTACCTCATTTTTTTACTTTTCGTTCTTCCACTCTTTACTTCTGCTATGGGCTTTACCTATTTGAATATTCATGAAAAGCAAAGTTCAAGTGGTTTAAGAGAGAAATTTTCACAGTTTGGTAAACGAAAACGCTTCCAAGAATCTGAATACGATTTTGAATAAACGGTTGAAACATATCTTAGTACCCATTTTTATTGGGTTATGCTTTTCTTTTTCAGCCCAAAAAGACAAAGAACCTGTTTCTAAAACTTGGAAAGAATTGCGCGAACAAAACGCTTACAAAAAGTCTGACAAATACGAAGGACCGGCTAACAACGGAAATTCTTCTTATCCAACTTCTATTAATGAAACAAGTAACACGCCTTCTTCTTACTCTGGCAGCACTACTACAAAACCCTACCAAGGTGTTCCGTTAAAACCCCAACAACTTAAGGAGGGTAAAAAAGGAGCAAATGGTCCAAATGGTGGTAGCGGAACAATTGAAGCAGACCCGAACGTGGATCCGTCAGAAGAAGTAGATATTCCGGAAGTAGATGGTCCAGACATTGATGCGCCAGATATTAATGTACCGGACTCTTTTGGTTCAGCAAACTTTTGGAAAACAATAGGAATCATATTACTTGTGCTTTTAGCTGTGTTTTTAGTGTATCAAATAATTAAAAACAGAACGCCAATTCAAAAACAATTGACGTTCGAGCCTCTATCTGAAGATTTAAACCCAGTAATGATTTCAAAAACAGAATTAGAACTGAGATTAGAGGAAAGTCAAAACAACGGTGACTACAAAGAATGTGTGCGCATCTATTTCCTTTTTGCGATGAAAGAATTAATAGGCAGAAAAGCAATTTTTTGGAAAAAAGAAAAAACAAATATTCATTACAGTATTGAAATGACAGGTAAACCTGGCGCGCACGAATTTGAGAAAATAATCACAATTTACGATCTTGTTTGGTATGGAGAATACGAGATAGATCTAGAAAAGTTTGCACAAATTGAACCGCAATTAAAAAGTGCTTACCAAGCAATTGAACTTTCCAAATGAATAGAAAAATAATCATAAGCATTGTTTTGACCTTTCTCTTGTTGGGTTCATTGTTCTATTTTTTAGATTCTGGAGCCAAGGAAGAACAACAGAAAAATTACTATTCCTCTTGGATTCGTGAATACAATTTTAATTCGAAAGAACCACGTGGTCTTAACAATTTTAGAAATCTTTTAGAAGCACACACAAAAGATTCAGTTGAAACTATTACCGACATAAATCAACTCAATAAAATATACAAAAAAGAAGATTCTGCAGTTTATATCTTCATTGGAGATATTTTTGGAATGGAGACTAAAAACTACATCAAAACACTTCAAGAAGTAGATTCTGGAGCAACAGTTCTAATTGCATCTTCTCGCTTATCTGAATTTACCTACGAAACACATTTTCTACCCGGAGGAAGATATTGGGAATACAACAAACAAATCTATGTTTGGGTAGGCGACACGTCATTAAACTATACTTCTATATTTCAAAGCGATACAGTTTATTCTGATTGGTATACCTTCAACAAAAACAGTATTCGTGATTCAGCATACCGTGCCTATTTGTTTTCTTTTGACCAACCTACCGCTTTTTATAGTCAAAAAGGAAAAGGCACAATTCATTTCCATTCCTTACCTCAATTGTTCCAAAACTACCAAGTGCTAACGCCAAATGGCTTTGCACATGCAAAAGTAGTGTTGAATAAAATTCCAAAAAACCAACCAGTATATTGGTTAGAATGTGCCAAACAGCAAATTCAAGAAGAAACAAATAATGAAGGCGATGAAGCCGGAAATGAGAAAGAAAATGATTCTTATTTACAATATATATTGAAAAGAAAAGCACTTCGAAATGCATTTATTTTGGCCTTAATTTTATGTGTTTTATACTTGATTTTCCGTAGTAAACGAAAAGAAGAAATACTTCCCGGCACAACTACTCGAAAAAACATTTCGGTTTCTTTTGTTGAAACTTTGAGTACAATTTATATCAGTAGAAATTCTCCATCGAGTGTTTTGAAAACATTGCGTACCAATTTTTACGTAAACGTAAACCGACATTTTTACTTAGATCTTCATAACAAAGACAAGCGTGAAGAGAACTACGAACGTCTAAATCAGAAATCGGGTTTCGATGGTGAGAAACTAACTGAAATTCAAAAAGCGTTTAAAGCAACTGCCGGAATTTCTTCGCAAGAAGTGGGCAGAATTCACGCCTTAATTCGTCAGTTTTATTTGCATACCGGAATTTATAAACCTATGAAAACTTTTGTAGGAAAAGCACAAGAATTAAGCATTAACCGTTCGTTAATTCCAGGTGCACTCGGACTTTTACTTGGGTTTTGCAGTTTCATTCAAGGTTCCTATTTATTATCTAAAGGTGTTGGAGTTGGAATTCTACTGATCATTCTAGCAAGTATATTTGTTTTTATTGCTGCGCGCCTATTGAACCGACCAATTTTAAAAATTTCAGCCAATTCAATCACCAAACTAAAGCCAATGATTGGAAAAACAACATACGATATTAACCAAGCAATAAATATTGAAAGCAATAAAACACTGGTGAAATTTCATTTCGAAAATGGAGAGTCGCTAAAAATAGACAGTGCATTTTTACCTAAAAGTAGTAAAGCAGCACTACAACAATTTGTTGAATACTTAAAAAACAAAACGATATGATGCAAGACGAAAACAACGAAGATTATTCTTCTTATTTGCCATCGGACGAAAACAAGAGCGAAGAAACAACGCCTGTAACTTCGTCAAATACGAACACCGGATTTGAACAACGCGACCAAACCCAATTAATTTGGGTGGCGCAAAAAGTGAATGAAGTGCGCGAAGAGATTCGCAAGTACGTAATTGGTCAATCTGAAATGGTTGAACTAATGATGGCTGGAATTTTTGCTAACGGACATTTATTGTTAGAAGGTGTTCCGGGTGTAGCGAAAACATTGGCTTCAAAAACCTTGTCGAAAGTTTTATCTGTTGATTTTTCACGCATTCAATTTACACCAGATTTAATGCCCTCAGATGTAATTGGAACATCTGTTTTTATGATGAAAGATTCAACGTTCAATTTCAAAAAAGGTCCAATTTTTTCCAACATCGTATTGATTGATGAAATTAACCGTGCTCCAGCTAAAACACAAGCAGCTTTGTTTGAGGTAATGGAAGAACGCCAAATTACGTATGATGGAATTCAGTATAAAATGAGTTTCCCATTCTTGGTAATTGCAACTCAAAACCCGATTGAACAAGAAGGAACATATAATTTACCTGAAGCGCAATTGGATCGTTTTTTGTTCAAAATTAGAATGGATTACCCTACTTTAGAAGAAGAAGTAGAAATTCTTTTGCGTTACAAAGGAGCAATTAAATCTCCCGATTTATCTGAAATTAAACCCGTTTTTAATGCAGCAGATTTAGAGAAAATTCAAACAATAATTGAAAAAATTGTTGTTGAAGATCGTCTTATAAACTACATCGCACAAATAATTAACAAAACACGGAACCATGGAAAACTGTATTTGGGTGCTTCACCGCGCGCATCACTTTCCATATTAAAAGCTGCAAAAGCATTTGCTGCAATTCGCGGTCGAGATTTTGTTACTCCAGACGATATTCAGTTTGTAGCCGTTCATGTTCTTAACCATCGACTAATTTTAACTCCAGAAGCAGACATGGAAGGAATCACAATAAACGAAGTGATTCAAGAAATTTTAAGTAGTATTGAAGTTCCAAGATAAATGAAAAATATCCACATAACACGTTACTTTTTTATTGTTGCATCTATTGGTGTAATATTAATTGCGTGTGGGCACATGGCGCCAATATGTGGAACAATTGGCAAAACATTTTTATTGGTTGTTGCCGCATTACTATTACTTGATGTTTTACTTGTTTTTATATCAAAAAAACCGGTAAGTGCCCAACGCAATTTAGAAAAACGTATGAATTTGGGAGATCCAAACAAGGTGTCGCTTTCTATTATTAATCAAACAATACAAGGTTTAAGTGTTTTGCTTTACGAAGGCTACCCCGTTGAAATGCAAAAAAGAGCAAGTGCCGAAACTTTGGTTTTGCTTCCCCGAAAAAGTAAATCATTTGAATACGTTTTTAAACCTTCTGAACGCGGAAAATATACTTTTCGTGATGTAGTAATTTATGTGCGCTCACCACTATTTTTAGTTCAGCGTAAAATTATTCTCCCGCTAACGCAAGAGGTTCATGTGTATCCTTCCGTTCTTCAAATGAAACAATTTGAGTTGAAAGTATTTAATCAACAAACGCAAGCGCAGGGTATTAAGAAAGTTCGGAAACTCGGAAACGCAAGTGAATTCGAACAAATTCGGAATTATGTTCAAGGAGATGATTTGCGTTCAATTAACTGGAAAGCTACGAGTCGAAAAAACGAATTGATGGTGAACCAATTTCAAGAAGAACGCTCACAATCTGTTTACTGTATTGTAGATAAAAGTCGTGCTATGCAATTGGCTTTTCACGATATGACCATGCTCGATTACGCGATCAATACAAGCTTAGTTTTCTCGAACATTGCGCTTCGAAAAGGAGACCGACCTGGTTTAATCACTTTCTCCAACAAACTAGGTTCTATCGTTCCAGCCGAAAAAAATGCAGGACAGTTGAAACGAATAATCGAAACGTTGTACCATCAGAAAACACTTTTTAAGGAAGGCGATTTTCAATTGTTGTATCAAAGTATTCGTAAAACAGTTAAAACACGTTCCTTATTAATGTTGTTTACAAATTTCGAAAGTGAATACGCAATGCGTAGGGCGCTTCCAATGCTACAAAGAATCAACAAACACCACGCATTGGTTGTTATTTTCTTTCAAAACAATGAATTACAAGAATGGTCGCAGCAACCAATTACAAAATATGCCGAATTAGTTCATGCAACTGTAGCTGAAAAATTAACAAACACCAAATGGAACATTGCAAAAGAATTACGTCAAAACGGAATTCAAACTATTTTAACCAAACCTGAAGACCTTTCTTTGAATGCTATAAATAAGTATTTAGAGTTAAAAGCAAAAGGTGTAGTTTGATTGGTTTGTCAGCAATACTTTCTTTTAAATTTTAAAACTGAAAGATGTCTAGATGTATAGACCTCTATTTTTTTATACCATTCAATAGGAAATAAGCACCATTTGTAAACCTAAACACATCCTTTATTTAAACTCCCATAATTTACTGTAACAAATTTGATCGCTTAGAACCTGAGTTCGATTCTAAATTCATCTCAGAATTTATTTTAAAATAGTAGATCTGAGACTCGTTTTATGAGGAATAGCT
>JANNWW010000011.1:0-4572 GCA_031409255.1 Crocinitomicaceae bacterium
CGATAATCATGGTAGTTTGAATTTTTGCGTGAGCCTCAGGCTGACGCGCAATCGCGTCCATCGCTGAACCACCAATTCTACCAATACCAATACCAGCTCCTAAAACTGCTATTCCAGCTCCGATTGCTGCTATACTTCCGTACATACTTGGTTCCATGTGTATATTTATTTAAACGTTACTAATTAATGATGCGCTTCTTCAACAGCTGCACCGATAAACAATGAAGACAACATTGCAAACAAGAAAGCTTGTAAGAATGCCACCAACAATTCCAATACTGAAATAAACAAAGCCATTGGAACAGAAAGTGCTCCCCAAGCTGCGTTTTGATTTATAAAAATAATGGAAATTAATGCTAAAACAATGATGTGACCACCTGTCATGTTCGCAAACAAACGAATCATTAAGGCGAAAGGTTTTGTGATAATTCCAACAACTTCAATTGGAATCATAATTGGCAATAAAGCCATAGGAACGCCTGGTGTTGCAAAAATGTGGCCCCAGTAATTTTTATTTCCTGATACAACTGTAACGACTAATGTACAAACAGCTAAAAACAAAGTAACAGTAATGTTACCCGTTAAATTCGCGCCACCAGGAATAATTGGAATAAGACCTAGCAAATTGTTAAAGAAAATAAAGAAGAAAATTGTCAATAAATACGGCACATATTTCATGTACTTGTGTTCATTGATGTTTGATTTAGCAACATCATCGCGCACCATAACAATTAAGGGTTCTAAAAACTTTGCGATTCCTTTTGGAGCAACTGCACCATTTTTCTTGTAGAATTTTGCTACGCCAAACATGACAAAAAGAATCAAAAGCGCTCCGAAGAAAAGAGAAACAACGTTTTTAGTAATTGAAAAATCGAGAGGAGTTGTTAATCCGTGTGGGTGACCGTCTTCGAATTTAACTTCTTCAGCACCATTTAGTTTGAATATTTTCTCATGAACCATGATGTAATCTGCAGCAGCACCAATTCCTTGAACATATTCAACTTCGTTACCAGTTTTGTGATCTTTTCCCGTTTTAGGTTTACCATCGTAAAAATTTGAAGAGGAAAACGTTTTCAAACCACCGTCAATTAAAATAATTGGCAAATAAATTGTTTTTGCGTTTTCGTGCTCACCCCATAAATGCCACTCATGTGCATCAGAAATGTGGTGCATAATCATTTCAGTTACGTTGAACTCTTTTTTCACTTCCGACTTGTTCGCCAGAACAGGCGAAAACAGTAGTGTAGTAAGTACAATTGTGAGTGTTCGTTTTATGCTGAAAATTAGAGACATGCTTTTTTAAACTTTAGTTTCTACCCTGAAATTTGGCGCAAAGATAGCTATATTTTGTAAAAAAGGAAATAAAAATGCGAAACAATCTGAATTTTGTTTTTATCAGAATTTTAGAACCAAAAAATGCGCACTTTTAGGGTGCGCATTCTAAGAATTATTTGTTTTTGGTGAAAAATATTATTTCACTTTCATTACAATTACTTCAACTCGGCGGTTGAATTGTTTGTTCTCTTTGTTGTCGTTCGATTTTATAGGTCTGTTTTCACCATAATAGTAAACAGTAATCAAATCGTAATCAACTTTATTTCCTTCAAATTTGCGGCGAACAGTTTCAGCACGTTTTTTAGACAAAATTAAGTTGTAATTGTCTGAACCATCGTTGTCTGTATGACCAATCATCACCAATTTGTATTTTCCATTTGTAGAGAAATCATAGCGTTTAGCTAAATCGCGAATCTTTAAATCGTATTCTGGTTGAACCGATGCATCGTCAACGTCAAAATAAATATTCAAGACCTCAATTTCGTCTGTTCGGTCTAATGGTTTCGTTAAAATTGTTCCCTCTTGCGTTGGTACTTTCGATTTAATTTCGTCTACTTTATCAATTGTATTATTTGGGTCTTTGTCAGTTTTTTCTTCTTTCAATTTAATTTTCTCTAAGTTGGAAGAATCTATGGGGCAACCAAAGTTATAGACTGATCCAGAAATTTCTGGACACTTGTCGTAGTCGTTCGGAACTCCGTCGCCGTCATTATCTGAACAACATTGTCTGTTTTCGAACGGACAGCCATTGTTTAGTTCAATTCCTGGTTCGTCTGGACAACGGTCTGCAACATCAATCACACCATCTCTATCTTTGTCTGGACAACCGTAATGAATTGCCAATCCTTTGTCTTCCGGACATTGGTCATCTAAGTCAATAATTCCATCGCCATCCGTATCTGGGCAACCGTTTTTCTCTCGGATTCCGGCTGTGTAAATACAATAATCTTCCTTGTCTGGAATTCCATCACCGTCAGAATCTGGACAACCTTTAAATTTCTCCAATCCCGGATCGAAGATGCATTCGTCTTTTCCGTCAGAAATTTTATCTCCATCGAAATCTGTTAACACTTGGTATAAGCTTCCGATTACAATTCCAGCAGAAATATTGCGCGTAAATCTTCCGCGAACTCCCAACCAATTATTGATGTTTTGCGCTCCCATGTATGCTTGAATTGGCGAGCCAGGAATTTTTACACGACCAACTAAACCAACGTTAATTGTTCCATTTGCTTGAATTGAAATGGGCAATTGTGCACAAAATTTCTCTGTTTCAATGCGCGGAGTGAAACTGTGAATTGCTTTGTAATATATTTTTGACGGATCGTTTTTCGATTTCAAAGGAATTGTTGAAGCATAACTTAAATAGATGTTTTTAATTAAATTGAAATCAAATTGTAAGTTTAAAGCCGTTGGAAGGTTCATATTGAACTTGTCATCTTGATCTGAAAGCTTTGTTCCTTGGTTTGCAAGTGAATCGTAATTTTTTAATAATGAAGGATTATTTATGTTGAAACCTCCAATTCCAAATTGGTAAAAACTGTTGGCTTGAATGGAATCATTCGAATTGAAATTAAAAGATGCAGCATCTTTTGAGAATTTTACTCGACCAATATCTGTAATTGATGCTCCAACTTTCCATTTGTATTTTGGCGTATTGTATTTTTCAATGTTTCTTTGGCCATCCATGTCGTAGAAATATTCTTTGTGGTTTGGACGAAACTCATAAACGGCTCCAAAATCTATTCCAAAACCAGGCTGACGAGAACTAAACTGATTTTTTTTCTCTGCTTTTCCATATTGAAAATCGGTGTTATTAAAATCTATCTGGTCACCCGTATTTTCTGTAAATTTCATTTCACCCTCCGAAGCTGCTAAAAAAGTTGCGTCAATTCCGTTAATTACTTTTAGGGCAATTCCCGCTTTTAAAACACGGTCGTTGTCGTTAATTAGAACACGGGCATAGTTAAATCTGTGTTCGTTGTAAACAAATTGACTCATGTTGTAATTCGAAAACGAGAACAAAGAGTTGAGGGGCTTGGTTGAATCGAAATCGTTGTGGTCTGCAAGAGTGAACTCATTTGGCAAGCCAGTAACATTCGAGAAAAAGCGCGTTCGAAATGCATATCCGATTGTATTGTTGTGGTTTATTTCGTATTGCAAACCCAAAATATCTAAGGTGTTATTTCGCGCTTCGTAACCTCCCGATCGGTGATCTTTGTATCGTTTTTGTTCGTTGTCGAAACCAATACTCAGCGCACTTGAATTCATTCCTTTAAAATTGGAAGTGACCATAGATTGAAAAGAAGTAGTAATTGACAATTTATAGACCGAATTGGCAATAGAAGCCGGCTGAGCAAACGAACCAGAATAACCGTTGTAATTATCGTTCGAATAAGAGTTGTAGAGCGCCTGACTAGTACCTAAAAAGGGAATTAAGCTCAATAATAAAAAGTAGCAATACTTCATGAAAATCAATTTGAATTTGTAGTGTGTACGAGAATAAGATTGAAAAGTTATAGGTACTGCTGAAATTTATTTTTTCTTTACTGAGTATATAAGCAGAAGGGCTTGAAGTAGAAGATGAATTCCGAATAAAATGAGAAAGTTAACAGCAAAAACTTTAAAACCAGTTTGGGTGTAACGATAAATCAATAAAATGAAAAGAGCAGTTATCATTTGAACGGAGGTTCCAATCATGAAACGCTGCACTTTAGATTCGGAAGAAGTTGGATTTCCAACAAATTGTATGAAATTCGCGAGCAAAAAAAGTGATGTCACGCAAATTACCGCAATTGCAAAAGGGTGGGAAGGAATTCCAGAAATTAAAAAAGGAACACTATAAAATATACCCGAAACAATTAGTGTAACAAGTGCTGCAGTTTTCCAGTTAATTTTCATCGAAAGTATCTTCTATTTTATCAAAAATTCCGGGTTCTTCCGGATTTGTTTTCGGTTTTTTTTTTGCTTTTTTTTCAGCTTCTTCTTGTGCCTTTGAAATCGCTAGAACTTCTTTAATAATTACATACAATCCGCCGAAAACACCAAAAAGAGAAAAAATAAGTGTATACAGTTTTCCGCCAGGGTTATATTCTGAATCTAGAAACCACCCTAGCCAACAGAAGAAACCAATTATTGCACCCATCTGAACTCCTGCTCCACTAAAACGTAAATAAGAATTCAGTTTTTTGTTTCCTTTGTCGATTGCCACGATTAATAATTTTCGTCGTAAAACAA
>JANNWW010000012.1:0-11255 GCA_031409255.1 Crocinitomicaceae bacterium
TCTGCCTTCTGTTTTCAATGGCGCTATTTGAAAACCCAATTTATCAAGTTCTAGTTGCTCCACAAAAGCATCCACAAACCGAACAGCATTTACTTTATCAATAAATTCTTCCATGCTGCGCATCTGAATTTGAAACCGATCTTGAACACCTAAATAGCTCATTCTTATAGATTTATTTTTACTTAAATATACGAAATTCGCAGCTCGTTTTAACTCATTAATCCCTATATTTATGAACTAATTGATGATGGTTTTTTCACAGACTGACGTTATCGGTCAGTGTAAAAAGACAGCCAACGCACATTCAAGCATATTTGGTTTTTTGCCGACACACAAAGCCAAACTAAAATACCAAAAGAGCTTGAATTTTTCCCAACGCACGGACGACACAATTGAAAAATAAATTGTACTTTTGACGAATTAGTCCAAACAAATACGACAAAATGAATTCCTTTGGTGAATATTTACGAAACAGACGAGAGCAACTCGGACTTCCACTCAGAAAGGTTGCTGCTGAACTCGACATTGACACTTCTATTTTGAGCAAAATTGAACGCAATGAAAGAGTGGCGACAAAGGAAATGTTGCCTACACTAGCTAAGACTTTAGAAGTTCAAGAAAAGGAAATACAAATTGAGTTTATCCAGTCGACTGTTTTATCAGAACTTGGAGACTTGGAATTTTTGACCGATGGACTTATAAATGTATTGAAGAGAATATGAGCACTAAATTTTTTACTAACGAAGAACAGAATACACTTCTAAACAAAATAGAGGGTGTTTTCAAACATAAAAACATCCATTTCCTTGATGCTTTGGTTGGGTATTTTCGTGCATCAGGATATTTTCAAATCCGTGAGTTTGTTGAAAGTGCTCAAGAAATAAGAATCTTAGTAGGTATCAATATTGATTCTTTAGTTTATCAAGCCAACCAACAAGGAGTTTTATTTGACGGTGATGCAGAAAAGGCACAAGAAGAATTTTTTCAGGAAGTAAAAAAGAACATACAAGAAGCAGAATACGACAAGACTGTTGAAGGTGGAATGATTCAATTGATTAAAGACATTACAACTGGAAAAGTAAAAATTAAGATTCACCCGAAACAGAATATTCACGCCAAAATTTACATTTTCAGAGAGCAAGACAAACACGACCACGGTTACGGTTCTGTAATTACTGGTTCGAGTAACTTGACTGATGCAGGACTTTCTAAAAACTTTGAATTCAATGTTGAGTTAAGAGATAATTCAGACATTGATTTTGCAACTAAAACTTTTGACAGACTTTGGGAAGAAGCCGTTCCTGTTGATATGGACAGCATAGAAAAGCTTCAAAAAGAAACATACTTAAATGACAATTACACACCTTACGAGGTTTATCTGAAATTTCTGATTGAGTACTTTGGAAAAAGTATTGAGTTTGACCCAAACTCTATTTCTGATTTGCCAAAAGGTTTCAAAAGACTTTCGTATCAAGTGGATGCCGTAAATGATGGTTTCACAAAATTGATGAAACACAATGGTTTTTTCTTGGCTGATGTTGTTGGACTTGGAAAGACAATTGTTTCAACCCTAATCGCTAAAAAATATTTTTACACCAATGGTTTTCCTGAACACCGTTCAAGAACCCTAATTATTGTTCCACCTGCATTAAAAGAAAACTGGGCTGAAACAATTGAAAAATTTAACTTAGACAATGTAAAAATTATTACAAACGGAAGTTTACATAAAATCAATGATGCAACGATTTACGATTTAATAATCGTGGACGAAGCACACAAATTCCGTTCTGACACAGCAGGAATGTATAATGAGTTGCAAAAGATTTGTAAAACACCAACAAGAAGAGTTTTGCCTGACGGCAAAACCGTTCCTAAGCGTGTTATACTTGTTTCTGCCACCCCATTGAACAACAGACCCGAGGATATTGCTAACCAAGTTTATCTTTTTCAAGACAGCAAAGAATCAACGCTTGAAACAGGAAACTTACAGCACTTTTTTAGAAAAGAAATTATTGACCCTTATAAGAAATTAAAGGACGAACCAGATATTGCCAAAGTTCAGGCGGGTGTAAAAAAGATTTATGAAAAAGTGAGAACTAAAGTTATTGAACCGCTTATTGTTCGCAGAACAAGAACGGATTTGATGGCTCACGAACTTTATTCTAATGACCTTGAAAAACAAGACATCAAATTTCCAAAAGTAAAACAGCCCAAGAAAATACTTTATGTGCTTGAACCACACTTGGAAGATTTGTATGACAAAACGATTCGTGTTTTAAGTCACGAAACACAGGGTTTGAAATACAATCGTTATCGGGCTATTGGTTTTTTAAAGCCACATAAAAAGAACAAATACAAACAAGCAGATATGATTTCGGCTCAATTGGCCAAGATTATGAAAACGCTTTTGGTAAAAAGGATTGATAGCAGTTTTTACGCTTTCAAACAGTCACTTTTCCGATTTATGAAAGCCACAGAAGCAATGGTAACAATGTTTGAAAATGGACGCATTTTCATTGCTCCTAATTTGCCTGTTTCGGATATGATTAATGAAGACAGAGAGGAGGAATTAATGGATTTGGTGTTGGGAAAATCTATTGAAGATCCAACCATTGACATTTGTGAACCTGATGATTTTGAATATGATTTTTTACCCGGATTACAAAATGACTTAAAGTTGTTGAAAGACCTATCAGCAGCTTGGGAAAAAGTAAACGAAGATCCAAAATTGGAAGTGTTTGTTGATTATTTGAAAAATACACTTTTGAGCAAATCGATTAATCCACAATCTAAACTAGTGGTTTTTTCTGAAAGCAAAGAAACTACTGAATATTTAGAAAGAGAATTAAAAAAACACATCACAGCAAGCATTCTCTCTGTTGACAGCAAATCTCGTAAAGACAGAATGCCAAGTGTTCGCAAAAATTTTGATGCCAACTTACCAAAAGCAGAACAAGAAGATAATTACAGCATCATTCTTACTACAGAGGTTTTGGCTGAGGGAATCAATTTGCACCGTTCTAATGTGATTGTGAATTATGATACACCTTGGAATTCTACTAGATTGATGCAAAGGATTGGACGTGTAAACAGAATTGGTTCAACGGCTGATGAAGTTCACGTTTTCAACTTCTATCCTACTGCTAAAGTGAACAATGATATTGAATTGGAGAAAAAAGCAATAATGAAATTGCAATCTTTTCACGCTGCATTGGGCGAAGACAGCCAAATATATTCGCCTGATGAAGAAACCGAAACTTTCGGTCTTTTCGACAAGGAAATGGAGGAAGAAAAAGACGAGAAACTTGCTTACTTGATGATGATTCGAGACATCAAGGAAAAAACACCTGGACTGTTCAAGCAAATTAAAAATATGCCATTCCGTGCAAGGGTTGGAAGAAAAAATAAAGACTTTAATCAAAGTACTATTTGCTACATCAAAGACAGCAAACGAGATGCTTTCATTTTAGTGAAAGGCAATGAAGAAACTGAGGAACTTACCTTTTTAGAAACGGCTCAACTATTTGAAGCAGAAGTTTTAGAAAAAGCAATTGCCCTGCACTCACAACACCACGAGCAAGTGCAATCAGGAATTCTATTGTTTTCTGATTTGGTGGAAAAGGAAAAAGCCAAAGACAAAAAGATTGATACAACACAGGGACCAAACGAAAAAAAGGCAAATGCCTATTTGGATGCTATGCTCAACCTTGCTTTGACCAATGAAGAAGAAAGAGCCTTAATCTTGAAAGCTAAAGAAGCTTTGAGGCAGGGACGTTTTCAAAACTTGCAAAGAGATATCAATAAGTTTCAACGCACTTTGAAAAAATTCCCTTTAAAACCTGCTATCATTTTGGAGAAAGTCATTGAGATTCTCAAAGCTTATCCTTTAATGAATGAAGTAACCGAACAGGAATTCGAGAAGAAGATTGTAAGAGTTAAAACCTTGAATCCTGAAATTATTATCACTGAAAGTTTTAGCGAATGAGTCAACCTACTAAAGAACATCAAAATATAGAATGGAAAGAGTCTTGGCACAATGACTACTTCAAATGGATTTGTGGTTTTGCAAATGCACAAGGAGGCACTTTGTTTATTGGTATTGATGATAAAGGCAATACCAAGCATTTAGATAATGCCAAGAAACTTTTGGAAGACTTGCCTAATCAGGTAAGAGACCTTTTGGGCTTGATGGTAGATGTAAATTTGCATACACAAAATGGTGCCGATTACTTGGAAATTGTAGTTGAGCCTTACCCTTTTCCTATAAGCCTAAGAGGCAAATACTTTTATAGGTCTGGAAGTACGTTACAAGAATTAAACGGTGTTGCCTTAGCAAAATTTCTATTGCAACGACAAGGCAAAAAATGGGATGGAGTGCCTGTTCCTAATGTTACTGATGACGACCTAAAAAACGATACTTTTGATTTTTTTCGAAAAAAAGCCACCAAAAGCAAACGGCTTGAAACAGAAGATATAGACGGAACCAACCAAGAACTTTTGGAAAGTTTACAATTGTATTTGGAAGATGAAAAAATGCTCAAACGAGCCGCTATTTTGCTTTTTCATCCCAAACCTGAAAAATATGTAACGGGTACTTTTATTAAAATTGGCTTTTTTGAAACGGATGATGAATTAAAATTTCAAGATGAAGTAAAAGGCAATTTACTTGAACAAGCCGAAAAAGCTTTGGATTTACTTAAAACAAAATATACTCAGGCAATCATTTCTTACCAAGATGGTAGCAGAGAAGAAACTTTCACATTCCCAGAAGAAGCCGTTAGAGAAGCACTCTATAATGCTATTGCCCATAAAGATTACAGCAGTGGTATTCCGATTCAAATCAGTGTTTATCCCAACAAAATTATTTTTTGGAATGAAGGACAACTGCCAGAAAACTGGACAATAGAGAAATTAACGCAAAAGCATCCTTCAAAACCACACAATCCTGATATAGCCAATACTTTTTTCAGAGCTGGTTATATAGAGTCTTGGGGACGTGGCACTATAAAAATGATTAATGCTTGCAAAGCTCATAAAATAGCACCACCTATTTTCTCAAATATTCCGCCCGACTTTCAAGTTGAGCTTATTAAATATACGGACTATGGGCTCAAAGAACTTGGCTTAAAAGAAGAATTGAGAAAAATTATGCTGCATATTCAAGAAAATGGCAGCGTTTCTAATTCAGAGGTGCAAACACTTTGTTCGGTGAGTAAAGCCACAGCTACAAGGTATTTAGGAGAACTAGAAACTGATTGGATTGATAAAATAGGTTCAACAGGTGTTGGAACGGTGTATGTTTTTAAAGGGCTCAGTAAGGGCTCAAAAAAGGATTAAGCAATGGACTCACAATGGGCTCAAATATCAGTAACAAAACTTGGAAATAGCAAAACAACTGGTGATTATCAGTGTTTTGTGATTTTTATAAAGGGCTCACAATGGGCTCATTGCACAGATATTAAAGGGCTCAAAGAATTTTAAGCAATGAAAGAAAAAGACATTAAAGACATATTGAAAAGCAAATTCCAATTGGACGAGGATAAATATTTCCCTGCCCAATGGAAAACTGTTTTGAGTTTATTCTTCAAGAAGATTGACTATTTCAGTCATCCCGAAAATTTGTTTACCGAAAACAACAAAGTCATTGAGGGAAAACAAATAGGAACAGTAAAATTGGATGATGGCAAGCAATTGGCCATTTTCACTGTAGAAGTTGCCGATAGTATAAGCATTATTCGCAATAGACAAGGTTTGCGAGAAATTGCAGCCAAACACATTGACCAAAACATTATTCACGGTTCGTTGGCTTTTTTCTATAATAAAAAACAAGCCGATTACCGCTTTTCATTCATTGCCAAAGAAGCAAGTATTGATTTAAAAACTGGCGAACTCATAAAAGGAGAAACCAAGCCAAAACGCTACACCTATTTGCTCGGTTCTAATGAAGCTTGCACTACACCAGCAAAGCGAATGTTGGTTTTGGCAGACAAAAAAGAAAAAAGCGAAGTAAACATCAACCAACTGAAAGAAGTATTTTCTGTGGAAGCCTTGAACAAAGACTTCTTTAAAACCTACAAAGCACACTATGAAAAGTTTTGGAAGTATTTGGCTGATGAAGAAAATCCGTACAGAACAAAATTAATTGATGCCGAAAAAGACGATAAAGTAAAACAAGAAAAACCCATTCGTGATTTTGCAAAAAAACTCTTGGGAAGAATTGTGTTCCTGCATTTTTTACAGAAAAAAGGTTGGATGGGTTGTTCGCCCAAAACAAAAGACTGGATAGATGGCGAACCACGTTTTATGCAACAACTGTTTGAAGATTTTTCTAAACCAGAACATTTCCAAAGTCAGTGTCTTACACATTTATTTTTTGAAACACTTAACACCAAAAGACCCAACGACACTTTTGAAGTAAAAGGATTAAACGGCAAACTGAATGGCTCACGAGTGCCATATTTGAATGGCGGTTTATTTGAACCTGAAAAAAATAAAGCCACTTTAAAAATTGATTTTCCAGCCGATTATTTTAAAGAACTCTTAGATTTTTTTGAGCAATACAATTTCACTATTGACGAGAACAGTCCAGACGACCACGAAGTAGGAATTGACCCTGAAATGCTGGGGCATATTTTTGAAAACCTACTGGAAGACAACCGAGACAAAGGAGCATTTTATACGCCCAAAGAAATTGTGCAGTTTATGTGCAAGGAAAGTTTGATTCAGTATTTGCTCAACACATTTCAAGAGCAAAAAGACATTGAACAGTTTATTCGCTTTCATACTGTTTCACCTTTATTGGCTGAAAAAGAAAATGCCGTTTTGCTCAATAAAAAATTAGACGATATTAAAGTTTGCGACCCTGCCATTGGTTCAGGTGCTTTCCCGATTGGAATGTTGCAAGAGATTTTTGAAGCCAAACGCTTTATTTATCCTTATCTAAAAACCAATAAAGACTTTAAACCAGCCGAAGTAAAAAAGAACATCATACAAAATTCTATTTATGGTGTGGATTTAGAAAAAGGTGCTGTTGACATTGCCCAATTGCGTTTTTGGCTTTCGTTAGTGGTTGATGAATTGAACCCACACCCATTGCCCAACTTGGATTACAAGATTATGCAGGGCAATAGTTTGTTGGAAAAATTTGAGGGCATTGATTTGAGCCAAATGGGTAAAACCAAAAGTGATGTAGCCATTGCCGAACCCACAAGAGATTTGTTTGGCAATTTAACCGATGCTCAAATGAAGATGACTTACTCAAAGTCTGAAACTATTAATGAAATTCAAAAACTCATCAAAACGTTTTTTACCATTGAAGTAAGCGAAGAAAAACAAGCCATACGCCAGCAAATAAACGATTTGGTATTGCAACACATTGAGTACAACTTAGAATTGCGGGAAAACCAACTACGCCGTTTTATAAACGAAGCAGGAAAACCTGAACACTTAAAAACTGCAGCTAAGAAAAAATATGATGGCTATGTAAGTGATTTAAACAAATTGCAAGACACCAAAACCCAATTGCTCAAAATACAAGAAACAGACGAACGGCCTTATTTCTTATGGCATCTGTACTTTATGGATGTATTTGAAAAAGGCGGTTTTGATGTAATGATAGGGAACCCGCCTTATGGAGTTTCGATTAAAGGTTCAGAAAGAGAATTGGTTGTAAGTGAAAATGGCAAAGTGCCAGATTTTGAAATTTATTACTTTTTTATTGAATTAGCGAAAAAACTCACTAAACAAGGTGGGGTAAAGTCATACATCATTCCAAATACATTTTTATTTAATGTTTTTGCTGCAGAATACAGAAAAAAACTAACCAAAGACTGGTCTATTGAATGTTTGTTAGATTGTACAGCTTTTGATTTATTTGAAAATGCAACTGTAAGAAATGCTATTACTGTTTTTAGAAAAAATATACAAAATGATTATGTAGGATATCGGAATACATTAAATGCTGAAAGTTTTTCTTCACTATTAAAAAGAGACATTCAAAAAATAAGCGTTGAAAATCTCATTCAAAATAATCAAAATTGGGGGTTGGTCTTTAAACTTGAAAGTGATGTGTTGGAAATTATTGATAAAATCAAACAGAATAGTGAATTGAATATTTTTTTTGAAGTTTCGCAAGGTTATATACCTTATAGACGTAGTGATTTAGTAAAAACATATGGTGTAATTGATGGAAACAAAATAGTGGATGAAAGATTATGGCATTCTGATAGTAAAATTTCATCAGAATATATTCAAGAAGTTTTTGGTACAGAATTTAACAAATATACCTACAAGAAAACACACAGTTTTGTGAAATATGGAAAACATCTTGCTGGTTATGTTGATTTGAAATTTTTTAATCAGAAACGACTTCTTGTTAGAGAAATAACAAATCCAAAGATTATTGCATGTATTGTTGAAGAATTACTTGTGAATGATCCGCAAATAATTAGTATCATACCAAAAAGCGAAAATGATAATTGTCAAATTACAATTAATTCATTATGGATAATTTTAAATTCAAAGTTGGCAACTTTTTATCACTTCAATGCTTCACCCAAAGCTACAAAAGGAGCATTTCCTAAAATACTAGTTCAAGACATTAAAAAATTCCCAATAAAAGAAGCTGATAAAAGTCAGTCTTTAATCTACGAAACCCTTGCCGAATATCTCATTTACCTAAACGACCCAAAACAAGCACCCGTTTTAGAAAAAGTGAGCAATGAAGCAGTAAGCCAAGTGTTTGAAGACTTGGTAAATATGATGGTGTACGAACTCTATTTTGAAGAAGAAATGAAAGCCAAAGAAATTGATGTATTACAATTTGTTACCGCAAAAGCATTTCCAGATATCACCAAAGCAGAAGATAAAAAATCCATTATCCAAAAAGTATATTACGAGTTGCAACAAAAAGACAATGCAATCCACAACCGTATTTTGGTGGCAAGTAGCCTAAGTGAAACCATTGCCAGAATTAATGCAGCAACAAGTTAAAGATGAAAATACCATTAAACCAATTTGAGCAAATCATTGATGAAAGCATTCTCAAAAGAGGATTAGCTTATTTTAAAACCGGAGCAATAACCGATTTTTCAGAAATCTCAAATGGAGAATACGAAGCCATTGTTTCGGGTACAGAGGATTACACCGTTCAATTAGCAGTAAAAAACAACGCAATAATAGAACACAATTGCGATTGTCTTTATGATATCGGGCCTGTTTGTAAACACGTAGTTGCCGTTATCTTCCATTTACAACAAGATGAATTGGAAATGAGCCAATCATCTTCCAATAGTCCTAAGATAAAAAAAACAAAATCTGTCAACCAACAAGTAAAAGAGTTGTTGAAAGACATTTCACACAATGAATTGATGGAGTTTGTAGAACAAAACTGCAAGAAAGACAAGAAATTCAGAAACTACTTTTTGGCATCATTCGGGCAATTAAGTCAAAATCAATCCAAAGAATTTTATCAAAAACAAATTCACTCAATACTGCAAACAGCAGCAGGGAGAGACGGTTGGATTGGTTGGTCTGATATGAAATATGTGGTAAACACAGTCCAGCCATTTTTGGAAAATGCCGAGCAATATTTGCAAAAGAAAAATTTTGAAAATGTATTTTTCATCAGTACCGCTTTATTGGAAGAAATGACCGAAGCCTTCCAATATGGAGATGACAGCAATGGTGATTTGGGCTATTTTGTTGAATCGGCAATGGAGTTACTTTCAAAACTATCAAAAGTCGAAATTTCATCAGCACTAAAACAAGAAATTTTTGAATACTGCCTTTCAGCGTTTAAACAAAAACTTTTTGAAGGTTGGGATTGGCATATAGGAATACTTCACAATGCAGGCGACTTAATAAACAATGAAAATGATGCAGATATTATTTTGAATTGCCTGGAGTCTTTTAACGGAGACTATGAAAAAGAATATGCTCAATCGTATAAATTAGAATTAATTAGGCGGTTTAAAGGTTCAAATGAAGTTGAGGCTTTTATCAATAAGCACATTTCAAATTCAACAATAAGAAAGCAGGAAATTGAACTAGCTTTTGCAAATCAAAACTTTGAACGAGCAAAAGCATTAGCACTAGACGGGATTATTTGTGACGAACAAAGCAAGCCAGGTTTAGCAAAAGATTGGTATGATTGGTTGTTGAAAATTGCATTATCTCAACTTGATACGCCCAATATAATAAAATACGCACGTCACCGACTCATAAATAATTTTGGTTCATCACAAGATTATTATCAGATACTAAAAAACACTATTGACCCTGAAAAATGGCATTCTTTTTTAGAAGAAATAATCAAGGAAGTTACACCTAAAAATAGATGGACTTACACAGAATTAATACGCGAAATTTATATAAAAGAGGAATGGTGGGAAAGGTTGTTTATGATGCTTAAACAGAATTTGTCATTAGAGAACATTCAGGAAAACGAACAATATTTAGCTAAAGATTATTCCGCTGAACTAATTGAATTGTATAGCGAAAGACTAACAAATTATGTTGAAAAATTTGTCGGTCGAAATCATTATCAAACTGCCTGCAGATACTTACGAAGAATGAAAAAGCTTGGAGGGAGCGAGAGAGTAAACAAGTTAATCGAATTATTTAGAAAGCAGTATCCACAGCGCAAAGCATTAATTGACGAATTAACAAAAGTATAAAATGCCAGCGCTTCACAGCCACACATCCCGAATGCTTTCGGGACCAAGCCGCACAAGCCAGAGCAACAACCCAAGCTTGGCGGCAGCGTGTGTCTGTCCTACTGCACCGTAAAACCGACCGACAAACAAGAGGACGAAGAAGAACACCGAACCACTAACATATAAGGACTAAACCGTAATGCAGCACAGCGTAATTTCGGCTTTAGTTTGTTGTTGACAGCAGCATAGTTAGCCCCACTATGGGATTTAAATAATTTTTGTGGATTTTTTTCTAGTAAGTCACTCTAAAAACAGTTGACTTTTCAGTTTCTAAGTACTTGTTTAAACTTCGAAACACGATTTTGGGCTTATTTTGAGTTTATTCAGTCAAGTAAGATTGGTTTTTTCAGCTTTTTTTTATTTTTTTGGGCATACTTCGTTTGGCTCGCTTCTTTCTAGAGCTTTCGGCTACTTCGCAAACCGTTTAAATAGCCATAAAAATACAGTTTCAAAAACACTTTAGGGTTGAATGAAGGTCTGCCTTCTGTTTTCAATGGCGCTATTTGAAAACCCAATTTATCAAGTTCTAGTTGCTCCACA
>JANNWW010000013.1:0-5492 GCA_031409255.1 Crocinitomicaceae bacterium
CTGCAAATTCTGTTTTGGGAACAGGTGAACCAATTGAATATCCACTAATTCCTGAAAAGCCATATGTTGAAAAATTTGATGCAATATATCTCAGAAATGGGAGTAATTATTGGAATCAATATCCGCAGAAAGATGCGACGATGATGCGCATAACGAAACCAACTCATGTAAAATATCAAGGATATACGCCCGTAACTGTTTTCTTAAACGGAGACTATTTCGGAGTATACGAACTAAGAGAAAAAGCAAACGAACGCTACTTTGAACAAAACTATGGAAACGACGTGGACAGTTTAGATTTGTGTTCAGTTAGTTATTTCTATGGTCCAAGTACCATTCGACCGGTAAAAGGGTCTGATACTTCGTATTACAACATGGTCGATTTTATATCAAATCAAGACGCCACTAGTTCAGAATTCTGGAATATTTGTGATAAAAAATTAGACTTAAAAAACTACACCGATTATTTAGAATGTGAAATGTGGTATGCAAATTACGATTGGCTTTACAATAATATGAAGTTTGCCCGCACAAGAACTTTTGATAATAAATGGCGTTTCTTTTTTCAAGATATGGAACTCGGTTTAGGTGGCGGGTGGTCAAATACGGCATCTAATTTATTTGACCATTTAGAAACAGCTGAATTGCCAAACACCTACAATCAATTGTATGTGAAACTAATGCAGAACACCCAATTCCGAAATCATTTTATTAATCGATATGCGGATTTAATGAATACTATTTTCAAACAAAGTGAATTTACACCAATTGTAAACAGTTTGTATGACGAAATATTCCCTGAAATGCCACGCCACTTTGACAGATGGACGGGTGATCCTTCAGGTGGAATGAACACATTCTTCAATACAAAATTGGGAATCTTGAACGAATATTCTGCAAGAAACACCAACGTGCGACAACAAATTGTTACACATTATTCTTTGAATAAAGAGGTAATTGTTAGTTTAGATGTGTTTCCTGGTGGAGCTGGCTATATAAAAATTTCAACTATTATTCCACAGTCATTACCCTGGACGGGAGTTTATTTTGATGGTGTTCCAGTTGAAATAACCGCTGTTGCAAATCCGGGTTTTACTTTTTCGTCATGGGAAGCAAATGGCTTAATTCCAATCAATGAACTACTAAATGAGGGTATTGAATTAAATATAGACAACACCAATTTGTTCAAAGCGCTCTTTGTTGGTTCAACCGAAAACACTAAACCAATTGTAACTGAAATTCATTTTCATCCCGATTCAACTTTAAATGGCGGAAACTGGATTGAACTTCACAACCCTAGTTCTAAAGAATTTAATCTAACTGGTTTCAAATTAAAAACAACTCAGCAATGGGAAGAATTTGAATTTACTGCAGGAACAAAAATTTCTGCTGGCGGATATTTAGTTGTTTGTCAGGACACTAATTTGTTTAAAGTAGTTTATCCGAACGTACAAAATTATGTGGGCCAAACATTCTTTGGCTGGTCGAACAACAAAGATTCGGTGATTTTGAAAAATGCTTTCGGACAAGTTCAATTTGCCTTTCAATATTCAGATAATTGGACACACGCCCGCATAGCTGACGGATTTGGTAGAACTATTGAAAACCGTTCAAAAACAACTAATTATACTGATATTGTTTGGCTAAGCGGCTGCATAGGAGGTTCGCCCGGAACAGATTTTATTCCGTGTAATGAAGCATTAAGTATTACTGAAATCAATTACAACAATAGTTTTTCGGGAGATTGGTTTGAGGTGAAAAACAACTCCTCATCAGCTATTGATTTGTCTAATTTAAAGATTATTTTTGGAAAAGACCCAACAAGTTATTCCTTCACTTCAGGACAATTGGCTGCAAATAGTTATCTGACGGTATACAAAGATGTATTATTCGAAAGTTTCCATGCTGAAGCAACACCAAAAGAGCAAAATTTGAGCGTTAATTTAGGAAACGATGCCGCTGTTCGAATTTACGATGAAGAAGGAAAACTCATTTCTAGTATTCGATATGAAAACAATAGTCCGTGGGTTTATTCACCAACAATAGAACATCGATCAATTGAATTGCTTGAAAATGTGGCTTCAAACGGACCGAATCATCCTGAAAATTGGATAGAAAGTTGTGAAGGTGGAAGTCCAAGTTCTAAACGAATCATTTGTCCGCAAGTTCCGATTGGAGATTTATTTGGCCTATTTCCAAATCCAACAAATGGAACCATTCAGTTATCAATTACCAACCTAACTTTAGATGCTGTTTCAGAGATTCAGATTTTTGATATGGCTGGAAGAATTGTTTATTTTGAAGAAATAAGTTCTCCATTTTCAAACTATTCCACAAATATAGATTTATCTGAATTCAGAAGCGGAATGTATTACATTCGAATGAAACAGGGCAATGAAATGGACCAGCACCCACTAATTTTAACAAAATAAAAGCGGCTCAAAAATGAGCCGCTTTTTCAAACTTTAAATTGTTTCGTAGTATTTAGTTGATTTCTTTTTTTATCACTTGATAAATTTCGAAGGTAATTTTATCGTAAACATAAATCAATAGATGTGCATTATCGGGTTCTAGAGACAAAGGAAGTGCATAAGAGTAGTTCACATAATAATTTCCATTGGCATTCAAATAAGTTGAATTAAGTGTCTTTCCAAAAGTAGCATTATCTATCATTCCCCGAAGAATATCTCGATGAACATAATTTGAAATTGTTGCTCCCCCATTCGATTGAGGTGCAACCATTGAATCTTCCACCACACAGACCACAATTCCAAGGTCAGTTAAAGAATTATCAATCACATCAACTTCAGTATGTAAAAACACTCCACGTGTTGAAGAAAAGTAATTAACTACTCCTTGAATGTTTACTTTTAAAGGAGATACTAACGTATTTGGCACCATAGTCGTTAAAGAACCCGCTGTAGTTGTTAAATCAGTACCTGTCATAATTCGATTTATAGTAATTCGAGGATTACCAAAAAAGCCCGTTCCCGGCTGTGAGCCGAAGAAAGTTCCCAATTCTATAGATGCGGAATTGTAAAATGCTTCATCGAATCCTCCTGCGCTTGATGTTTCTTGAAATGAACCCAAACCAGTTGGTCCTGAGTGAACCGCTAGTTCAAATATTCTAGTAGGATTAGTCAAAACAGAATTATGAACAGCAGTTGCAGTTGTAGGACAATTTGGACATTTGTGACCCGTGAAATCCTCGATCACAACATTTCTCAATAAATTTGTATTTACAGAAAATGCGGGCCAAAAGCCATTGTTCGCATAGGTGGTGGAATCTCCTCCTGGATAGAGCGACCAATCCAATGTAGAGGTCACATTAGGACACGCATTTTCAACACGATCACATGCAGCAAATAAAAATGCAAATGCTGCTGAAAGTAAGATAATTTTTTTCATTCTCAATTCTAATTATATTTAAAAACTATGTGAAACTGTCAATGTTAATCCGTTGGATGCTGGAACAAATCGACAAACTCCTCCCACACAGAACAAACCTGCTCTTTGTCGACCGTAACTTGCAGTTACCCGTGTTGCATCATGCGTATAACCCATGGAGCCAATAAGATAATGTAAGCGCAGCTCTTTTTTATAATTCCCATAGTTGTATTGATCCATGATACTAAAAAACCATCCTGGAGAAATTGAATATTCAGCAACAATTGTAGCCCAATTACCTTTGTCTTTCTCTGTAAATAGTGCTTGAACTTCTGTTCGTAAACTGTGTTTCTTGTTAATTTTCCAATTTGTTTCTATTACTCCAATATTTGAATTGATTAATCCTTTAGAGTTTATGTCTGTAGTCACTTCGGTAACGTTGTTGTTCAAAGTAATATTGAAATAGGAGAAAATAAAAGATAGATTTTTGTTTACTTTATATGTAAGATTTGCGTTGATATCTTGCCAAAGCAAGCTATCCGATTTGTCAAAAGTTCTTCCTTCATAGAATATACGTGTACATTCACATTCTTCTGGAACGAACCCTGAAGTGTGCTGAATAGGAATATAAGCAGAGGAATAGTTTAGATTAATTGGAATTCCATATTTTCCACCCAATTTAGAACCTTTTGGAATCATGTATAAAATTTCTCCTTGGAAAGCAACTTCACCAACAGGTCGGGTAGCATAAGGATACAAGGTTGCAACTAGATTGTAGGTATGAGTTTTATTTAATGCCGGAAGAAAATTAATGAAAACGTCTGTTAAATCTTTGTCTCTATCGGAGCGAAAACTCATGTTATCAACAGATTTTGCAGTTAATAAAATACCCAAGCCTTTTTTAGAATAACCCAGATTTACTAATGCTGCATGTCCAGTATTGTAAATGTATTTGTTGTTTGCAGAAGGATCATTTTCTTTGTGAATGTATTCTCCATTTAAGGCGAACCCTTTGTATTTAACATCGAACCTTCCTCCATACGAACCTACATTTTCGGGAAGTACTAATTCTTCTGAATTGTCTTTTTGATATTTACTCACAAAACTTCCACCGATTGTTAAATCTAAACCAGCAGAATCTAATTTTTTAAAGATTTCATTTAAATGAGAAGAGCCATCAAATCCGCGAGTAATCCCATCCGAATTAACAACTCTTCCTTCTTCAAAGGAATACCGCTGACGACCGTAAATTCCTTTTAAAATAATACCTTTATATGGTCGAAGAATTATCCTCCCTCCATCTAAGGCATTGTCGTATCCCAAGTTACGGTCTTCGTAAGCTCGAAGGCTCATTCCGGAACCAAATTGCTCGTAAAAATGCCCTAAAGTGATATCAACAAAGTCATTTCCCCAACCAACATAGCGCATTCCAAGTCCTGTTCCATCAAAACGATTCGGATATCCTTGAATTCTAGGTAAATAAGATTCCCCTCTAATTCCTGCTTTAAAATTTCCGTTCACATAAAAAACATTCATATAGGAATTCAACAAACCCTTTTCTGCAGGTTGAAATGCACTAATGATTGAATCTGTATTCAAGTATTGAAAGGTTGATTCAAAATTTCCAGATATATTCCCTCCAGAAATATTTTGTCCGAGTACGTTAAATGCCCCGGACAAAACACAGATTCCTAAAATCCAATTCTTCATATTGATTTATTTTGCGCTATACAATTTGATTTGCTCATATAATTTTTCTTCATCACCGGGGTTGTAACCTGAATGTGTGTACACAATATTTCCTTCTTTATCCAAAAGAAATGTATGTGGCACGTTTCCAACTCCCATTGCACGTTTCAATTCACCATTTGGATCCATTAAAACTAAGTATTCCCAGCCTTTTCCGTTAACGTAAACAGGAACTTGCGCTTTGGTTTTTTCATCGTCTATAGTAACAGCAACAACTGTAACTCCCGTTTCTTCTTGCCAATCTGAGTACAAATCATTAATTGTATTGAGTTCTCTCTTACAAGGTGAACACCAAGTTGCCCAAAAGGAAACAACTACCGGACCTTCGAAGCCGAAATTGGCTGTGTTAACAGACT
>JANNWW010000014.1:0-6381 GCA_031409255.1 Crocinitomicaceae bacterium
GTTTAGTCCAATAAATGTAACCGAATTAGATTGTAAAGCATTCACTTTATGTTTGATTGTTTTTCCGTCTTGAGCTTCTTGAAGGGAACCCAAAACATTTTCAACTTCATCTACTGGAATATTCAAAACCAGATCAATTTCACCTTTTCTAAAAGCAACCAACTCAGATTTTTTGTCTTTTCCGTATGTAACTCGAACGCTAGCTAAATAAGGCAGTTGATTTCCAAATTCGTCTTTTTTCCAATAACGATCATTTCTCAATAATAACACATGTGATTCGTCTTTTTCAGATAATTTGAATGCTCCTGTTCCAACTGGGTGATTAATTATATCAGCTCCATATTCGTCGTACGCTTCTTTTGGAAAAACACTCAATCCGGTAAAAGTTAACACTTTATCGAAACCTGCGTATGCTGAAGCCAATTCAATTTCAAGGGTATTTTTATCGATAACCTTAATTCCAGAAACACCCGATTCTTTAAATGTCGATTTCGTTTGTTTGTAAAAATCTTCAGCCCCACTTACTAAATTCATTAAAATGTGAGAAGATTGATTGATTTTTAATCCTGAACAAGCCATGTTGAGGGAGAATTTTACATCTTCAGCTGTCATTTCTCGGCCTTCGCCTCCGAAACAATCATCGTTATGAAAATAAACTCCTTTTCGAATTTTGAACGTGTATTTTTTTCCATCAGCTGAAACTTTAAAACTTTCAGCTAAACCTGGAATCACCTTTTCACCATTTGCGTCCATTCGTAATAGTGTTTCAAATAACTGAGAAACTACACGATTGGTGTAAATATCTGCTGCTTGAACGGGGAGAAACGTTACAATTTTTTCTTTGGACATGAAGCGGAATTCACCACCATATTTAACGCCTCCGATAGCTTCTTTGTTCTCTAGATCTTCTTGTTCTGAGGAGCAAGCACTTGCTACAAATAAAAATAAAGCAAAATAACTGAGTTTTTTTAACATAGTTTCAATAAGTCTTAAGATGTGCAAATATAATAATTCTTGCCATTTGAACTAATTAGAACCAACAAGTTAAGTAATAATTTATAAACAAAGGTTTGAACATTTAAAAAATAATTGGATTTGACTTCAATTAATTTAATCTAATTTAAAAAGTGCTTCAAATAGCGTATCCTAATTTTTCACGCACGCGATCAAGAACTCCTTGTGCAACTTGTCGTGCCTTAACAGCACCTTCAGCTAAAATTAGATCTAATTCTGCTTTGTTTTCGATTAATGAAACATAGGTTTCTCGGTTCTGTTTGTATTTTGAAAGAATGGTTTCCAACAATGCGTTTTTAGCGTGACCGTATCCAAAACCACCGTTCAAATAATTTTCACGCATTTTTTGTACTTCATTTTCATCTGCAACTAATTCAAAAAGTTTAAATACATTGCAAGTTGCGGGGTCTTTAGTTTCTTCCAAACCCTTGCTGTCTGTTTCAATCGACATGATTTGTTTTTTCAATTCTTTTTCAGGAAGAAAAATATTGATCGTGTTTTTACGTGATTTCGACATTTTTTCGCCATCCGTTCCGGGAACCAACTTGGTTTGCTCGTTCGTTTTATCTTTCGGAATCACAAAAGTTTCGCCATGTTGGTGGTTGAATCGACTAGCTACGTCTCGCGTAAATTCTAAATGTTGTAATTGATCTTTTCCAACCGGAACCTCTTCTGCATCATACAATAAAATATCTGCTGCCATTAAAATTGGATAGGTAAAGAGTCCAGAATTTACGTCTCCTAACCGATCTGCCTTGTCTTTAAAACCATGGGCAAGCGACAAACGTTGGAAGGGAAAATAGCACAACAAATACCACATTAGTTCACTCACTTCCGGAACATCACTTTGTCGGTAAAAAGTTGTTTTACTTGGGTCTAATCCTGCTGCCAACCAAACAGCAGCTGTAGAATAATTGTTTTCTTTCATTTCTTCCGCATTTTTTATCTGCGTGAGCGAATGCAAGTCGGCAATAAATAGAAAAGAATCGTTCTTGGGATTGTTTGCCATTTCTATTGCTGGAAAAATTGCGCCTAATAAATTCCCTAGGTGAGGTGTTCCCGTACTTTGAAGTCCTGTTAAGATGCGTGCCATTTAATTTTTTTTACGAAATTAATGAAACTACTTGAAAAACTAGTTTTCCGTTTGTTTTTTGGTATTTTTGAAAGGTGAAAAGATTCTTGTGCATATTAGGAACAATTTTCAAACTTTGGGTTGGTGTTTGTTTTGTTGTAACACTTCTAATTTTCTATCCATTTATTTGTATTACTCTTTTTCGAAAATCATGTAGAAGATTTAGTTTTCCTATAAATGTTGTTTGGTCGTGGGCAATGCGTTTGTTGACTTTTGTGCACGTTTGGCGACTAAAATCTCAGCCCTTGCCCAAGGGTCCTATTCTTATTGTTGCCAATCACACTTCGTATTTCGATATTTTCTTGATGTATTCAATGATGCCCCATCACCGGTTTTTGTTTATGGGGAAAAGTGAAATTTTGTCGTATCCGCTTTTAAAAACCTTTTTTAAATATTTGAATATTCCTGTTTTTCGGAACAATAAAATTAAATCAGCTAAATCTTTTATACAAGCAAAAAGAGCTATAGAAGAGGGCTGGAGCATTGTTTTGTTTCCTGAAGGAGGAATTCCAGATAACGTTAAACCAAAAATGATTCCATTTAAAGACGGGGCGTTTAAATTGGCTAAAAGTGCCAAAATTCCAATTGTAGCCGTTACATTTTTAGATAATTACCATATTTTTTCTGAACCAACTCAGTTCGATTATGCCCACCCCGGTATCTCACGAGTAGAGATTCACCCTTTAGTTTCTGTTGAAATGTGCGATAATTCCACTGAAAAAGAACTGTCAAACTATGTTTTTGAGTTAATCGAAAAACCATTGCGTGAACGGGGACTTTTAAAGAACAATTGAATAGTTTAAATTGAAAATTGAAAAAAGGTTTTCATAATTGAAAATGTGTAAATTTGTACATGAAAATTTCTGATGAAACAGTAGATCACATTGCACACTTATCGCGCTTGCGTTTTGAAGGTGCTGCGAAAGAAGAAATCAAGCAAGATTTAGATAAAATCATTGGCTTCATGAGTAAGCTCGAAGAATTAAACACCGATGGAATTGAACCTTTGGTTTTTATGTCTGATGAACTAAACGTGTTGCGTGAAGATGAAATTGTTGTTTCTGTTTCACAAAAAGAAGCGCTTTCAAATGCTCCGAAGAAAGATTCAGATTATTTTCGAATTCCTAAAGTTTTGGATAAGTAAATCATTTTTTTATTCTACAACAAAGTAAATTTTAAACAAAAAAGGATATTTTTCAGCATCCTTTAAACCTTTTACTATTTTGCTTAATCTCGACTTCCGAACAAACGAAGTAAGCTCAAGAACAAGTTAATAAATAATACATAAAGGGTAAATCCGCCCAACAACGCTAATTTATTTTTTTGAACTTCAGATAACTGAGAATCATAGGCCATTTGTTTTAAACGTTGCATATGATATGCTGTTAAACCAGTAAAAACTACCACTCCGAGAATTGAAAGAATATAGCCCATTGTGTCTGAATTCATAAAAAAGTTCACCACACTAGCAACAATCATTCCTACGAAAATCATACTTAGAATTCCGCCCATTTTTGTAAGATCGACAGTTGTTGTGTAGCCTGCAATTGCCATAATTCCGAAGGTAATTGCAGTTACTCCGAATACCGCACCAATTGATGAACCGCTGTAAACAATAAAGATTGTTGTTAATCCAAAACCTAGAAGAATACTGTATAAAGCAAACAAGCCAAACATGGCTACAAAAGATAAGCGATCAATTAAGAAATTCAATAACATTGAAATTCCAAGTGGTGCAAATAAAGCTACATAAAGCAATGGTTTTTGCTTACCTGTTGTTAAATCAAATAAATATTCTCCTACAAAAGATATGTTTCCGTAAGAATATGCAATTACGCCAGTAACTAGCAATCCACCAAACATGTAAGCATAAACTTTAGAAATAAATTTGCGCGCAATGTCTTTATCTAAAGCTTCTTCGTTGTAATTGTTGTCTATTAGTTCGTTCATTTTTATATTTTTTTGTACGAAAGTAGTTTGTTTTTATTAGGGGTTAAATTATTTTATGATTTTTTAATGCAATTTCGCTTGCACTAAATTAATGAATTCTTTGCGTGTTGTTTCGTTGTTCATAAACAAACCAGTGAATGCACTTGTAGTGGTAACAGAATTTTGTTTTTGAACTCCGCGCATTTGCATACACATATGCTGACATTCCAAAACCACTGCAACTCCTTTCGGATTTAGCGTTTCTTGAATACAATCTCGAATCTCAATTGTTAAACGTTCCTGAACTTGTAATCTTCTAGAAAAAGCATCAATAATTCGTGGAATTTTACTTAGTCCAACTATTTTTCCATTTGGAATATACGCAACATGCGCTTTCCCAAAAAATGGCAACATGTGGTGCTCGCACATCGAATACACTTCAATGTCTTTTACAATAACCATTTCAGAATATTCTTCATGAAAAATTGCGCTTCGAAGAATTTCTGCAGGATCTTGTTGGTAACCTTGCGTTAAGTATTGCAATGCTTTTGCAACGCGTTCAGGAGTTTTAAGTAAACCTTCACGCTGTGCATCTTCTCCTAACTCGGCTAAAATTTTAGAATAAGATGCTGTTATGCGTTGTGTTACTTCGTCGTTGTATTGAAATTCTTTCACAAATGGGTTTTTGAAATTTTACGGATAGTTACTAAAAAGGTTCGAAACCACCGTAATAATCAACAAAATTATTTTCGGTTTCGTATAATTTAATGTGACACAGTTTTCCTCCATTTTCGGTAATTGGGCCCTCTAAAATGGTCCAAATCTCTATTACTAAGTTCTCTGTACTTGCCAGTTTACCTGCCATAAACGGAACATCTAAATTCAAATTCTTGTGATCTAGCTGATCAATCACCAATTCTTTGATTAAAATAGAAAGCATTTTTAAGTCAATCACAAAACCGGTTTCAAGACTCGGAATTCCTTTAACCGTAACAAACAAATCGTAATTATGACCGTGCCAATTTTTGTTCGAGCACTTCCCAAAAACGGCTCTGTTTTGTTCATCTGACCATTCCTCCCGCCACAACTTGTGTGCAGCATTGAAATGTTCTTTTCGTGTAATGTAAACTGTTTTCAAAACTTAAATTTAGTTTGTAAAATTAGTCTTTTTTACAAAAAATTGCATCAAAAATTATAACGAATTCCTAACTGCATTTGCCAACGAGATGCAATTGGGTCTATCTGCCATGGAGTTGATTTAGGTTTGTTGAATTGATAAGTAGCTGCTCCAGCTCCATTCACACTTTTAACTGTTAACGCCGAATAACCCGCATTCGTTGTGTTAGGAACAAAATATTGGTAGCCCCATTTTTTATAAATCAAGTTTGTGAGATTTATTATATCAAACATTACTTGAATGTTTTGCTTGCCTTTTTTACCAAGTTTGATCTGATTCATAATACGTAAATCTAAACTCGTATTCCACGGAGTGCGCGCGCCATTTCTTTGTGCATATTGTCCTCTGTTTTTTGATAAATAAGTATCATTTGAAATGTAATAATCTAAATCTGACCATTGTTGTGCTGCGCTTGTAACTATGTTTCCTGAAGCATCAGTTATGTTAACCAAGTTAATGTCTGTTTGAAGTTCAGGAATGTAAATTAAATCGTTATTTGGTGAGCCATCGCGGTTCAAATCGCCGTTGTATATGAAACTAAACGGACTTCCGCTTTGCGCATTTAAAACAAATGTAAAAATTGATTTCTCAATAATTTTTCGCCATTTTTTGGAGTAAGAAACAGTTGAAATTGTGCGGTGACGAATATCAAAGTTTGAAAAACTTAATTTAGGATCGTTTGCCAAAATTGTTTGGTTCCATTCCCAATTTGCTTGTGGAGAAACTCGCACACCATTCGAAAGATCTTTTGAAACACCATAATTATATGCTGCAAACACACTCAATCCGAACTTATATTCTTTCGCAACTGAAAGAGCAATTGAATATTTATGTCCCTTGTTTGTGTTGGTAACAAGAAAAACATTTGTGAAATTAGGATTCTCTTTTCCAGCTGCAGAAGTTGTAACGTAAACTGGACGATTGTCAACGCCTTGCAAAGCAACCGTAGAATCTTTAGCATTGATTGTTTTGAAAAGCACGTCGCTCAATGTTTTAGTAAACAAACCTTCAATTGAAAACGTGTAACCAGATTTTGATTGATAATCTAAAGCTAAATTTGAACGCAGCACTTTTGGAAGTTTGTAATTTCTATCAATGATGTTAATTTCATTTATGCCTGGTTGAATTG
>JANNWW010000015.1:0-12296 GCA_031409255.1 Crocinitomicaceae bacterium
CCAATTTCACTTTTTCAGTCATCACTAAATCTTCCACCTGAATTGCCACATTTCCTAAACGCGAAATTGACATTTTCAGTTCCTTCATGGAGGCTTCAATTTCTGAAGTTGCAGTTTCGTCCCAAAATCCTTGCAACGAATTAACTGTTTTATCTACACTGGTCATTAAACCTTGTAGTTTTTGTACAACTGGGTCTGCGTATTCTTTCACTTGAGACATCATATCTTGCGCAACTGTTCCGCGAATAATTTCGTTGTAGGCATAAAATCCTTTACTCGTGTTTTTGTTAAGCGAAATAATCAAACCTTTGTCTAACAATCCAATTCCACTGATTTGGAATGTTGAACCCCTCGGAATTTGAAGTCCGTCTTCTTGAATATTGAAACTAATTTTAACACGCGTAGACGAATCACCTTTCATATTGTAGTCTACGGCTAGAATTTTACCTACTGGAACACCATTAATGTAAACTGAAGTTGAAGGAGCTAAACCTCCAGAGTCGGGGAAATAAGCGACGTAGGTATCATCACCTCCAAAAAAAGAATTTCCTTTTAAGAAATTCACTCCGCAAACCAACAATCCTATTGCGAGTATACCTACTATTCCAGCTTTTAGTTCTTTTGACATTGAGAATAAACGTTATTTTTCTGCTAATTTAATGGCTTTTTCCAAATTAACGCGCTGTCCGTTCTGAAAAGCCACAACAAAAGCATTCGAAAACCCTTTTTCACGCATTTCATTTTTGTAGACATTTGCAGCTTTTATGTCGTTTTTGAATGCGCCAACTGTATATTTATATAAATTATCTTGCATGTATTCTTCCACGGGCAAGCTTTTAAATTTTAAGGTGTTAAGTGCAATTTTTTTTTCTGAAGTTTCAATTTGAACCTTAAAATAAACAGCTGTTTTATCAACTTCATTCGTTTTAGCTGGGCTCTCTGTATTTTTAACAGGTGTTATTTCTTCAGTGCTATTTTTTGAGCTTTCAACTTTATATACAACTCCTTCTAATTCAGATTTATATTTATCGAAAGCAACAAACATTGCTCCTGCCATTTTAGTATGCGATGCCGTATCTGCTAAAAACTTTTCTTCATCAGGATTAGTTAAAAAACCCGTTTCAATTAAAACACTTGGCATGGTTGTTTTGTAAAGCACTAAAAAACCAGCTTGTCGCACCCCACGATCATGTCTTCCAATAGATTTGAATTCAGACTGTAATTTTCCAGCGAAATTAATGGAATGATCTAAAAACACAGAAAGTTGTAATTGACGGGCAATAATTGCATCTGGTGACATGTCGTAATTTTTATACTTCGCGCCCTTATCGTCTTCAAAAGCAATTGTGGCGTTTTCTCTTTCTGCAACTTTCGCTTGCGCATCAGCTCTATGTAAACCCAAAACGTAAGTTTCTGTTCCGTATGCACTTGGACTTGCAGAATTTGCATGTATACAAATAAATAAATCTGCATTCGATTTATTAGCAATATGAGCTCGCTCATCTAATTCAACAAAAACGTCTTTATCTCTTGTGTAAATAACTTTAATATTGGGGTATTTTCTTTTGATTTTATCGCCTAATCTAATTGCCATTGACAGACAAACGTTTTTTTCTTGTGATGATGCACCCAAACATCCGGGATCTTTTCCTCCGTGACCAGCATCAATAACAACTGTTTTGATAACCGATTTTTCACCCGAATTGAACGGAAGAATTTTTGAATTCTGCACTGAAAACACAAGAATTAAAGGCAATATTGCAAACGTTATTTTAATAACTGGAATTAAATTTTTCATTTCTATTTACTAATTTGAGGGTGAAATTTATCCTCATTTTTATATTATAAGCTAAAATTACGCCAAAAGCACATTCAATTTCATTCTTTTTTTAAAAGTTATTCAAAATAGACTTGTTGAAATCTCGTTCAATCATAGAATGGTTTAATTTTTGATAAATCCTTCCCTTTTTTGGAATTGATTAACTTTGCAAGTGAAATTTGAATTATTGAAAAAACAAACACATAAACTAATCTTGAGAAATTATTTCTTTGCTTGTTGCGTTTTGCTATTTCCGTTTCTAGGATTTTCACAAAAAAAAGAAGTTTCTCTTGAAGAATCTGATTTCAACTCTATCATTCAATATTCTGCAAGCGATTCTATTTATGCAGATTTTCAAAAGAAAATTCTTTATCTGTTTGGTGATGCTAAATTGAACTACGATGAAACTTTACTTTCTGCAGCTTACATGGAAGTTGATTTAAATAAAAAGGAAGTTTACACTACGTATTCAACAGATTCATTCGGAAATAAAATAGGTATTCCTGTATTTGTTGAAAATGGAGATACCATTACTTCGGCCGCAATTCGATACAATTTCGAAACAAAAAAAGGATACATTCAAGATGTAATGATTAAACAAGATGAATTTTATCTTTCAATGGGAGTTGCAAAGGTGCAATCCAACAAAGACATCCATTTTACAAACGGAAAATTTACAACTTGTAATTTAGCTGATCCGCATTTTCATTTCCGCTTATCGAGAGCTATTTTAGTGCCAGACAAGCGAATTATTACTGGACCGATAAATTTATGGATTCTAGGAATTCCCACTCCGCTTGCACTTCCGTTTGCGATTATTCCCTTAAAAAAACGCGAAGAAAAATTAAACGGATTTATTTTACCTCAATTCTCTGTTTTGTCGCCCTACGGAATGGGAATGCAAGATTTGGGTTACTATTTCCCAATAAACGACCGTTTTCAAACAACTGTTTACGGAACTCTTTTTTCTCGCGGAAGTTTCGGAATTCGAAACAGTTCAGAATACAGAAAACTCTATAAATATTCGGGCAATTTTGAACTCGGTTATACGCGTTTTCGTTTTGGCTGGCCAGATTCTTCCGCAACAAACACAGGTGTTTTACGTTGGAGTCACACCCAAGACCCGAAGGCAAATCCGAATTGGAATTTTGGAGCAAGCGTAAATTTCAACACCAATTCAACAAACAAGCAAACGTTTCAAGTTCAAAATCAAGAATTTTTCAATAATACTTTAAATTCAGACATTCGATTGGGCAAGCGTTTTGGTTCAAAACCCATTTCAGCAGACCTAAAAATGAGTATGCGTCAAAATTCTCAAAGTAGTCGGATAGTTTTAACTGCACCAACTTTTAATTTCCAAACCACCTCCCGAATTTTTCCATTCAAGAACAAAAATAAACTAGTTGGTTTTTCTTATTCGAATGAAATTCAAAACCGTTCTTCATTTGGCGACACGCTTTTAAAACAAAAAGAATACGCTCAAATTGCCCAACAATTCATGAACGGAGCTTCACATAAAATAAATGTTCAAGGAACTTTTTCTCTACTTCGCGGAACAGTTCGTTTAACTCCGCAAGTGAACTACGGACAAATTTACAACTTTCAATCTATCTCAAAAACCGTAAACACATTAAGCAATCAGCTTGAAATAGACAGTTTAAAAACAGGCGGCTTTTCGCATGATTTCTCTTCTTCCGCAACCATAAGCACTACACTATTTTCTTATTATCGATTTATTGGAAAACGCAAAACAATTCTTCGCCATGTTGCCACTCCAACTGTAGCTTTCACTTTCAATCCGAGCATTCAAAAAGGCAAGAATTCTATCTTAGACACAAACGGAAACGTAATCAACTATAGCATATATGAGCAAAGTATTTACGCCCAATCTTTCTCAAATTCGAGCGGTAGAATAAATTTCGGATTGAACAACACCTTTGAATTAAAACAAAAGAACGACAAAGACACTACAACTGGTTTCAAGAAAACGCGCATCATTGACAACTTGTTTTTCAGTACAGATTACGATATTTTCAAAGATTCTATGAATTGGGGCGACTTATCTTTTCGAATGGTCATAAATCCAAATGAGTTCATAAACATTGCTATTAATGGAGCGCACAGTTTTTATTCATGGAACAATTTAAGTGGAGAAGAACTTTCGAGTTATGCGCTCGAAACTGGCCAGGGACTTGGTCGAATAAAGAATGGTTCTGTTTCGACTGGACTAAATTTCACTTCCAAGAAAAATAGAAAACGTTTAAGTGCCTTGAACACAACTATGGAACCAAGCTGGAACCCAATTTATCAGCAATGGTTGCTTTCACCAAATCAGCTAGTTTATTTTGAAATTCCTTGGAAAATTAGTGTGGAACATATTTTAGCATTCAATTTAAATACCAACCCAATTAATTATCTAAACAATCGATATACGTTAAACAACACGCTGAGAGCAAGTGCAGATTTGAACATAACTGAAAATTGGAAAATTCAAGGAACCGTTCTGTACGATGCCGTGGTTAAAAAAATAAGTAATTTAAATTTGAATCTTTACAGAAATATTCACTGCTGGAATGTTGCTTTTACCTGGACACCAATTGGAACAAACAAAAGTTTCTTAATCAGTTTACGCGGAAATGCTAGTATGTTGCAAAATGCAAACATCAATTTAAGGCGTCCACCTTTGGTGTTTTAATATTTTTTTTGGGCGTTTCGGCGCAAAGAAATCCGAGAGCACTTTTTTTATTTTTTAGTCGCCGTCGGGCTATTCGCTCTATTCCTATTTCGGTATGCCGCTGCTATCCCTAACGCAAAATCTACGTTGAGCTAGTAATTTGACTTTAACTAAAAGTTTTATTTAAAATTTAGAGTCCAAGAACTTGTGTATTTTTGAGAACTGATTTTTAAAAATGACGAAGAAAAAACGAAAAACGAGTAAAAACAAATCAAACAAGTCTATTTGGCTATTTTCCTTTCTTTTGTTTGGAGTAATTGCTTTTGCTTGGTTTTGGTATAAAACAACTAATTCAATTTCTAATCAGCAATCTAAATTTATTCGCCAATTTCCGGAAGGATTTAAAGGAATTGGCATAGATGTTTCACATCATCAAGGTGAAATAGATTGGACAGAACTTTTGGTAAAACGCAACTTTGATACACTCATAGATTTTGTGTATTGCAAAGCAACTGAGGGTTCAGACCACCTCGATACTCAATGGAAAAACAATCGGAAAGCGTTAAATAAACTCGGAATTTTGAATGGTGCATACCATTATTTCAATCCAAAAGGTGCTCCAAAACCACAAGCAAATTTTTTCTTGAAAAACTACACGTATCGTTCAATAGATATTCCACCGGTTTTAGATGTTGAAGACGAGGGTTATTCTGATAAAGACTTAATTGAAAAAATAAAAATTTGGTGCATCGAGGTTAAAAAAACGACGGATGTTCAACCAATTATTTACACTTCTCTAAATTTTTATGAAACAAAATTTAGAGGCAAATTGCCCGACTATTATTTCTGGATTGCAGCATATAGTAGAACTCCACAATATTTGAGTGATCCACAAGTGTTGCATTGGCAATTTAGTGAAACAGGAACTGTTCCCACAATAAAAAATGCAGTAGATTTGAATGTGAGCAATGCAGATTTCGATTAAACAACTGCATTTGATTTATATTTTTTAGATTAAATATTAAAGCTTATATTTGACTGATTTAGAAACCCAAATTCCTATGAAATCACTACTACTATTCTTTTCGTTTTTTAGTTTTCTCAGTTCTTTTAGTCAAGACCAAATAAGGATAACTTGGACTTTCGAAAATATACAACCTGGTTTTGACCATAACAATAAAATTATCGTTTACGTTGACAACCAACCGGTTGCTGAGTCTGAAACTTTCCTAGAATCACAGAAAGGTGTGCTAGTTATCCCTTACAATTCAAATCAATTTCATAAAATTAGAGTTATGAATTACGCTTGGTCTGATGGTGAATGGGAAGAGCATTTAATTACTAATCGTTATTCTATTGATTGTAAGTTTGAAAAAAATGTGAAACTCAAAAAAGACAAAACTGGCGATTTAATAATGAGTTTTGATTTCAAAACAAATCAAATGAAAACCGAAAAAAAATTCTTGAAAACGAAGAAGTTAAAATTTGAAAAATCTTAAAACCTGAGTTAGATTCTAAATTCATCTCAGAATTTATTTTAAAATAGTAGATCTGAGACTCGTTTTATGAGGAATAGCTAACTATTTCGAAGAAAATAGACGAGTGAGATACTGTTTTAAAAGAAATAGTTTTTACAAATTCACACTACTTTCGCCTATAAAAAGCATCTTTTTCGTCAAACCCATTCGAATTGGCTCGCCAAACCTTCCTGATTTTAACTCAAATATGTAATTTTATTGACGATCTGAGTAGGATTTATAATAGAACTCAGGTTTAAAGTAAAACTTAAGTTATTCGTATTCTAATTATTCTTTTTCAACGACGATATTCACTAATATATACTGAATCAACAATTTTATTCTTATTCAATTTTAAATTCAAATACTTGGTATAAGAAGGATCAATTCCTTTCCATTCCTGATATACTTCAAAAGAAATTAAATTATTTGATGAATCGTAATAATGAAACAATTTAGTTATTTGTTTGATTGTTTTTCCTTTCAAATGATAATTAGTCATTAAATCATCAAGCATAGCGTTTCTGTTTTGAAAAAAACCACGGTCAGATTCATCGTTCCACTTTTTTACATCAAATTTCGTCTTTTTACCAGAGCAAGAACAGATTGAAATAAGAAACAGAAATTGTAATATTCGAAAAATCATGTTTTTTGATTACAGAAAAGAATAAAAATTTCTTTCAACAACTACTTTCTGTTTTTAACATGCGTTTCCAACCACTGGTCTTGCTCCCATAAAACATGCAGCACGCTTTCTTTGGCAGAATAACCGTGACTTTCCTTTGGAAGAACAACATAACGAACTGGTGCTCCCAAACCTTTCAGTGCTTGAAAATAACGCTCTGTTTGAATTGGAAAAGTTCCAGGGTTATTATCGTTTTCTCCATGAATTAACAACAAAGGTGTTTTCATTTTCTCAGCGAAATTGAATGGCGCCATTGTATTGTAGGTTTCCTTTGCTTCCCAATAATTACGTTCTTCGCCCTGAAAACCAAAAGGAGTTAAACTTCTGTTATAAGCACCGCTTCGGGCAATTCCGGCTGCAAACAAATCTGAATGCGTTAATAAATTTGCTGTCATGAATGCGCCATACGAATGACCTCCAATAGCAACTTTTCTACGATCAATAAAACCCAAATTATCAACAGCGTCAATTGCTGCTTTTGCGTTCGAAACCAACTGGTCTAAAAATGTGTCGTTCGGTTCGGCAGTTCCTTCGCCAACTATTGGAAAAGCAGCTTCATCCAAAACTGCATAACCGCGCGTAACCCAATAAATTGGAGAACCATAAAACGGAAAAACAAATTCATTCGGATTTGTTGTGTTTTGTGCAGCGCTGTTTTTGTCTTTAAATTCCTTCGGATATGCCCACATAACCATTGGAAGTTTTTCTTTCTTCGTTTTATCGTACCCTACCGGAAGATATAACGTTGCGCTAAGTTCTAAACCATCGGCACGTTTGTATGTGATTACTTCTTTTGAAACACCTAAAATAGATGTAAATGGGTTTTTAAAATTTGTTAATGCAATTGGAGCAGCTTTCCCGACCATTTTACGCGTAAAGTAATTCGGATATTCTGTTTGCGATTGAATTCGAACCAATAAATCACCCTTTTTAATGTCCAATACTGCAACTATTTCCTCCATTTTAGTTGTAGATGTTGATCGATAAAGTGTTTTAATTTTTTTTGTTTCCAAATTAAATGAATTCACAAAGGGAAACTGACCTTTTTCCGTAAATCCGTCACCAATGAGAACCGTATTCATTCCTTCTAATTGCAATACATAGCGATTGAATTCATTTTTAACGGTTTCAAAATTGCCGGGATTTCCATATTCATCTTGTGAATTTCGATCAAACAAAAGCTTTAATTCACTGTTTGGATTAGATGGATTGAAGGAATACGTTTTTTCATTTCGTGTGTCATACCAAGAATCATAAATAATACAAAGATCTGTTCTTCCCCAAGTAATTCCGCCGAAACGTTGGGGTGTTTTTACTAAACTTTGTTCTTTTCCTTTTTCAAATGGCGCTTTCCAAGTAAAAACCTCATCGCGGAATGGAACTTCTTTTTTTGGATCTCCACCATCTAATGCAAAAACATAAACCAAAGTTGCAGCTTCGTCTGAACGCCACTGAATGGAACGCTTCGTGTTTTCTACTGCCATAAAACCTTTCGGAATTTTATCTAAAACAGGTCTATTCTCAACTACTTCAATTGGTTTTCCAGTACTAGAACAAATTTCAGTTAGCAAAGCAAAACGACTCCATGGAACGATGTACGAAAAAGGTTTTGTTAAGGTGTTTATTAAAATGTAATTGCCGTCTGGTGAAAAAGATTCTCGCGAATATAAAGCTGCTGATTTCCAAAGTGTTGAATTTCCATTTAATTCTACTTTCCACAATTCCGAAGTAGCCATAGTTTCGAAGTTTTGCTCATCGATTCCGTTTTTTAACAGATCTGGATAGGTTCTGTTTTGACCCGAGGTTCCGTCGCTGATACTGACCGACGGACCAACTGGAACAGCAATTTGGACATCAATAAATGCTTTGCGATTTGCAGGAAGTTGATGAACCAACAAACTTTTGCCATCAGGAAACCAAGAAAAAGCGCTACCTAAATTTGCATTCAAAACGGCTTCAGTAATTTTTTTTGCTGTTTGCGTTTGCACATCAATTATCCAAAGTTCCATTCCTTTGTCGTTCACTACTCCGCAGGCAATTAATTTTTCATCTGGCGACCATTGCAAAGCCGTTATTTTCGGATTCACAGGAAAACCATTTACAAATTTTGGCTCTCCACTTCTGTTTAATTGAATTGAAACTTTTTCAATGTACTTAGTTCCAGAGGAAACGTTTAACTTCGGATTGATACGCTGTCCAGCCAATTTCATTTCGGGCTGAGATAATTGATCAATTGTTAAATACATTGGTGTGTAGACAAAAACAAATGTTTGTTTTTTTGAATCCATTAAAACGCTAGGAGCTCTTTCCACATCTACTAATTCCAAAATTTCTTTTGGTGGTTTTTGATAGTTTAACGCAACTTGTGCGAAACTACAAAGAGATGTAACAAGTACAAAAAAGGTAAAAAATAATTTTTTCATAACTTGAAATTAAAAAATTAAATTCAAGTAGAAGCGAATTGTTGAAAACTTAAAAAGAAGCTATGATCTCCTCTCGAATGTTCCACAAATCTCCAAAAGTAAAATTGATCTCTGGTTTTCGTTTCAACCAACTTTCCATATAATTTTTGTGAATATTCACTTTCCATTCGCTCGCCTGACTGGGATCCATGCGTTGCTCGCGCACAATTTTAGGCTGAATTTTTTCAATCGAGAAGCGTTCACCCGTGAAATCGTATCTTTTTCCTTTAACGCGAATATAAACATGACACTCAGGAATATTTATCAAATTGTAATTCGATAAAATCTTACCTACACCATTATTTGTTTCTTCGCTCATGAGGTAAATTCCGCAAATGAGTTCAATTTCAGGGTGCTTGTTTTCCAATGCCAACTCGGCTAGTAAAGCATGTTTAGAGGAACAAGTTCCTTTCCGTTCTAATAATACGAGAGAAAAGTCACTTCGTTCTGATATTCTGCCGTAGTTTAAAAAATGAACATATGAACACGCATCATGGAAAGTAGAAATCTCTAATTCACGAAAAAGCGAAGAGTATTTCCCTTCGCTTTCAATTGAAAAATTAACATTATCCAACTTTACAATAATTCATTATGATTTTTGGTTTGATATAAATTGTTAATTCTACTTAACTAGAACTGAACTGATTAATTTATGTGCTTTTAACTCTGGGTAAAGTTGGTATTTAACAGTATATGGTTCCAAAACCAATTTATAGCGTTTTGCATTTACTAATTTTGTTTTTTGAGCAGCTGTAATATCTGAACCATACATTAAGGTATAGAACAAATCTGTATTCAAAACTGTCTTGCCTTTCACTATTTTTAAAGCGTTAAATGTGGCAATTGTATTTGCATTAGAATTCGTTAGTTGCATTCTTGGAACTATTATTTTAGCTTGAGGCTCTGGAACAAAGTTTGCCCATGGAGCATTGGCTAAAAATTTACTTCCACTCGATAAATTAGTCAAAGAAGTTGTTTCAAAAAAGCGATTAGTTCTTAGTGCTGGGTCTTGTTCAGCCCGAATTTTGGAACAATTTCCGGTTGAATATACGAGTTGAATTTTCAATCCGCCTGTTTTATCTAAAATAGTTTGATTTTCGTACGTTATTTCTACAAATCCGGTTCCTTCTTTTAATTCACCTGAAAGTAAAGCGATTGTATTTGTAATAGCGCCTGGAGTATTTCCTAATTGACCTTTCGCTTCAGCTATTAAATTAAATTTACCTTGAATTATTTCAACATCATTTATTATATTGTAAAAATAATATCCAGAGAAACTCAGCTCAAGTAAATGACCATTTGCTTCTGTGTAAAAATTACCATTAGGTAAAAGAGATTCAAAGCCCGCTAATTTTGCCGAAGTAATGAATTCAGAAATTTTCAATCCATTAAAATTGCGCAATTTGACATTTGAATTAGCCAGATTTTTCTCAGCATTTGCTTTTTCTTTCTCTATTTGCTCTTTAAGAGCTTGTTCTTGTAATTCAATTCTTTTGCGTTCTTCTGCTACTTTTTTCTCCGCTTCAATGCGTTCTTTTTCAATTTTTTCTTTTTGACGGTCTTGTTCCTCTTTTTCCTTTTGGGCAGCAATGTCTTTTACTTTTTGAGCTATCTCCGTTTCTTTTGCTTTTAAAGCCGCAATTCGGTTATCTGCTAAGGTTTTGAATTGGTTTAATCTTCCGTTAGGATCATCTCCAATGATATCCGGATATTTTGGTGCTTTTGCTGTCAGCATTTCTCCAACAGTCACTGTTCTTTTCGCTTCAGTCCAATGTTGTAAAGCCAATTTAATTAATGGTAAAGAATCTGAATTAGCTAATTTACTTTCATACATTTTGGCAGCCCAATAATGTGCATTTGTATGTTCTGGATCTTGAATCAAATATCTTTCAACCAAAGGTATTGCTTCGTTGTAATTTCCTGTTTCAATGACTGGATAAACGGCTTTGTTGTATTTAAGGTTTTGCGCATTAACAAGTCCAGTTAAGGCAAGAAATAAAAAAAGAATAATTCGTTTCATTTTATTTTTTTTTAGTGTAAATAAGTTTAGTGTTTTGCTGTTTGAATGTTATAATTTTTTTCTACATGCAAATTACATACCAGGCATTCCGCCAGGCATATTTTTCATTTGTTTCATCATGCTCATCATTTGCTTGGGGTTGCTCATCATTTTCATCATTTTCTTTGTGTCTTCAAACTGTTTCATGAGTTTATTGACCTCTTGAATGTTTGTTCCTGAACCTTTTGCTATACGTGTTTTACGTGCAATGTTCATGAGCGTAGGTGTTTCGCGTTCTTTTGGTGTCATGGAAGAAATAATTGCTTCAATGTGTTTAAATGCATCATCTTGAATATCAGCATCTTTAACTGCTTTCCCCATTCCAGGAATCATTCCCATCAGGTCTTTTACGTTCCCCATTTTCTTGATTTGTTGAATTTGGCTCAAGAAATCGTTGAAATCAAACTGATCTTTGTGAATGCGTTTTTGTAATTTTCGTGCTTCTTCTTCATTGAATTGCTCTTGTGCACGTTCAACCAAGGAAACAACATCGCCCATTCCTAAAATACGATCGGCCATTCTTTTTGGATAGAACACATCTAATGCATCCATCTTCTCGCCTGTTCCAACAAATTTTATTGGTTTATCGACAATTGTTTTGATGGAAAGTGCAGCTCCACCTCTGGTGTCTCCGTCTAGTTTGGTTAAAACAACTCCATCAAAATTGATACGATCGTTGAAAGCTTTGGCAGTATTTACTGCATCTTGCCCTGTCATGGAATCGACCACAAACAAGGTTTCAGTTGGTTTAATTGCTTCTTTTACTCGCGCAATTTCGTCCATCATCACTTCATCAATAGCTAAACGACCAGCTGTATCAACGATAACTACATTAAATCCGTTACTTTTTGCATGAATGATTGCTTGAGTTGCAATTTTCACTGGGTCTTTTTCTTCTTTATTTGAGTAAACCTCTATTCCGAGTTGTTCACCTAAAACATGAAGTTGATCAATTGCTGCCGGACGGTACACATCACAAGCAACCAAAAGCACTTGACGACCTTGTTTTTTGAGATATGCAGCAAATTTCCCTGAAAAAGTTGTCTTTCCTGAACCTTGCAGACCTGCAATCAAAATTAC
>JANNWW010000016.1:0-2062 GCA_031409255.1 Crocinitomicaceae bacterium
TTGGAATGAATACATTTGCTATTGCAGCAACAAATGAGTGTGGAATTGCAAAATTGAGTCATTCTGTAACTCGAAATTCTGTACCAAGAGTGTTTCCTCCAACAGTAAGTATCACAAATCCATCTTCTAATCCGTTTTCAATTTCTCAGAATGGAATGACAGTTGAAGGAGTAACAACAAATATTACTTCTGAAACTCAGTTATCGATTACTTTGAATGGAGCAAGTGTGAACGCTTTATTTAATGCATCTAATGGTGAATTTAGTTTCAATGCTAATTTTAATCAGGGTGCAAATGTGGTGAATGCAACAGTTGTAAATTCAGTAGGAACAGCAATTGACACAAAAACGGTTATTTATACGGTTCCAGTTGTAGTTGTTTCTCCACCTGTAATTCAATTAATTAATCCAGCAAATTGCCCAGCAGCTTATCCAAGAGGAGTTCAAACTATCTCTGGAACAGTTACAAATGTTACTGATCCAAATCAGGTCGTAATTTTATTCGACAATAGTCAGATTCCTTTTACTTCAAGTGTGGTGAATAATTTGTTGACGTTTAGTTTTAGCTTAAATGTTTCCATGCAAACAATGAACATTCCATTAGTTATTAACGCAACTAATGCAGGAGGTTCTGATAGCGAAACATGTGTTATTTCTATATTGATTTCTCCGTCTTCTGGAAGTAGTGAAGGAAATGGAGAGTCTGTTCCGCCAGTAGATGGCGCATTAGACCCATCAAGAAACAATGGAGGTGGAACACCTGTAAATGGTGGAAGAGTTGGCGGAACGCCTGCAAAGCCAGTAACTAAGCCAGTGGTAAAACCAATAACAAAACCAGTTGTAAAACCTCAACCACTTGATCCAATTAAACCAAGTGTAATTGATTCATCGAAAGTTCAACCAATTATAAAAGGAGGCGGAAAATAAGTTTTTGCATACCAAGATTACTCATAAAGAGGACACGGAATTCTGTGTCCTCTTTGTATTTTCAGGCAACCTTTTTATTTTAAAAGAGTTTGTATAGTGTAAAACAAATGTAATATGATCAAATTAACCTTCCTTTTGTTCTTTCTTTTTAACTCTTGCTATGTGTTTTCGCAAGTTGTAGACGCCCGATTACTAAAGAATAAAGGTGAAAAAATCAATGAAACACATAAACTAAATCGTAATAGTTACAACTATTTTTTATTTGAATTAGATTCGAGTTATTTTGTAAATGAAATCTCCAATTTAACAAAATCTGAAAAGAAATTAATTCGAAAAGACATTCAGTTATCTGCAGAAACACAAAATCAAATCAATACATCTAACTTTAATTTCGTAGAGTTGGGAATCCAACTTTCGAAGAAAAACCGTCAATATATCAAATTGAACAAAAATCAGGTACTTGTTTTTTACACAGTAGCAGAAGTGACGCAAAAATTTACTAAATCTCCCTTAAATTCTAAATAACATGAAAAAAATTCTTCTTATTTTCATTCTCCTAATTTCTTTTATCTCCAAAGCTCAGTTGCCAATTTCTTTGTCGGCTCCAAGTAACGGACAAACGTTTAATACTTGTAATGGTTTCATAATCGATTCAGGCGGACAAGGCGGACCAGGTTACTCGAACGGTGAAAATGTTACCATCACTTTGTGTCCAGACACTCCAGGAGAAATTATTTCTGTTGTTTTTAATTTATTTCAATTAAATAACACCGACGATAATCCTTTGCCCGCAGTAACAAACGTTGATTACATGGATATTTATGATGGTCCAACGACTGCTTCTCCAACTTTGGGAACTTATTCTGGAAATCAATTGCAAGGTGTTGTAATTAATGCAACTCAATTAAATACTTCAGGTTGTATCACTATTCGTTTTCGTTCAAACTCTATTGGTATAGGAATGTTTACAGCTCAAGTTACCTGCGAAACGCCGTGTGCCACTCCATTTTCTGGTGGAGTAATTGTTGCGGGATTAACAGCAGATAGTACAGTTACCTGTGTAGGAACTCCAATTAATTTTGCCAACTTCGGTTCTGCTGCTCAAATGGGATTCAATATTGTTGAATACAGATGGG
>JANNWW010000017.1:0-4830 GCA_031409255.1 Crocinitomicaceae bacterium
CCAAGAATTAATGAAACGTCAACGCGATGCAGTTGGACTTTCATTCTTCGATGAGAAATTAACGCTTCATACGCCTGCAAAATCATCCGGAGCACATCACCGTTTTCTTATCCATGAAATGGAACAGAAACTACACAGCTATTCAGACGTTAAAAAGACAACAACCAACACTGTAGCTGCACTGCACGATGTTGCAGAACTTTCTCACAAGCGTAGTTTAATTGTGATTTTCACCGATTTATTAGATGATCCAAATCGTATTGAAGAATTCATGCAAAGTATTCAACACCTGAAGCACAACAAACATGAAGTGGTGATTTTTCATGTGGTGGATCAAAAAAGTGAAATTGATTTTGATATAGATAACCGTCCGGTTCACTTAATCGACATGGAAACAGGTGAAAAAATGAAATTGCATCCCAACGAAGTGAAAGCAAATTACGCAAAAGCAATTCGTGCTCACTTCGATACTATTCAATTAAAATGCGCGCAATATGCTGTAGGTTTTATGGCAGTTGACATCAATAAAGACTTACAAGAAGTAATGACGACGTATATGTTGAAGCGCGGAAAAATGTACTAAATCAAAAGTAGAGTTCTGAATGAAAAATGAAGAGAGGAAATTTCAAACGAAATCAAAATCTAGAAGCATATTAAAAGCTATTTTGCTTTTAATATGCTCGTATTTTCTTTCTACAGTATTGATATTTTTGATTTTTCTATTATTCCCTGAAAAACCAAAATCGAGTGTCCCAAATTATGGTTTTGGTCCTATTTTACCGAAAAGTCTATTTTATTTTTACTATATCATTTCGATTGCTCCTCCAGTTATTTCGATTCTAACGGTATTAATCTGGATAAGAAAGAAAAGAAAATGTATTGATTTGAATTAATCAAAAAAATCCTTGCTTAATTAAGTTTTATTTATCCAATAAATCGGTATTTGAACTTATTGAATTTACTGAGTTATATTCTTTTTGGATGTAACTCGCAACTTGATTTCGAACTACTTTTTGTTTTTTGGTAACTACTAGCATCACAATTATACCTGGCAAAAGTCCCAATAGAATTAATAGTAACACTGAAAATTGTGCACCCATATTTGGAAATCCTTCTAATACTCGTAAATGTGTTGGTTTGCCAATAATAATATTTGCCCCAACAAAATTTGTCTTTTTGACAACCATAACTTTATTTCCTCTCGGATACACCGTGTATTCAGGAAAGGCTTGACTTAAATCTTTTTTTAAGCTTTCTAAATCGTAAGCTTTATCAATTGTAATTTTCATAAGTATGTGTTTATTTACAAATATGAATATTTATTTCTAGAGAAGTAATTTTAATAAAGGATTAGCGGAATTTATACTAAAAGTGATGAATAAAAAATAAATCAACTTGGATAAAATTATAACCCAATATCAATTTGATTTTCAATTTTGGTTTCTTCAAATCTAAGCTCACTCATTCCACAAGGATATACAATTGGATACAAAGTTTCTCTTAATTGTTGAATAGCTTTGCGTTTAGTTTGACGCTTTTGATTCGTTTGTTCTAATTCCAGCCAATCGAGCTCTTCTTGGAATTCACGTTTTGCGGAACGATTCGCATCAATACTTGACAAACGAGCAGAAATAAATTCCTTCTTACTTTTATTTAAGGTAATTATTCCTAAATCGCCCCCTTTTATTCTCATCTTTTCATAAAAAAAGAATTCACTTTCCGTTTGTGCGATCACATAGCATTTGTAGTTCATGAAATTATTCAAAGAATAATCTAAGCTTCCATTTTTTAGTTCCAAACGTTGAAAAGTAGCCAGTTTGTCGGGAAGTACATACGCAAATACCTTGTTGAATTTATTGGCATCTTTCACTTTGAACTTGAACTTATTGTACTTTATTTCATAGGTTTTTCTTGTTTCTGGATTGTAAACCGAGCCTGTTTTGCGACTTGCAGTATTATTTGCCACCAAACGATCAATATTGCAAACAGCTGTTGAATTAGTGATTGTAAAACCTACAGATGAAACAACTTGTTGCAGAACGAACTTTCGCACTCCATAATCAACTTGTTTTAGATTAAAACTTGTTTCTTCCATCAAATTTTGTGAAAAGCGACGGTAATTTCGCTCCGTATTTTCACTTCTTTTTGCAACTAATTTCTGCTGAAAATTCCTTTCATCATCTCGGTATTTTTTACTGTTCTTTTGTGCTTCATTTGCAAGAGACTGAACTGCATTTTTATAGAATTGTTGTAAATTTTTCAAGTGTTGATTCGAGATATCAATTTTACCAACTCGTTCATCAGCAAATCTTTGAAAGTTAGAATAACCCATTTTCGCAATTTTTTCATCAGATTTCCAAAGCGACTGATTGATTCCATTCATATACACATCAAAGACATCTTTTGAGCACGTTTTGTGAACAGCTTTCATACGTCTTTCAAAATCACGAGTGGAGAGATTGGTGTTGTTGAATTTGGGTTTCCACATGGTTAGAACTTTTGAGGGCGGTATGTGGGATGATTGTGAATCAATGTAATCGAAAATTTCATCTATTTCATCATTCATTAGCTCTGGAAAAAATGACATTGCAACTGCTTTCTGAGCTGAAATATTTGCCGCATAGTCACTTTTAGAGGCAGCAATTGACCAATTTCGTACAAATTCAATCAATAAACTTTCACCGATTCCATCTCTTTTCCATCTTTCACGGACACCCGCCAGTTTAGGGCCAGTTCCATCTCTATCAATATTATGACAAGTATTACAGAGTCTATTAAATAATTCTCGTCCACCAACAGATTTATATCTGATTTCAAATTTATCCATGCCAACAATCATTGTATCATTTTCATAAAATGATGGCTCTATTTCTTGTCCTATCCAAGCGTTTTTGACATTTTCCTCAAAACTTAAATACAAACTTTCTCTACTCACCTTCTGTGAATTCCAATTCAACTCATTCAATTTATCTTCATATCCAGGCGGATAAAAATCCAACTCTTTCATGTCGGCTAAAATGGGAAGCTTTTCCATTTCTTTCGGTTCTTGCCAATCAATACCACCGTCACTTTTTGTAACGCCTTGGTATAATTTCATTCCAGATTTTAATTCATCAATTGGAACTTGTACATACACTCCTACTTGGTCGTTGATTTTCAATTCCTTTCCTTCTTTCGTAAATGCTTTCAAACTAAACATTCCTTGCGTTTCCAGTAAATTATTGCCCGACATTGTACTTAAACCCGCCATCATAATATCTGCATTTGTTCGCGCTTCCTGCCATTGAATTAAAGTTTCACCTTTAAACTCCTTTCCATTTAATAAAAATGAATTCGCAGCAATACTCAATATCACGCCACTTTTTGAAATAAAAAGAGAGGGAGCACCCGTAAACTCAAAATATTCAGGAACAATGTTTTCAAACTTTAGATTTGATTCATATTGCTGAATTAAGGCAGTTGAAACCGCTTCGATGTTATCGTTTGCCTTTTCTTTTCGAAGAAAATAATATGTTGTTGCAGCAATAATTGAAAGAGAAATCACAACAATTGCTGAAACTTTTAGTACTTTTTTGTATAAAACACTTTTCTGTAGTTGAACTAAAGCTTTTCGCTGAGCTTTTCTTAAAATTGCTTCACGAAGTGTTTTTGTGTTCTCAAATTCAACTTGAAGTTTAGTATTTGAACTCAATTCTTGCTCAAACGCAGTTTTTCCTTCTTCCGATAATTCGTTGTTTAAATAACGATCAATCAATACATTCCAATTTGCTTCCATGACCTAAGAATTTAAAGATTGAACAGCAGATTGATTAGCAGAGAAAGCATATTCTTTCGCCTTTTGAAGGCATTTGTATTTTTGCGCTTTCACAACTTTTTCATTCCGAAAATCAAGTTTCTTGGCAATCTCAGTCATGTTTTCTCCGAAGGAATAAAACAATTCCAACAAATCCTGACATTTCTTTCCCTATTTCGAAAGCGCTTGCTCTACAATCAGTAGCTTCTCCTCTTTTTCAATAAAATCACTTTCTTCTTGTGAAAATTCTTGTCCTGAAAGTTCAGATTGAATAATTTTTTGCTCTTTTCGAGCTTGATTGAACCATAATAATTTTGCTGTATTTCGAACAAAAAGAATGGGCTCAGCAGTTAGAACGAAACTAGATTCTTGTCGTCTTCTAGCGTAAATCAAACATGCTTCTTGAAATAAATCTTCGCAAGTAGCGGAATCACAGCCAAATTCCTTTAAATATTTCCGAACAACAGGGTATTTTGTGTAAACAACAGTCAGTTCTTTTTTTAACTCACTGTCTAAAATTTTTGTATACTTCATAATTCTTTTAGGAGGAATGTCAGAAAATCAAAAAGGTAAGCCGAGAATGTAAAATTTTCAAACTAAAAAATCAATGACCTTGATTCAATAAATCCAAAACTGTTTTAACTGGTGAAAATGCTTCGCTTTTGATTTCAACGAAAACGGTGTTCCAATTTGCCATCGAACCATTCCACAAACCAGGCAATTCAACAAAACGAATTGCTTTTCCCTCTAGACGTTTGTTGACAATAAAGTATTTACTTTCGTCGCGGTACTTTGAATAATCTATTTTAGAACCGTCATTCATTTTTCCTTGACAGACCATGAAAACAGGGTTAAAATGTGTGCTTTGAATCATTACACGGTATTGGTCGCCACGCAAATTGATTTGTGCTTTTTCAACTATTTGTTTCGAAATGTGTTCGCCGTCTTTTATCCAAAACGGTCCACCACCGGGCTGACCCTCGTTTCGAACCATTCCACAAACACGCAATGGTCTGTTCAATAATTCAACCAGCTCA
>JANNWW010000018.1:0-12130 GCA_031409255.1 Crocinitomicaceae bacterium
TTGTAGGATATGCTGCAGGTGAATAAGCAGTATGAACAGCTCCTCCAGTATTCTGACCAGCTACAGTAGGTGTTGGGAAATTAGCATCTCCTCCATTAGCATCTTCAAATGCTTGAGTTTGAGCTATAGTTCCTTCATATTCTATTCCTAATACAACAACATCATAAGCATTGCAACCATATTTTTTATAAAAAGCGTTAATTGTTGGTGCAACAGCTGCACAAGGTCCGCACCAATAAGCAAAAAAGTCAACAACTACATATTTCCCAGTATAATCGCTGAGTGTGTGTGTGTCACCATGTAAATCAGTAACAGTGAAATTTGGAGCTGTTTGACCAACAGTCAAAGAAGTAAGCTGAGCAAATGATGCGATACTAGCGCCAACAAATGCAAAAGAAAGTAAAAGTTTTTTCATAATTTATATTTTAAAATGTTTAGCAATGTACATTCTTTTTGAAACAATAATAACCAATAATTTAAGTAAAATTGGAATGCTAACTAAATCGATTAACTTAATAGAATTGTGTTTTCTATATCTGCGTATTTCTTTTTGCTCGCATAATACGAATTGTGAAAATCGTCAATGCCATTCCGAGGAAAAACCAAAGCATTTCACGAAGTTTTAACCAAGGGCCAGAAACGCTGAAGCTTACCTTTTTAGTGGCAGTATAAATTCCGGATACTCGGTCGAAAAGTTGCACTTCAATTTTGTAGTTTCCAGCAGCCAAATAATCGAATCTAAACTCAGGAATATCTGTAGAAATAGTGTTCCACATGCCTTTCGCGCCATCTGCAATAATTCGGTAGCGAAAAACGTGGTCCGAATGACCAAGTAAATCTAAATATTCAACAGGAATTAAAATACTTCCATTTAACTGAGAAAACTCAGAAACCTTCTCCCCTTTTTGATTCAATAAATACGGGTTTTCAATAGAGAAAATGCCAAATTCAGACTTAATACCTTCCCAATTTAATTCATACATTCCTTTGTTCGAAAGACAAACAAAGCGTTTTCCGAAATCATGCACACTGATAGGGATAATTCCGTTTGTTTCTACTTTTTCGAATTCATTCGATTTGCTTTTTAAACGAATTAGTGCATTATCGGTTAAAAATATTGTTCCAAAGCGAGAATAATTTACACTTCGAATAACTAACGCCTTGCCATCTAAACTAATGGTTTGCTCTTTTACAAGCTGAGTTCCCTTAACAGTATACAATTTGTTAGTTGCTGCAACTACGAGCAAAGAGTTTCCATTTGAATAAATAAATTGAACTTCAATTTTTTTATTATAAATACGAATGCTTTTCCAACTGTCTTGATCTAAACGCAATAATTCGCCATTCGAACTTGCATAAACGGTTCCGTCGAAAGATTCTAATTGTTGAATAGGAAATTCGGATGTTTGATAAGTTGAATTCTGAAGTAAAAGTTCCGATTCTTTAGTAAAATCTACCGATTCTAGTTTTTTTAAACCTTGATCATTCGAAAAATACCAAATTCCGTTTGAAAAAGTTGCATTTGTGAAGCTTTCATTTGTCCATGGAATTAATTTCTTCGATCTCCAATTATAAACACCCTCATCTAAAAGGTAATAATTTGTTCGTGCAATTCGGGAGAAAATTTGATTTTTAAAATTTCCAGTTCGTAGAAGCTTCACTTTACCAGAATATAAATTGAGTTCACTTAATTTGTTTTCGCCAAGAAGCAGTAAATGTTGAAAATCGATTGTGATTAATTTATTGTAAATACCTGAATTGTATTTTTTTAATCTATTCTTTGTCACCAAAAGCAATTGATTTCCTTTTGAAACAAGCCATTTATTGTTTTGCTTATCAATAAAAATTTCGGTTATCGATTCAGTTTCAAACCAACGCCAAACATGTTTTTCAGTTGGATGAATTTTCAGTAAACCTAGTTTAGTGGAGGCGAAATAAGATCCTTTTGTAGAATGAATTCGATCAATTTTTTTCAATTGCTTTGGCATTAACATTGTTTTAGAACTGAAAACACCGTTTTTGTAGATCGAAAAACCAGAAAGATTTATGAATTCGGGGAACAATAGAACCCCTTCATTTGATTCGCCCAAAAATTTAACTGAAAGTGGAGCATTGCGCGATTCTTTGTTTTTGATGTCTATTAATTCATTTGTAGAAAGCAATGCGAAGAAATTGCCTTGAAAAGAAGACACATCAAGAACTGAAGCGTTTTCATTGGCAAATGGAACTTTAATAATTTTACTTTTATTAGAATTAAATAAGACGAATTGCTTTTGATAAACCGCAACAACTTGTTTTTCAGAAATTTTTAATTGAACAAATTCTAAACTTGCATTTTTGAGTAGCGCTAATTTATTTTTAGAAAGCAACCAAATTTCACCCGTTTCAGTTACTACATAATTTGAAGAATTAAATTTTAAAATTGTTTTTATTGCCTTGTTTTCTAGTCCTTTTTGTGCTATTTGATTTGTTTTCAGTCCGTTATAACTATAAATGCCTTTATTCGTTCCGAGAAGTAATCTTCCTTTCTCGTCTTGAGAGATGGCTGTTATTTGCTCAAATGTAACACCCAGATTTACCGTTTTGTATACAGGAGAATTTTCAGCAAAACTTTGTGTAAAGTAGAGTAAGTAAATGACTAAAAGTAGAAAATATTTCATTTTTTTGGAGTGCAATTATTTTCGAACCAAAGCCACAATGGATCATTCGGAACTTTCGCTTTTTGTTGAATAAATTCTTTGCTAGTTGGGTGTTCAAATTCTATTGCTCGGGCATGAAGTCCGATTGAACCATCCGGATTTGAGCGTTTTGCACCGTATTTCAAATCACCTTTTATAATACAACCAATTGATGCCAGTTGCGCGCGAATTTGATGATGTCTGCCTGTTTCCAATTCAACTTCCAACAAAGTATATTTATCTGATTGAGCAATTTGTTTGTAACTCAAACGGGCTTCTTTCGAATTTTTTCTTTCGTTGGGGAAAATATAGGATTTATTTTGTTTTTCGTTTCGTTCTAAATGACCAATTAAGTGCGCTTCTTTCACCTTTGGTGGATTTTCAACAATTGCCCAATAGGTTTTCTTCGGATGCACATTCGCAAATTGTTTGTTCATTCGTTCAAGCGCCTTACTGGTTCTTGCGAATAAAATCAATCCACTAACCGGACGGTCTAAACGGTGAATTAAACCACAGAAAACATTTCCAGGTTTATCGAATTTCACTCGAATATATTCACGCACCATTTCAACGAGCGGAACATCGCCCGATTTATCACCCTGAACACCAATGCATGCTGGTTTGTTAACAATCACCAAATGATTGTCTTCATAAATAACTATTTCTTCCGAAATTGCAGGAATCGATTCCACTAATATTGCTCGTTTTTGTTCGGGAAATCGCCATTTTTCACATCTTTGATGTATGCTTGAAAAGCTTCCATCATTTGTTCATATAAATTCGCGTATTTTCTTAAGAAACGTGGACTAAATTCGTTGTTGATCCCGAGCATGTCGTGAACAACCAAAACCTGCCCGTCTACACCTACTCCAGCTCCAATACCAATAATAGGAATCGATACAGATTTTGCAACTTCTTCCGCTAATTTCGCAGGTATTTTTTCTAAAACAATCGCAAAACAACCTGCTTCTTCCAATGCTTTTGCATCGTCAATTAAGCGTTGTGCTTCTGTTTCTTCTTTTGCACGAACGGTATATGTTCCGAATTTGTAGATAGATTGAGGCGTTAAACCCAAATGTCCCATTACTGGAATTCCGGCTGTTAAAATTCGTTTGATGGATTCAATTATTTCCACACCGCCTTCTAGTTTCACAGCATGTCCACCCGATTCTTTCATGATTCGAATTGCATTTGAAAGTGCTTCTTTGGAATTTCCTTGGTAAGATCCAAAAGGCATATCTACCAAAACTAAAGCGCGCTCAACTGCCCGAACCACAGAAGAAGCGTGATAAATCATTTGATCTAATGTAATTGGAAGGGTTGTTTCATGTCCAGCCATCACGTTCGAAGCCGAATCACCCACTAAAATAATTTCAATTCCGGCAGAATCGATTATTCGCGCCATAGAAAAGTCGTAGCCAGTTAGCATAGTTATTTTCTCTCCTGCATTTTTCATTTCCTGCAGCGTGTGCGTAGTTACGCGCTTAACGTTTTTATGAACAGACATTTAATTTTGAATTATTGGGTAAAGATAGTGATTTCTTAGGGTGTGAAAATTGAAAAAAGTCTAAAATTGAGCGTTTTCTGTTTAAAAAAAACTGGCTAGATTAACTCAAGCGAAATAAATATCGTTTATCAATTCTTTTCCAGCTTCTTGATTTACACGTAAAATAATCAAAGACTTTGCATGTTGCAATTCGTTTCGGACAGTTGAAGAATTTAATTCAACATATAAAACCTTATCTCTTATCCGTAAAGATGTAGTGCGAAGAGAAACACCTTTTCCAACCATTTCTTCCCATTTAGATAAAATGTCGTATTCCTTCATTTTCTTATCCAAACTATAGGCACGCATCAATTTGTTCACCACATCTTCAAATGTTTGAGGTTTACTCTCGCGTTTGTTTTCATTGAAATTATCCATTTACCAGTTTGTTGAAAAGTACCAAATTTGGAACAACGTTAATTGATTCAAAAATTTTACGAACTCTGTGTTCGTCTGTATCTGTTACCAAAACTTGTTGAAACGTATTTTTTGAAACCAATTCCATTAATTGTTCAACACGAAGATTGTCTAATTTATCAAAAACATCATCCAACAATAATATTGGTGTAAGTTTCAGGTATTCCTTCAAGCACTCGAATTGAGCTAAGCGAAGTGCAATTAGAAAAGATTTTTGTTGTCCTTGAGAGCCATATTTTTTAATCGGCATTTCATTAATTAAGAAAGAAATATCGTCTTTATGCGTTCCAACAGTTGTATATTGAACTCGAGAATCTCTCGAATAAGCGCTTGCTAGTAAATCAAAAAAGGGAGTTGAAAGCAATTGCGACTCATAATTCAATGAAACTTGTTCTTCACCACGTGAAATGAAGGTGTAATATTTCTGAAAAATTGGAATAAAATATTCTGTAAAAGATTTCCGTTTTGCGTAAATAGAATTTCCGTAAAGAATAAGTTGCGCATCCCAAATTTCAATCGATTCGCGGTCAAAAAAACCATTTTCATATTGATGTTTTAGTAGCGCGTTTCGTTGGTCAAGTACCTTATTGTAACGTTGTAAATCTTCAAGAAATGGACGATCGAACTGTGCAATAATTCCATCTAACCACCTTCTTCGCACATCACTTCCTTCAGAAATCAAATCTGCATCATAAGGCGAAATCATCACAACTGGAAAATGACCAATATGATCGGCCAATCTGTCGTATTCTTTTTTATTCCGCTTAAAAACTTTCTTTCCGCCTAATTTGACGCCGCAATACAAGTTGTTGATTTTCTCCTCTTTCCACCAATCTGCTTGAAGCACAAAGAACTGCTCGTTGAAACGAATGTTTTGTTTGTCAATCGGATTCAGATATGAACGACACATACTCAAGTAATACACTGCGTCTAGTACATTTGTTTTACCAGACCCGTTGTTTCCAATAAAGCAATTTACACCATTCTCGAGGTGAAATTCGGCCTCAGTGTGGTTACGAAAATTGACAATATTCAATCTGGAAATGTGCATGATGCAAAGGTAGTTAAAACCTGTATTAGAATACTAATTGTTCTGATTAGATTTAATTTTTACCCCTTTGGGATTTAAGTAGTTTTTCAACTTAAATAAGTTTTTTTGGTTATCGAATTGCCGCATCGCATTATCAATAAATTTCTTTTCGCGTTTTGTTAAATGCCATGAAAGCGCAACTCTATCTTTGGTTTCTGTTCTTAAATTAAAGGTGAGCACTTCTGTTTTTACTTTAAAACTAGATAAAGTAACTGCCAGTAGTCCATCTTGTTCGTAGTCGTGTGTGCGCGGAAAATTAGCAAACCAACTATCAATAGGAGCAGTTAATCTGTTAGAAAAATTCATTGTCCTCGTTTTGTCTTCTTGAATAACTTTTTTAGTATCGCGGGTTTGAATAACTAACACACCTGAGGTTTCTTTTTCAATCCATTCTTTGAAATAACTCAACCATTTACAGGTAAGAACTCCTCCGAAATTATCGCGAACACCTGCGTCTGATAATTCTATTGAAGGAAAAGTGGGCAAAGTTGTCATTGGAAGCACGAATGGAAACGTTGAGTTCATTCGTAAAATTGAGCTTTCTTTGATTTGATTCACTAAGGCGCTTCCTAATAATTCACTTGCAACAACTGTAGAATAAGAACTTTCTAAACCGCGCACGTTTTCAGTTCTTCCTAAAAACGAAACGGATTGAGATGAAAAAACCAATTGCCTTCCGTCGTTAATTATTGTTGGTGAATAAAGCATTACTGGAATTTGACCAGTAAATTCTGCCTTGCGAAGCGAATACATTTTTTGTTCTAATAATCCAAAAGTGTTTCTATTTAAGTTGTTTTCAAATGCCAATGCTCTGTTGTATTTTTCTTTTTGGCCATCTTTAACAACAGAATAACGAACAAATAAATCGTTAGTTGAAGCAACAAAAGCCAAATCATTCAATAAATCTTCTTTAATAGCACTATTTGCCTTATCTTGAAATTGTTTGTTTTTCTGATTTAAATTTATAGCTCTGTAAAATGCTGCGCCAACCATTCCGCCAGAAGCACCTGTAATTAATTGACATTGATTGATGAATTTTCCGTTCGTAATTGAATCGAGATCACTCATAACTTCATATGTCCATGATGCACTTCGGGAACCACCTCCAGAAACATTGAACACAATAATATAGGGTTTTTTCTGTCCTGTTCTTTGTTTCCAATTATTTAAAAGCGAAATATATTTTATTGAATCTTTCCGAAATTGCTGTTCATTATTTGCCATTTCATGTAATCTTTTGTTTGAATATTCCACTTTTGAATCATATGAAATTCCAGTTATGCGTGTTTCAAATCGAAACCAACTAGAATTAGAAGATAAAAATGAAAAGAGCAGGAGTACAGAAATAATTACGAGATAAGCAAAGTTGCGCAACCAAGAATACAACATGCTGAAAAAGAGAAGTAAAATGGTTAGAAGTAACAAAATACTCATGCCTGCGGGAACTATTACGTCATTCCGAACTCCAATCCACCCAAAAACAACAAATGAAACAATTGTCAATAATTCAAAAATAGAAGTTGAGATTCTATTTTGTTGAAAAACAGATTGCAGCATTTCTTCTGTATAGTGATTAATTGGCCGCGAACGTTTAAGTATGAAAAATTTTGAGAAATAAATGTATTCATATTTCTTTCCTTTCGAAAACGCCCGAAAACGTTTCATACGTTGAATTTTCTCTAAGTGTGCAGGGTTTTGTTTTCGAAGAATATCTTTTACATTTTTATTTAAGGGAAAGAAGTAAACAAATGCCAGAAGTAAAAACCCAAACAAGCCAGCTAAAAAACCAAGAATATAAAGTGAAATCTGAGTAGTTGAGGCCAATTCTTCGTTGTACTGAAACACAATTAACTTATACATATAAGTTAATGTAAAAACAAATGGAATGACGCTGTTATTCATGCAAAATCGCACAAATGGTTTCGAAAGAACAGTTAAAAAAGGAAACCGTGGTGCTATTTTATAATATGAATAGGAATGAAATGCCATCATAAATCCACCAAGAGCAAAGCCAATAAAAGCAAAAGAGAGCCACGAAGTTCCGCCTGAAAACTCGGGAGATAGCAGCAAATAAGATAGCCCGAATGTAGATCCAGCATTATCTGTAACAACAGAAAATAGAAAAAACCAATACAACAAAGCAATTGCGTTGTGTTTAATTTGATGAAAAACCAATACCAATGGTAAGAATTGTCTAAAAAGCTTCAATTGTTTCACGTTTTTCTAAAAATATACTTTTTTGATGACAAAAAGCCAGAAAGGTTGCATAAATTAAATGGAAAATTTAAAATGGAAAAGTAATTATAACTTTAAGAATGTTGTTATTCTCTCAATTCACACTTTTCATTTTTTAATTAAAAAGTTATTTTTCATAATTTACTATCTAATCGCATTAGATTCTTAACTTTGCGCCCCGTAGTTACAATTTTTTATGTCCAATTCAACAAAATACGTATTTGTAACCGGCGGTGTTACTTCATCTCTCGGTAAAGGAATCATTTCAGCTTCCTTGGCTAAATTGCTGCAGGCCAGAGGTTACACTTCAACTATTCAGAAGCTAGATCCGTATATTAATATAGATCCCGGAACTTTAAATCCGTATGAACACGGTGAATGTTTTGTAACTGACGACGGAGCAGAAACAGATTTAGATTTAGGTCATTACGAACGTTTTTTAAATGTTCCAACCTCTCAAGCTAATAATGTTACAACAGGAAGAATTTACCAAAGCGTTATAGATAAAGAACGAAAAGGTGATTATTTGGGTAAAACAGTTCAGATTATCCCTCATGTAACCGACGAAATAAAAGAACGCATTCAAATTTTGGGTAAAACCGGAAAATTCGACATCATTATTACTGAAATTGGCGGAACAGTAGGCGATATAGAGTCTTTACCCTTCGTTGAAGCAGTGCGCCAAATGATGTGGGAATTTGAAGACGATTGCATCGTTATTCATTTAACTCTAGTTCCTTATTTAGCAGCTGCAGGCGAATTAAAAACAAAACCAACGCAGCATTCCGTTAAACAATTATTAGAATTAGGAGTTCAGCCAGATATTTTATGTTGTAGAACGGAACACGAACTCGACTTAAATTTAAGAAAGAAAATTGCTAAATTTTGTAACGTAAGTATTAACGCCGTCATTGAATCGCGCGATGCCGAAACAATTTACGACGTTCCTTTGCTTATGCAAGCCGAAGAATTGGATAAAGTTGTTTTAGAGAAATTAGGTCTTCCTTCTCGCAGCATTCCTGATTTAACTAAATGGAAAGATTTTCTTACCCGTTTCAAAAACCCCAAACAAGAAATAGAAATTGGTTTGATTGGTAAATATGTAGAACTAAAAGACTCCTACAAATCTATTTCCGAATCATTTATTCATGCCGGAGCAACAAACGAATGCAAAGTGAATGTGAAATGGATTCATTCAGAATCACTTACAAAATTGAACATTGAAGAACAATTAAAAGGTTTAGACGGAATTTTAGTTGCTCCCGGATTTGGTTCTCGTGGAATTTCAGGAAAAATTGAAGCAGTTCGCTACGCACGTGAAAACAAAGTTCCTTTCTTCGGAATTTGTTTGGGAATGCAATGCGCCGTAATTGAATTTGCACGTCATGTCCTAGGGTATGAAGATGCACACACAACCGAAATAGCTGAAGACACAAAGTATCCCGTTATTTCGATGATGGAAGATCAAAAGAAAATCTCGAACATGGGCGGAACCATGCGTTTAGGTTCTTATAAATGTCAGTTGAAACCAAATTCTAAAGTTTCGGCTGCTTATAACGAAGAATCAATTAATGAGCGTCACCGACACCGATTCGAATTCAATAACGAATATTACGAAGCTTTCGAAAAAGCAGGAATGATTGCAACTGGAAAAAACCCTGAAACAGGTTTGGTTGAAGTAATCGAAATCCCTGATCATCCTTGGTTCTTAGGCGCTCAATATCACCCAGAATATAAAAGTACAGTAGACAACCCTCACCCACTTTTTGTTGCTTTTGTAAAAGCCGCAATTGATAATAAGAAAAAATAATTTTAATGGATAGAAATTCAGTAATTGGTCTTACGCTCATTGGAGCATTATTAGTAGGATACACATTTTTAAGTCAGCCAAGCGAAGCTGAGAAAAAAGCGCAAGAAAAAGCACGCACAGAAAAAGAGGCGAAAGTTGAGAAAAAAGACAAATCACGCGAAAGTGATGTTTCGAAAGCTGAACTTCAATCGGGAACAAAATCTTCTGATGCGCCAACAATTCAAAAAGAAGTTTTCAAAGCAGAGCTTATTGAATTGAAATCTGCTAAAATGGAAGTGCTGCTTTCTACTGAAGGTGGAATTGTTTCTTCCGTTAAATTGAACGATTTCTTAACTTACCGCGACAAGTTTCCGGCAGATTCAGTAAAGAATAAAAAGAAAGATGCAAATGGAATGTACTTGTTCAAAGCTGGTGACAACAAAAATCAATTGCGTTTCACAATCAACGGAAAACCTTACAGTACTGGAAATAAGCCGTTTGAAGTTGTTTCAAAAAGCGACAAAAAAGTAGTTCTTCGTCATGCAATTGCCGATGGAGCTGTAGAGTTTGTTTACACTTTAAAAAACGAGTATGATTTAACGTACGATGTGCTTGTAAAAGATTTGAACGGAAAAGTATTGCCTAGTTCGGTTTTATTGGATTGGAATTTGAATATGCGTCAAACAGAACGCCTTCTTTCTGAACAACGCAAAGTTTCTACAGTGTGTTTTCAAACTGCTGATGGCAAATTAGATTGGACAAGTGAAGTTGCTGACGGATATGCAAACGCTGAACAAAAAATTAATTGGGTAGCATTCAAACAATCGTATTTTTCTTCAATTCTAGAACCCAAAAATCCGATTGCCCAAAAAGGAACAAAGTTTTCGGCTGTAAATTACACGGAAGGCGACGATGAGTTCTTCACGCATATTCGCAAGTTCAAATCTACAATGAATCTTGGAATGGAATCTTCAAAAGATGCGAAAGTTTCTTTTAATTGGTATTTCGGACCAAATGATTACAATAAATTAGTTGCGTATGACAAAGGTTACGACGATATTTTGAACCTTGGTTGGGGAATTTTCCGTTGGATTAATCTGTATGCAGTTCAACCCTTATTTTCTTGGTTAATGAGCACTGGAATTCCGGCTGGAATTGCAATTTTGTTATTGACTTTAATTTTGAAATTGCTTTTGATGCCAATACAATGGAAAATGTTTGTTTCGTCGGCTAAAATGCGCATCTTGAAACCTCAAATTGAGGAAATCAATGCAAAATATCCGAGCAAAGACGATGCAATGAAAAAGCAAATGGACATGATGTCGCTCTATCGAGAATCGGGCGCCTCACCACTCGCGGGCTGCGTTCCGATGTTGTTCCAGATGCCAATTTTGTTAGCGGTATTCCGATTCTTCCCTACTTCGTTCGACATGCGTCAGCGCGGATTCTTGTGGGCAGAAGATTTATCTTCCTTCGATTCAGTTTGGAATTTTGGAACTTGGATTCCACTATACGGTAACCACGTTTCCTTATTCACTTTATTGATGGCGGCAACTACTTTGGTTTACACGCACTTGAATTCAGGTCAGATGCAACAACAGCAGCAACCCGGAATGCCAAACATGAAAGTAATCATGTATTTCTTCCCAATAATGATGATTTTCTTTTTCAATAACTATGCTTCTGGTTTAAGTTATTACTATTTCGTTTCAACATTAATGACAATTGTATTGATGTGGGTGATTAAGAAATTCTTTGTTGACGAAGATAAATTACGTCTTAAAATGGCTTCTGCTCGCGAAAATTCTTCGAAGAAATCGGCTGGAGCACCAAAAAAGAAATCGAAATTCATGCAACGTTTAGAAGATGTTCAAAAGCAACAACAAGAACAAATGAAGAACAGAAAGAAATAAGTTCTTTAATAAATTTTCTAAAAGGCTCAACTGGTGTTGGGTCTTTTTTTTGCATTTACTAAAACATAAACGCACTTCATTTATCATTTATGACATCTAATTTCACTAAACAATTAGCTCTCATATAGAAGGTGACAATTGATGGTATTAGAAACCAAAACTTACTCCAAAAGGTGTAGAAATGTGATCATCTTTGATTAGAACTAAAGTATAAAACTCTATTCTCTCTTTGAGTAATCCAATGATTGGTACGTTTAAAAAAACTTTGAAATAACTTTTCTTTTCTTTAAATGGATAAAAACGATACCCAATCAATGTATTAAATATATAGGAGTTATAAGCTCTGGAATTGCCTAGCTTTTCCGAAGTCATTATTAAACTATGCACAGCGAAGGTAATTCCTTTTTTGCTCCGCCACAAAATTTTCAATTGTTTTATTTTTTAAGGCACTATGAATTCGGT
>JANNWW010000019.1:0-10056 GCA_031409255.1 Crocinitomicaceae bacterium
CCATATAAACAAAAACCCATTTCTAAACGCAAAGTATCACGTGCTGCTAAACCAATTGGCTTAATTCCAAATGCTGCTCCGGCTTCAAAAACTTTGTCCCAAATTTGTTTTACTTGGTCGTTTTTGCAATAAATTTCAAATCCACCTGAACCGGTGTAACCTGTTGCTGAAATAATTACATGCTCAATTCCTGCAAACGGACCAACTTCAAAATGGTAATATTTAATTTCTGATAAATTAACGGATGTTAAGGATTGCAATGCTTCAACTGCTTTCGGACCTTGAATGGCCAATAACGAATAATCGTCTGAAAGATCGCGCATGTCAACGTCTTTTGTATTGTGAGATGAAATCCAATTCCAATCTTTTTCAATATTAGATGCGTTAACAACTAATAAATACTGTTCTTCTTTAATTCGGTACACAATTAAATCATCTACAATTCCGCCATTACCATTCGGCAAACACGAATATTGCGCTTTTCCTATAGTTAAAGTTGATGCATCATTTGTTGTAACGCGTTGAATTAAATCTAAAGCATTTGGGCCAGACAATAAAAACTCTCCCATATGAGATACGTCAAAAACACCTACAGCATTTCGAACGGTTTCGTGTTCTGCAATTACTCCTTCATATTGAACAGGCATGTTGTATCCTGCAAATGGTACCATTTTCGCTCCTAAAGCTTCGTGAGTTGTTGATAATGCTGTATTTTTCATTGGCTTTTTTTAAATCGAAGCAAAAATAAGGTTTTATATTTTACTTAGACTATTGAAATGAGACTAATTAATAATAAGTCAGTTTGAAATTAAGTAACTTAAACTTAACGACTATTTTCTAACAAATCAATTATTAACATATTTTTTGGTTTTGAGTTAGAAAAATTAGGGGGTGTTAATAAAAAATAATAACAAATACTTCAAAATACCCCCTCAAAAAACTACCTTTGTCGAAATTTTTTGATTTTATGGCTACAAAACGATTACAAGCTTACCAAGATGTGTTAAATAGAAAACCCAAACACATTGAATACGATGGTAAAGTATCTGAATTATTTGGAAATAACGTTTTTCATGCAGAAGTAATGCGTGAATACCTTCCAAGTGAAACATACAAATCTATGATGGAATGTATTCAGAGCGGAACACGTTTAGACCGTAAAATGGCCGATCAGGTTGCTTCGTCTATGAAAGATTGGGCAATCACAAAAGGAGCAACACATTACACACACTGGTTTCAACCATTAACTGGAACTACTGCTGAAAAACACGATGCTTTTTTCAAACCAGTGGGACCAGGAAGAGCAATAGAGCGTTTCGACGGAGAACTTCTCGTTCAACAAGAACCAGATGCATCTTCTTTTCCAAATGGAGGAATCAGAAATACATTCGAAGCACGTGGCTACACAGCTTGGGATCCGTCTTCTCCAGCTTTTGTAATCGGAAAAACATTGTGTATTCCAACTATCATGATTTCCTACACAGGAGAATCTTTGGATTTCAAAATGCCTTTGTTGAAAGCGCTTAACGCAGTTGATAAAGCAGCGGTAGAAGTGTGCCAGTATTTCGATAAAAACGTGGATAAAGTAATTGCAACATTGGGTTGGGAACAAGAATATTTCTTGGTCGATCAGGCATTGTTCAATTGTAGACCAGATTTAATGATGACAGGTCGTGCTTTATTTGGTCATGCGCCAGCAAAAGGACAACAATTAGAGGACCATTATTTTGGTTCAATACCAGATCGCGTTACGGCCTTCATGCGTGAGTTTGAAACCGAAGCTATTTTATTGGGAATTCCAGTTACAACACGTCACAACGAAGTTGCACCCAATCAGTTTGAATGTGCGCCAATTTTTGAAGAATGTAATTTAGCCAACGACCACAACATGTTGTTGATGGATTTAATGGAGAAAATTGCCCGCAAGCACGATTTCCGTGTTTTATTGCACGAAAAACCATTCGCTGGTGTAAATGGTTCTGGAAAACACAACAACTGGTCTTTGTCAACAAATACAGGTGTAAACCTATTGGCCCCAGGGAAAAACCCGAAATCAAATTTACAGTTTTTGACTTTCTTCGTTAACACAATTAAAGCCATTCACGACAACGACGATTTATTGCGCGCATGTATTGCGTCTGCAGGAAACGACCACCGTTTGGGTGCGAATGAAGCGCCACCAGCAATTATTTCTGCATTCATTGGTTCGCAATTAACTACTGCGTTAGACGATTTAGAAAAAAGTGTGAAAGCTGGAAAAATGACTCCGCAAGACAAAACTGAATTGAAATTGAATATTGGTAAAATTCCACAAATTATGCTGGACAATACCGATAGAAATAGAACTTCACCTTTTGCATTTACAGGAAATAAATTTGAATTCCGCGCCGTTGGTTCATCTGCAAACTGCGCTTCAGCAATGATTGTGTTGAATACAATAATGGCCAAGCAATTGCAAGAATTTAAATTGGCAGTTGATAAACGCATTGAAAAAGGAGAAACGAAAGACGAAGCCATTTTGAAAGAATTGCAAGTAATCATAAAAGATTCGAAAAGAATTCGTTTTGAAGGAAATGGTTACGGAGTTGAATGGGTGAAAGAAGCTGAAAAACGCGGATTAAACAATTTCAAAGATACGCCACGTGCGTTGAAAGCTTGGGGCGACAATCGTTTCATTAAGTTATTCAACGAAATGGGTGTTTTAACGCCACGTGAATTAGAAGCTCGACAAGAAATTGAATACGAAAGTTATACGTTGAAAATTCAAATCGAGGCACGAATAATGAACGATTTAACGCAAACACACATCATTCCAGCAGTTGTAGAATACCAAAGTAAATTGGTTGCAAATGTGCAAGGTTTGTTGGGTGCTTTAGGTGAGAAATCGGGAAGAGCAGCTGCAAAAGCACAGTTAGAATTGATAGAGAAAATTTCTGGACATTTGAATAAATTGAAAGAAAACAATGATAAAATGGTGGAAGCACGTAAAGCAGCAAACAAAGTGGAACATGGTGAAGAACGTGCTATAGCTTATTGCGATAAAGTGCGTATTTACTTTGAGGAAATTCGCTACCATGCAGACAAATTAGAGTTTTTGGTTGACGATGAATTGTGGCCATTGCCTAAATTCCGTGAAATGCTGTTTACTCGTTAATTGTTAAAAAATAGAATTGGAAAAGGACTTGGAAACAGGTCCTTTTTCTTTTAAATGAATTCGTGCCTTTTGCAATTAATTTGTTTTTACTAACACTTAATAAACGATTCCACTCAATTAAAAGAATTGCAACACCAATCGTTTAATATTTTATATCTTCGTTAAAAACTAAGCTCATGAAATTTGTATGTATATTTTTACTTTTGTCTTCAACTCTTTACGCGCAAGATTTAAAGTTTTCGCTAGATAGCATAAATAGAACTGGTTACACGTTCAATGGAACTATTTCAACCGACATTCCTATTACTTTTTATATTGAAGCAGTTGAATTTTACGATGCTGGAAAATATACTGTTAAAGGCTGGTATTATTACGATAAAGTAAAAATCTCTATTCCTTTGGTTGGTTTTACAGATGAGCAATCTTTGGTTTTATATAATTTTAAAGATCAAAAAAGTGCCGACAGTGTGCTGAAAATGCTTGTTCCAAAAGGCGAAGACGTTGACATGTGGAGTATGATTGAAACGCTTCAAAATAAAACCAATTTTCAAGAAAAATTCTTTTATGAATTCGGAAGTGAAAAGGGTTTTTGGACAAATAACAAAAGACAATTAGATGTAGTTTTTTCAAATTTAAAATATGCTGGATTCTATTCAACAGAGCAGTTTTTAAACGTAACTTCGGGCAAAGAAAAGTTCAACTATTCGCTATTAAACTTGTTTCACGAAGGTGGATTTAAAATTGAAAAATCGGCAAAAGTAGGCACAAAGCACAAAGTTTATTTGAGCTACGAATCGCCTTCAAAAGGAGGTTTTTACGCAAACGGTTTTTGTGGAGGAGGTGTAAATGCCGGAGTGGTATTTTTAGAATTTGATGAAAAAGGAGCAATAAATAATTTTAAACACTTTGAAACCGAAAATTGTTATGAAAACAAATACGTTACTACAGATAAGAAAAATGCTGATGGAACAATTTCTTATTTCGTTTTTCAAGAAAATTCTGAGGATGGTTCAACAATTGAAACAGAATTAATTGTTGACCCAAAAAATTTCACTTTCACAACTAAAATCCTTCCATCCTCAGAAAAATAATGCAACTTGAAGCGCTTTTAATAGACCGAATTCGGAATTTATTTCCACACCAACCGAACGCAGAACAACTTGAGTTAATAAATGAGTTAAGTAGTTTCACAGCAGATTTATCTGGAAGAAGTTGTTTTATTTTGAAAGGTTACGCCGGAACTGGAAAAACAACTATTCTCGGAGCATATATTCAGGCAGTAAAAGCTGAAAAACTCGATTGTATTTTATTGGCTCCAACTGGAAGAGCTGCAAAAGTTTTGTCGCAAAGAGCGCAAACCTTTGCTTCAACCATTCACCGACGTATTTATTTTGCCGGTCCAGATGCAAGCGGCGCAATTCGTGTAAACTTAGCTCCAAATAAAAGTAAAAACGCTGTTTTTATTGTTGATGAGGCCTCCATGATTGGCGATTTGTCTTTGCAAAACGATGGTTCCATTTCGCGAAATTTACTCGAAGATCTGTTTCAATATGTGTATTCAGGAACCAATTGTAAGTTAATTTTATTAGGAGATGAAGGTCAGCTTCCGCCAGTGGGGCAGGAGGAAAGCCCGGCTTTGAATAGTGCGTATTTGTCGCATAGTTTTTCTGGAATTGATTTCACTGTTTTCGGACTCACAACTGTTATGCGGCAAGGACAAGATTCTGGAATTCTAGAAAATGCAACGCGCATACGTAATGCCCAACGGTCGGGAGAGTTACCGAAAATTGATTTGTCTTCTTTTTCTGATTGTAAATTCATTCCTGGCGACGAATTAATTTCTAGTTTAGAGTCTGATTACGATAATTTTGGATCCGATGAGGTAATGATCGTTACGCGTTCCAATAAACGGGCGAATTTATACAATCAACACATCCGAAACCGTATTCTTTTCATGGAAGAGGAACTGTGCGGAGGCGATTTATTGATGGTCGTAAAAAACAATTACTTTTGGCTCGACCCGCTTTCAACGGCTGGTTTTATTGCCAATGGCGAATTATTGAAAGTGCACCGAATCAAAAAAGTAGAAACACTTTACAATGTTCGGTTTGCACATTTGGAAGTTTCACTCATCGATTATCCTGAAATGGACCGTTTTGAAACAATTGCTTTTATGGAAACCCTAACAATTGAAACGCCAAACTTAAATCGGGCATTTACAAAACAATTATTTTTCGAAATTGAGAAAGATTTCTTGCACGAAAAGAACAAGCAAAAACGCTATCAATCGGTATTAAAATCGGCCTATTTCAATGCGTTGCAAATTAAGTTTGCGTATGCAGTTACTTGCCACAAATCGCAGGGCGGACAATGGGCTGCGGTATATGTTGATCATGGATTTATTGAAAAAGAACAGCTCGATTTGTCGTTCTTGCGTTGGCTCTATACCGCAACTACGCGTGCAACCGAAAGTTTGAAGTTTATTGTATTATTGGACGAATTAAAAGAATCTGAAAAATAAATCAATTTTCAAAATCTTCAAATTTTCAAATCTTCAAATTGTTTAGCCTTCCAATCAAATTCCTATCTTTGCATTCCATGAGTTTATTAAACAAATCAATGATCATATATAAAACCAAAGAAGAAATTGAAATTATGCGTCAAGCGGCGCAAGTTGTATCGCGCACACTCGGAAAAGTTGCAGAAATGATGCGTCCGGGGGTAACTCCGAATGAATTAGATGCAATGGCAGAAGCTTACATTCTTTCGCAAGATTCTATTCCGGGGTTCAAAGGTTTATATGGTTGTCCGAGTACATTACTTATTTCAGTGAACGAAATGGTTGTTCACGGTTTGCCAACAGATATTCCAATTAAAGAAGGCGATATTGTTTCTGTAGATTGTGGTGCAATTTTCAAAGGATATTACGGCGACCATGCTTATACTTTTGCAGTTGGTGAAATTACTGCTGCAAAAAGAAGATTATTAGAAGTAACAAAAGAATGTCTTTACCTAGGAATTGATCAGGCGCGCGTTGGAAATAGAATAGACGATATTGGTTGGGCAATTCAAACACATGCCGAAAATAACGGATATGGTGTTGTGCGTGAATTAGTTGGACATGGCTTGGGTAAAACCTTACATGAAGATCCGCAGGTTCCGAATTATGGAAGAAGAGGTAGGGGTAAAAAAATCTTAGACGGACTCACAATTGCTATTGAACCAATGATTAACATGGGAACTGAAAAGATTGATCAGTTAGACGACAATTGGACCGTTGTAACAGCCGACAGACAACCTTCAGCTCATTTTGAACACAATATTGCAGTTGTAAATGGCGAACCAGTTATTCTTTCTACCTTCGACTATGTAGAAGAAGCCCTCGCGAAACAAAACTAAAAATTAATGAATCAAACTTCAACTTTGCAGAATGATCGGAACAGCTGCTTTTTAGATTTCGTCTCAACTTTTTGGTTTACAATTCTCTTGTATAAATGTCACCAATTCGCATAGTTAGTCTCACAATTCTTACCTTTTTGCTTTTCGCTTTTGGCGTATTTATGCAAGACGGTGTTTTTTTACTGCCTTTGGCATTATTTAAACCAAGTCTTTTACTTATTGTTAGTATTTGCTTTCTTCTTCAATACAAAAACATTCGCTTGCCAGAGATTACTTTGTTTGTTTGGGCTTTACTCTGGGCCGGAACATCGCAGTTTGTTCTTCAACTCTTTATTTCAGATAAATATTATGCGTTTCACAAAGAGCAAATTGAAACAGTAAAGGAATTCATTAATCTGGCATTCGTGTGTATTCTTTTTGGTTGGCAAATTTGGTGTGGATTTCAAATAAATGGCTTCATGCGTGTTTTGAATTGGATAAATGCAAGTTTGGTTTTTACTTGTTTACTTTTAGGTTTAGACCAATGGATTTTAGTTCCTGTTCTTATGTGGGGCCTAACGCTTTATTCGCCTAAAACAAAAGATACAATTCATTTTGCAGTTGCTGTTTATGTTTTATTTATTACTTTTTCTGCTGCGTTAACCGCAATGTATTATGGCCGAGAATCTGTTTTATTTGCCTTGTAACTTTTGAAAAATTGTGCATTATAAATTACGTATGAAAAGAAGTATACTTTTTGGTTTTTTGTTGTCATTTTCACTTCCTATTGTTTGTCAAACGGCTGAAGAAGAAATAAATGCAATTCTAAAAGCAAAACCAATTGACTGCGTGAAATTTATTCCAAAGGAAAAGGATGATGTAATTGCTTTTGCAACAGTTTTCAATTTGGCGGTTTTTGAAAATCCAGAAAAATTAAAAGAACTCAATTCGAAAGTAATTTTAAAAATTGAACTTGTTTATACAACTTATGCTGAAAAAATTGATTTTGATCAACATGCATTGAATAAAAAACGATTAAAAACTTTGTTTGCCCTAGCTCCAAACACCTTCAAACAACCCGGAATTGAGTGGCGTTTAATGGCACAATCGGGTTGCACTTCTGCTGAAGCAGGGAAAGATTTTTTTCACGGAGTAGTAATTACCTTCCGCGACGATGGTTCGAAAATAAAACGCGCTATAGAATTGGCCTTCATGAAAGAAGTAACTGAAGGAACGGTTCCTGCGCATGCATATGATGCGTATGTGAAAAACGAAACAAAATTTTATTCTTTAGATTCGAGTGGCGCAGTTAAAGTTTCAAAAGAACCGAAAACAATTCTCCCCGAATTTCCGGGTGGAGAGCGTGCACGTATCGATTATTTCGCGAAAAAAATCAAGTATCCAGAAAATGGAACAGCAAAGGAAAGTATTCCTGTAAATTTCATCATTGATAAAGAAGGTAAAATCACTAAAATTGGTTTTCCGGGTGGTGAATTGTCGCCTTATGCAAAGGAAGTGAAACGTTTTTTAAACGCTATGCCGAATTGGAAACCTGGAAAAGTAGATGGGAAACTCACCGAATGCATGGTTACCACAACTATTGATTTTATGGACAGGGGAAGCATTGTTGCATCTCCGTTAGAAATTTATGCCGCAAATTCTGCTCAATTCGCTGAAAAAGAAAAAGCATTCGATTACATGGCGGTGAAAGCTTCATCTGCAAGTAAAACAGTGAGTTATGCTTTAAGTAAAGGAAATTACACTTCAGCAGTAATTGTTTGCGATATAACAGGAAGCATGGCGCCATACACTGCTCAAATGTTAGAGTTTATTGGTGCTTCGCTGGAAAGTAAAGACACTAATTTTGTTGGAATTGTGTTGTTCAACGATGGCGATAGTAAAACAGATAAAAACAAAACTACAGGCAAAGTAGGCGGAATTTATTCGTTTGTGCCCAAAAATAGGGAAGAGCTTGGCGAGCGAATTTTTGACGCTATGCAAAAGGGAAATGGTGGCGATTTACCTGAAAACAATATTGAAGCAGTTTTAGAAGCAGAGAAATTTTTCCCGCAAAGCAAAAGAATTGTGATGATTGCCGACAATTTTGCCACCCCGCGCGACATGGAGTTGCTGCCCAAAGTTACTAAACCAATTCACGTAATCGTTTGCGGTTCTGCTTACGAATTAAATGAAGCTTATTTAGATATTGCCTTCAGAACAAAGGGATCGGTTTTCTTCAACAACCAAACCATCAAAGACATTCATTTGTTTGAAGAAGGCGGAACTGTTTCGGTTGGAAAACACAACTATGTTTTGACCAAAGGAAGGTTTCGGCAGAAAAGGGTGTAATGAAAACGTATTATTGATTTGTAAACTTGCAAAAAAATAAACCCCTCTTAACGCAAAAAAAAAGCTAATTCACCACCAAAAGCACTTTTCTACAATTCAATAAAACACATATTGATAAGAAAATCTTAATCTTGTTGACAAAAGTTGTAAATCAAAGAAAATTTAAACTTGAAAATTTACCACGGAACTGAAGCATCCAACAATTAATTTTGCCGCGTTTTCTGTCTTCGGCTTTTAGTGCTGCGCTTGTTTTTTTCTTTCAATTGCTTGCTTTTCAAGACAAGCATTTCAAGAACAAAAAACAATGGCTTGCAGCTAACCGCCTACGCCAGCGCGGGGGGGTCAATTTATTCTTATTTCAAATGATCTCAACTTGTATACATTTGGAATCAATAGCAATGCTCGCTTTTATGTTTTTACCTTCTGTGATGAGGTGGCGGAAGACCGATTTTCGTGCCCGTAGGGTGAAAAGAAAAGTTTTAGTGGAATTTTAACTTGATATCACAGATTGTGATTTCAAGTTGTTACTTTTGATTTTCAAACTCAAAATAAAAATGGGCGAATTGTTTATTATACCTGACGAAATCATAATCAGTAAAATATATCTTTTTAGAAATCAAAAAGTGATTATAGATAGTGACTTAGCAGATATGTATGGTGTTGAAACTAGAGTTTTAAATCAAGCTATCAAACGTAACCTTAAAAGATTTCCAAGTGATTTTATGTTTCAGTTAAATGAAGATGAATTTGAAAATTTGAAATCTCAAAATGAATTATCAAACTGGGGTGGAAGAAGAACCCTGCCTTTAGTCTTTACAGAACATGGTGTTTTAATGCTTTCAAGCATTTTAAATAACGATAAGGCAATTGAAATAAATATCCAAATTGTAAGAATATTTACTAAAATGAGAGATTTACTCCTAACTCATAAAGATATTTTATCAGAGTTAGAAGGAATTAAAAAAACTATGAAAAATCAAGACGAAAGAATTGATTTGATGTACAACTATCTAATGGAATTTGTTAAACAAGAGAAGAATCCTAGGGAAAGGATTGGATTTAAAAGATCGAAATGATTCTTTGATGAAACGTAACTAAAAAGGCTTTGTAATTACAAAGCCTTTTTTATTGAATTGATTTTCAGATAAGTACCGCCCACCCCGTGAGGAACGATA
>JANNWW010000020.1:0-6574 GCA_031409255.1 Crocinitomicaceae bacterium
CTATGTGAATAGCGTTCGTGATAGGAATTGATTTTCAATACTTCTAATAATGTGTCTTTCGTAGAAAAAGTGGAAGGTTTATCCTGATGGAAAAATTCTTGAAAACAAATAATATCTGGATTCGATTTTTGAATATAGCGAACAATAGAATCACGGGTTTTATTTCGTTCTGAAATATCTGAATTGTAAACATCAAATAGTCGAACATTGTATGACAAAACTTTAAAGCTATTCTCGCTAGTTGCAACTTTTGTAGAAAAATTCCAAGAGAAGGTTCTAAAATGAAGTTTACCTCCAATGACAACAAAAAACAAAACAACAAAAAACCATTTTGATTTTGCGAAGGCCCAAAAAAGTAAACAAATTCCAGTCAAAATCAATGTTACTGGATAAATAAGTCCGAAGAAAGGTAATAATTTGAACGATTTTGGATGAATATAAGGGGAGAGATACGCCAAAAGTAAAGACGATAAACAAAAAATCGTTACAATTTTAACGAAATGCCGAAAGCGAAGTATTTTTTTTAGCCAATTCAAAATTATTTATTTGATTGTGAAAATAAGAATTCTTTTTCCGCTTTTGTCAAAGAATCGTATCCAGCTTTTGAAATTTTATCCAATATTTTATTCGTTGTTTCTTGTTTATTCATTTTTTCGGCGTTGTATTGCTCGTCTGTTTTACCGCCTCGTCCACCTTTTTCGACTTTCAGTTTCACCTTTGGCTTGAAGAGATTAAGTAAAAATAGCTGTACTTTTTTTGTCCAAATTTCTATTTTGTTGATCATGTTCGATGTAGAATTAAGTTTCCAAACAGAGAGAAATCCTACTAATGCTCCGCCTAAATGTGCAAAATGCGCCACATTATCTTTACTTCCTAATTTAGCAAAGTCGAGAAGTAAAAACATTCCTGCGACAAGAAAAATTGGAACTTCAAAAATGAGGAGATTTACTTTTAGGTTGGGTCTATAAAATGCCAAAGCCATAAAAATAGCCATAATTGAACCTGATGCCCCAACAATTAATGCGTCTTCATTTAATCCTGGGAAAACTAAATGAGCTAAAATCTCAATTATTCCTCCAACAATTCCACCAACAAAGTAAACATGCAATAAACGTCGTGAGCTAAAAAACTGCAAATAAATTGAACCTACGAAATATAGAAACACCATGTTCGACAAGAAATGCATAAAGTCAAAATGTGCAAAAATTGAAGTGAAAAATGTCCAAGGTCGAATTAAATAATCTGGAAAAGAAGTCGGTAATAAAAAAATATCAGATAGAATTCGAGAAGTTAATCTAGTGGCACTTAAGCGTTCAATTACACCAAAAAGTTGAATAAAAATGAACAATGCCAAGTTTACAATGATCAACTTGATGTGCAGCGGACTTCGTTTCAACGAAAAAGAAAAACCGTTCGTATTCATAATCGCTTAATAAAATTTATTTTTATTTTGTTTCCATACGAAGATGAAAATTGTACCCATAATTGCTCCACCAATGTGCGCCCAATGTGCCACACCTGTTTGCTTTCCAGAAAAACCTAAATAAATTTCGATTAAGGCATAAATTCCAATTAACCATTTCGCTTTAACAGGAATTGGAGGAAAAATTAGCTGTAATTCTGTATTTGGAAACAGCCATGCGAAAGCAGCTAAAATTCCGAAAACAGCACCAGAAGCACCTACCATTGGAATTAAATAATTGAGCAAAACTTTTAATTCAATATCTCCTTGATAAGTTAAGGTATTAATGTCTGTAGTATTTAATACATTGTTATAAATTTGATTTAATTGAGTTGAACTCATCTGAGATTTCAAATTCACGTATTCAAAGTAGTCAATTCCTAAACTAAAAAGTCCGGCAGCAATTCCGCAAGCAAAATAGAAAATAAAGAAACGTTTTGCCCCCCAAATTCGTTCTAAAACCGGTCCAAAAATAATTACAGCATACATATTAAAAAATATATGCATAATACTTCCATGCATGAACATGTGACTGATTAATTGATAGGGTTTAAAATATGGAGAACCCAAATTATATAAACCCAAATACCTTCCCAAATCAATTCCTTTTAATTCTAAAACCCACGTTAGAATAAACAAAGCAATATTGAGTAAGAGAATATTTTTTACGACCGGACCAAACTGACTAAACATATTTTAAAATAATTGAAAAAATGATTCATTCGGAATTAATGCCACAACTCGCTTTCCGCTTGGTGAAATGTGGTAATCTTCCAAATCTATTAAACGATTTATAAAGGCTTCAATTGCATGTTGATCCAAATTTAATTTACTTTGAATGCTGCCTGCAAAAGCCAATTGTGAAACAACAATGTGTGCTAACTCACTTTTATCAACCGTTGAAAGCTCTAATTGTTCCACTATTTTATCTATACACGACAAAACTGTTGCTTCAGTTAAGCAGTCTGGAATTCCATTAAGTAGCATAGTTTCAGATTTCCATTCCCACATGAATCCCAACCTTTCCAAAGTTTTCGTATTTTCATCCCATGTGTTTTTTTCACTTTTTGAACACTCTTTTTCCATTGGAAACAACAATTGTTGAGAACCAAGTGGTTGAAGCATAAAACTGTGCATCATTTCTTTGTAAATCATGCATTCGTTGGCGCGTCTGTGGTGAATAACCAACAAACCCTCTGAAACAGATGAAAGTATAAAACTTCCTTTAGTTAGATATGGTCCGCTAGGTTTTGGCAATTCAACTTCAATTGAAAGTTGCGTTTCATTTTTTTCATCTTGAACTTGCATTTCGGGTGAATCTGCCTTCCAGAATTCGTCCCAGTTTCCGAGTGAACTAGTTCCGAAACCAGCTTTATTTACGGCTTTTGAAAAAGAATTTGAATCACTTTTTGAGTTTCCGTTAAAAGAAGAGTTTCTTTCAACTGGCGAAAATGGATTGAAAGTTGGGTCTACTTGAATTGTAGGTTCTTTTGGTATGGTATTTCGCATTTCATAAGGTAAATCGAATGCTACTTCCTGATCGAAATCTAAAATGGGGGCTATGTTAAATTTACCTAAACCCGAACGAACTGCAGTTCGTAAAATGGAATATATGGGCTTGTCTTCCTGAAATTTCACCTCAGTTTTCATTGGATGAACGTTTACATCGATGTATTTCGGTTCAACTTCCAAGAACAAAAAGTAACTCGGAAAGAGTTTTCCATCAATTAATTGTTCAAAGGCTTTTGTTACTGCATGGTTGAAGAAAGAATCCTTGAAAAAACGGTTGTTTACAAAGAAAAATTGTTCTCCACGGGTTTTGCGTGCAATCTCTGGTTTACCAACAAAACCTTCAATTTTTACAATGTCTGTACTTTCATTAACGGGCACCAATTTGTCATAAATTTTATCTCCAAAAATTGCTTTAATACGTAATCGCAGATTGCTAGGTTCTAAATGATATTTCACCAAATCGTTGTGCGATAATTTAAAGAAAACAGAAGGATGCGCCAAAGCTATTCGGTGAAATTCTTCTTCAATCTGTTTAAATTCAACTTGTTCAGATTTAAGGAAGTTTCGTCGAACAGGAACGTTGTAAAATAAATTCTTGATTTCGAAGTTTGAACCAAGTGGACAAGAAACAGGTTCTTGTGTAATTATTTCTGAACCATTTATTTGGGTTAAAGTTCCTAATTCGGCATCAGCAGTTTTTGTTTTTAAAGTAACATGTGAAACTGCAGCAATTGATGCCAACGCTTCACCCCGAAATCCCTTGGTTTGAAGTGTATACAAATCTGAAGTTTGCGAAATTTTACTCGTCGCATGTCGTTCAAAACACATACGCGCGTCCATAAACGACATTCCCTTTCCGTTATCAATAATTTGGATAAGTGTTTTTCCGGCGTCTTTAATGTTAACTTCAACTCTTGTTGCGCCAGCATCTATTGCGTTTTCGACCAATTCTTTTACCACAGAAGCCGGGCGTTGAACAACTTCCCCCGCCTTTATTTGATTGGTAATGTGATCTGGAAGTAAACGAATTATATCAGACATTTAAACAATTTAATTAATTTACAAAAATAGGAAAATTGGCGTGTTTACTGCAGATGATTTGTGAAGGAATGTTAAGACTTTTAAACAAATTTGCTTGAATTCTTGACATATGTTTAGATGTATATGTTTCTAAACTTTTGTTACTATTTTTTGGTGGATGAGATATCCAATTTTCTTGCTCTTTTTCGAACTATAAATATTGACAAATAAATAACTGCAGTTGCACTAGTTAAAACACCAATAAATAATGCGTTAAACAAGGTTTTTATTGTTCCATCAAAAGTAAAATCAACAGAAAATGAACCAAGCATGATTCCAATTTCAAGAGCAATAAACATGGTTCCAGCGCCAATTCCACGTCTGTGTGGAGGCGACAAATCTGCTGTCCAAGCAAACAGCGAAGGGGAACTAATTCCTGTTGCCAAGCCAAAAACAATGCTTCCAATAGTGAATTGATTTTCTGAGGTGGCGCTTGCAAGGGTTAGCATGGAAATGGAAAGTAAAATCATTCCCATCAGTAAAGTTTGTGGACGACCAATTTTATCTGAAATTCTACCAAATATTAGACGTGTAACAATGGTCATTAAAACATAGTAAACAAAAAATGCACCTTTGTTACTTATTCCGAATATTTTAGACATTTCAGGCGACAGAACGAAGATAATTCCTGAACAAAAAGCCGAAAGTGTCATCACAATTGCAACTGGAAATACATTTCGCTCTAACAGTTCATTTTTTTTTACATTTAATAATTCTAATTTAAATGGAACCAAATTTTCTAAAGTTTCTGTAACAAAACGCATCAGAAAAGTGGACACTAGAACTAGTATTGCGGAAATAAAAAATAAGGAATTAACTCCGAAAGAATCAGAAATTAAGGTGCTAATTCCTTGTCCTGTTCCTATTCCCAAAGAGATAAAAACACCAAAAATACCCATTGCAACGCCACGTTTTTCCTCTGGAACTGAATCTGTAATTAATGCAGTTGCACCAGTTGGTGAAAAACCCGCACTAAATCCATGTAGAAAACGAATTGCAAGAAAGAAGTACAGATTCGTGCAAATAGGGTAAAGTAAACTTGCAAATAAAGCGATAACAAAACCAATAATTGCTACTTTTTTCCGTCCAATTAAATCCGATAATTTTCCTGAAAATGGACGAGAAATTAATGCTGAAATAGTAAAAAAAGCAATCGTATATCCTTTTTTATCTGCTCCACCAATTTTCGATATGAAATCGTTCATCTCTGGTAAAATCAAATTAAAACTGATTAAGAAAAGCAGAATTGCAATTGACATTAGCCAAAAGGAGCGGGAGTATCCGGAAAACACTTAATTACTTCTTAACTGGCTGAATTAGTTCAACCTCCGTTTCAGATTTACGTACATGAGAAAATAGCCAGTCGTACATTTCATCTGAGCGAAAAACACGTTCTAATGCTCCATGGTTTGCACCTGGAATTTCTGTATAAATTAAGTTTTTTCCTTGATTTACTTTTTTAATAGCAGCAACAACCTCACGAGAACGACCAACAGGAACTGCTTCATCTGCTGTGCCATGTTGAACCCAAAGTGGAATAGAGGAGAGGTTTTCTGCTTCAGCCGGATTTCCTCCTCCGCACAAAGCAACAGCTGCAGTTATTTTACTCGCATGTTTACCTGCAAAATGAAGCGTTCCGTATCCGCCTAAACTCATACCACAAACATAAACTCTGTTCGTATCTGTTGTATATTTATTTTGAATGTATTCAAGCATTTCTAACACTTTATCCGGATCCCATGAGCCTGACGCAACTTGTGGAGCTATGACAATTGCTGGAACACTTCTTCCTTTTTCAATTTCATGAATTACTCCATATTTTTTCACTTTATTCAAGTCTGTTCCAGATAAACTCTTTCCATGAAGGAAAATTAAAATTGGCGGATTGTTCTTTAAAATGGAATCTGCCGGTAAATTAATCCAAAAGTTATAATGAGTTTCGCCTTTAATTGCCGAGAGTTGTCCGAAAACTAATTGAGAAAAAGTAAGGCTTAAAAAGACGAAAAACAAACGCATAATTTCAATTTTAAAGCGCGAAGATAGACATTTTTTGAGTTTAGAGCGTTTAGTCAACTGTTAATAAGCTGTAAAATAATTCATTAAATTTTTCTAAAAATGTTTTCATGAAGTTAGATAAGTAAATAGAGTAACTAATTAGCAACATCTTAATTGTGCTTTTTTACAAAATTTAAATAGTGAAAACAAAAAAAAGGCAATTCAATAGAAATGCCTTTTTAAAATTTATATAAAGTGAATTATTTCGCTTCGTCGAATAATTTTTTGTACTTCGCTTCTTTATCGGCATTTTTCAATGCACGGTGAATTTGAAACAATGACTTCAAAACTGCTTTATCAGTTGGGTTTGCTTCAGCGTATTTTTCAAGTGGACTAGCAGCCAAATTGTAAAATTCTAAACTTTTAGCATTTAATTCTTCGTATTTCTTTTTTTCATTTGGAGGTAAAGCACCAGCTTCAGAACGTAATTTATTTCCTTTTTCGGAGAAATAAACACCCAAATTG
>JANNWW010000021.1:0-2325 GCA_031409255.1 Crocinitomicaceae bacterium
TATTTCCCATTTTTAAGCCTATCGTAAACCATTAGTGAAAATGTTCAATACTTAACTTGAACTAAAAGCTGTCCGAAAGATGGGGAGTAGTATACATTAGATATGGTTTTGCGAGCAAATTGCTCTTATCTAAGACTAAAACTGGTTATTCTATTCCATTTATTTAATCAAACAATTATGAAAATTATAATATTAATTACAACTTTTTTTCTTACGATTTTAGTAGGAAAATGTTATGCGGGAAATCCTGAAGAATCTGAATACTCTATAATCTTAAACGATTACAAGTTGAACAGGTATAGTGATGTGATTTCATCTGTAAGATCTGATCATGATATTACATTTAAGAAGCTAAAATTCATGTCTTATTTTAACCTTAACAAATTTTCAGATTTAGTATCTTTTGGAAACGAAATTAAAGAAAGTTGGTATTCCGACACGTTAAATGAATACATGGCTTATTCACATTATTATTTAGGTAATGATGTAGAATCTCAATCTTATATTGAAAGAATTAAATCTGAACGTCTTAAAAGCAAACTTCTAGAAATATACAATTATGAACCCATTGAAAGTTCATATAGTTCTAAGATTTTCAAATCTCAAAGCTCTCTTTTAGGGTTTGATTTAATTGAAAAAAAGTTATTGTATGCACAAGATAATTCATTATTCATTGATGGCGAGAAAATTTTCACCTCTAAAGGAAAATACTGCGCTTATCCTTTCTACGATCAATTAAGTAGAAAAATATATTTCTCTTCTAATGATTTCTCAGGTGAATTAATGACTGAAGACGAATTGAAAAAAATATCTCGGGACAAGATTTCAAAACTTCAATTGTATGTGGGAGATTATGATAAGCAATTAAACAAATTAATCAATATTTCTAAAGTTTCTTTTTGTAAAGTTGAGTATGATTATTTAGCCCCATTCGTTGAGGGAGGGAAATTATATTTTTCTGCTAATACAGATGGTGGTTTTGGAAACTTTGATTTCTATTCTGCTGAAATATTTGAGAACAACTATTCAAACATCAAAAATCTAGGAGAAAAAATAAACTCGCCAGGGAATGAAATTGGCTATTGTCATTCTGTTGATAAGGCTTATTACTCTTCAGATTTCAAAGGTCGAGGGCAACTAGATTTAATTGTATGCAATAGAGAAGGACAAATCTATTTTGAGTCTGAAAACATGGGTCAAAACATTAACGTTCGTCAGCACGATATTAACCCTAGATTAATAGAAGAGAAGCTTTATTACTACCAAAAAAACATTGATGGTAGCGCATCAATTAAAGTAATTGACAAATTAAGCTTTAAGATTAAAGCAAAATCTATTGTTAAAAACTCCAACAATGTTCTTTTAGATAACTCTAAATTAATTATTGGTGAAAATCTTTTTGAGGACAACCCTACTTTCTATTCTAATAAGGAAGGTGAAATTGCTTATGAGTTTGATCAAATGAAAAACGAGAAACTTTTAGTTACTCATTATGGTTACCAGGATTATAAATCTCAAACTTCTAATAAGGAAACGAACTCAAATATTATTTTGAAAGAAAAGTTTTTCGGAGTTGTTGAAGATATAATCACAGAAGAGCCAATTCCGGGTGTTCGCGTTCTTGCAAAAAAAGGGAATGATTCAATAGTTGTTTATACAGATGAAAAAGGAAACTGGGCATTATCTATTGAGGAAAATGATGGTTGGGAAGTTACATTTGGAAAACAAGGTTTACAATCAAAAAAATATTCTTTAGAGAAACTGACAATTGATCGATTGAAAAATATTGCAATGGGAATAGAACTTAAAAAAGGTGCTAAACTTGAAATTCGTTCTATTTATTTCGAACTTGCCAAGAGTAATATTACTTCAGAAAGTTATCCTGTTCTTGATAAAATAGTTCAATATTTATTAGAAAACAATCAGGTTAATTTTGAAATTTCAGCTCATACTGATTCAAGAGGTTCATCTGTTAACAATTTAAAACTTTCTGAAGCTCGAGCTAAGAGTGTTTACGATTATTTAATTTCTAAAGATGTTAAAATATCTCAAATCGTTTCTAAAGGACTTGGTGAAACCAAACCAATTAACAAGTGTAAAGATGGAATTAAATGCTCTGAAGAAGAGTATTCATTAAATAGACGAGTTGAATTTAAAGTATTGTAGAATAAATTTAGGTTCCGTCATCGATTAAATCAAGAAAAGGAGGATTATTCCTCCTTTTTTTTTTATATTTATTTATTTCACGAATATATTATAGTCTAAATATTCAATTGTTGGGTGATAGGTTAAATAGGTTTATTTCTTTAATTTTTTCATTTGAAT
>JANNWW010000022.1:0-5265 GCA_031409255.1 Crocinitomicaceae bacterium
GCTTCGAACACAAATTTTTACCGCAGTTACAGGAATGCTCGAATCATCATAGATTTGCACAAGAAATACAAAACGCCACCGCAACTAGAGGGGGGCAGCGAATCTTAAGATTCTTAAAGTTCAGCAAGGCAGTCAGAAATGGCTGCCTTTTTTGTTCAATGAAAAGGAGTGAGTGCGTGTTTTGAACGTGTTCAAGAGATGATTTTTAAAACCTATTCCTTAAAACTACTATTGAGTTCAAATTCTTGATTCGAATAACACGAAGTATTCGAGTTTGATTCAGGGAATCGTATAAACTCCACAAAATCTCAACCAATATTTTGGCGATTTTTGATAGTATCTTAAAAAGGAAGTAACTTAAAAACAATTCACCACTTTAGTCTTTAAACAAAACTTCTACGTTACTCTCAGAACCAACAATTCTCAAAAAATAAATACCTTTATCGAGTAAAGAAAAATCGACTAATTGAATGTCGCTACCTTCAAATACCAATTGATCTAAACTGTTTTTTAAAACATAAACCTTTCCTTCAACACCATTTTGAACGGTTATTTTATCTGTAAATGGATTCGGATACACTATAAAGTCGGCTTTTTCCTTTTTGCATTTAATTCCTAAAGTCGAACTTCCTCGCACACAGATTACGAAATTTAAATTCGTTTTCAGATCATAGGATGTGATTCCAAAAATTGTATTCCAAAACCACGCCTTTGTGGTCTGATTAGGCAATGAAGTAGACGACCAGTAGTTCATAATTCCAATTGTAGGGAAAATTGACGTGGAAACTGACGGATTTGTTAGATTTTCGTTGTTCAATGATTGTAATTCTTTGATATTGGGCAGGCGCCAATCTGATGCTCCGTTTAGGGTTAAATTTTCAGCATAAATAAGCGCTTGTTCCCATGTAAAGGCTGCGGTATTGGGTACTTTTTGCCAGATTAAATTTGTTACATTATCTGTAATTGTATTGTTGGCATTATCTGTGAACTGACTAGGAAATGTTGAAGGTGGATTCATATCCCGCACAACCCTCACATGAAATCGATTCACACCACCCGCACTGACGGTTTCTAATTTCGGATGATTTCCAATTCCACCACCCGAATTCGTACACCAAACTTTTGAGTTGTCTCCTATTTGAAAGGTATTCGTCCACCAATATTGAGCTGCTGTTAGCGTAAAATACATTGTATTGATAGCAGGCATATTATTTTCGTGGTTCATAATACTGAAAGATTCCAATGGAGTAGGTAAGCGCCAATCAGAATGACTACCTAAAGTAAGATTGCTGGCATATATTATTGCGTTTTCAATAGTCATTTCACCTCCATCAGCTTGCTGCCACATCAAACCTGTAATGTTATCCGTAACTGTTCCGTTTAAATTATCAGTAAATGAAGGAACGTTAAAATTATAATCGTTGTCTTCACCAAAAGTTGACGTATAACTACTAATCTCACCTGTATCAGGTAAACCATTAATTGATTTAACAACACTTTGAGAATAGAAACAAGTGCTACTTAAGCTGAATATGTAGATCAATATTTTCATTGAATAATTACTTTTTTGATGAACTCACTCTTATCAAAATTGATTTTCACGATGTAAATACCTTTGTGAAGATTGGAAAAATCCATTTTTTCTTCATATTCAGTTTTTGAATAGACTTGATTACCGCTTAAACTGTAGATTGAAATTTGTTTCACTGATTTTTGTTGTGCTTCGCTCATTTGAATCGAGAAATTTCGATTAGTAGGATTTGGATAAATAAATATATCCTCACTTTCATTCGTGTTATTCAGAATATTTGCAAGGAGAGTACATTGAAGAAATCCATTGTAACTAGTTGTAGTTGTTCCTGATGGTGTTACATAATCGAAAATATAAACTCCTGTTCCATTCCATGAATAATTTGTTGCATAACCAGGTGTTCCATTCAAAGTATAGGTCAAATTGTAGCCATCATTTGTTCCATTTGGCAAACAAGAAGTTATCAAAGCACCAGTTAATGGACCCCAGTTTTCAGTTCTAACTGGAGCACCTTGTGGTTGTGGAATGATTTGTAAACTAGCATCCTCTGTCACTTGTCCAACCATTTTTGCAATCATGTAAGGTGCATTAGCTGTTCCGTGGTAATGATAAGTACTGTTGTATAAATGGCCGTGATTTGCATCCAATGTTGTCATCGGAGCACCATCTGGTTCTATATTTCCAAAAACTGCATATCCATCCAAAGCATAAGCAATTGGTAAAGTTGAACTCGTTTGATTGTATAAATGTAGTGGTGCTGTGTGGTAATGGTAATCGTCACCACGTCCGCAATGTCCTCCATAAAAATCCAATTGACCATCCAAATACGAATCAACGCCTGTATTTGTATAAACATTAAAAATAGGAACTCCGTTCACTGCAATTGCGATAGCACCGCGCACAAAGTGTGAAGCATTTACAGGAACTGGAGTTGCTGCCATTACTGGATTCAGTGGAATACTCCAATGATTAGTTTCAGTGTAGCAATGTGGAAGTGGAACTTGCTGTTGCCAACCGTGATTAGAAATACCAACCATCATGTCATGAGTTGAAGGAATACCTTTCGATTCAACATAGAAATAATCGGTATCCCAAGAAGTTACAACATTGGGTGAAAAGGGTGTAAATGCTGAGTCAACAACAGTTGGGTCAGTAAAACTATATAAGCAATAACCAATTCCACCCGCTAAAATCGCTAAAGAATAGCGTTGTAATTTTTTTCTTTTCAGATGCAAACTTAAGCTAGTTAAACCAAACAAAACAACGAATGAAGGTATGATGAATTTTTCTGACGAATTTTTAGCTGCCTTTTTATTCGTTAATTGACTAACTTCAAGAATAGGAATTTCTTTATTTAATTTTGCAATTTCTGCACTCTTTTCTGAGATATATAATTGATCAACTTTTGAAAAAACAGTTAATGGATACGTTTTAATTTCATGATTAGCGCCTTCAATCTTTACTTGATTGTAACTAGAAAAGAAAAAATCACCATTTACCTGTTTGTTGTTAATCATCCATTTTCTCATTGGTTTGTGTTCGCCACTTGCATCATGTGCGAAAATAGGTAGACTAAAGCTAAAACTTACCAGCAATAACATTAATACGATTTGGTTCTTTTTCATAATTTTCATTTACTAAAGATTTGTTGAACTACATTATTTTATTGATAATTAATTCGATAGATTATTTACAAATAAATTATTCTCTGTTTCTTTGACGATGTGTTTTTATATTTCTGGCACTTTTTGTGTTTTATTTTCTAATAAATTGATTATCAGGTCTGAAATAATCACGGATTTCAATTACGAGTTCTTCCATTTTTTTTTGTTGCAGTTTTGAGCAAACTGCTTTTAACTCTTTTGCTTGTTTAAAACGAATCAGTTGCATTTTGTATTCGTTTTCTGAAATTTGTTTTGCTAGTAGTTCAATTGTATTGTTATTAGTGTTTAATTTGAATAATTCTTTGTTTATTTCATCTTTGTGAAAACGAATGATTCCTTCCACAACTACTTGTTTTTGAAAATTTCTTTTTCGAATAAGATCAAACTGCTTTACTTGTTTAGCCGATAAGTTCAATTCTTTTTTCAAAATGATAGTCATGTCTCTATACGCTTCGTTTTTCGGAAACAATAATGGACCATGGTCATGTGGTGTGTGTTCTAGATTCTGATTTCGAAAGTTCGAACCAACAAAAAAGACAATTGATCCAATATTCAGTGCGATGAGGAAGATCACCATGCGAACCAATACTTTTTGACGAGTAAAAATATCCATAAGTTAAATTTTAATTAAAATAACAGCTCATTCGACAGCGTTTCTAAATCTCTTGAGCGGTTTTTCTCAGTATTTGTTTTTGAGTAAGTTGTGCTAATAATTACAAAAGCAATATTAACTGTAATCAAGAGTAAACAGATTGTTGTTGCAACAGATATTTTTAAACGCGATTGTGAATGCATTCTTTTTACAACATATTTTTCAATTAATTCTTGTTCAAATGTGGCACTTGGAATAAGTACTTCTAAGTTTTTATAAGTCTCAATTACTTCTGCAATTTTTCTATTTAGTTCTTTATTTTCCATGAGCATTCTTTATTTTAGAAGACAGTTTATTTGTTTTCTGGCAATTTTTTTCTTTTTTGTATTTTTAACTCGAAAGAAGCAGTACTAGTTTAGCTCCAATTGCTTTTTTACCTCTGTAAATTAAAGATTCTACTGCAAGAATGGTAGTGTTCATTATTTCCGCAATTTCAGAGTTCGTGTATCCTTCAATTTTACTGAGAGTAAATGCAATTCTTTGGTTGTCAGGTAAAACATTTAAAGCAATAGTTATTTCTTTTAATTGTTCTATTTCTTGAATAGCCTCGTCAGCTTGTTTTCCACCCCCAATCCAATTGCTAAAGTCGTCAATATGCAAGAGTTTACCGATTGAAGTGATGCGCTTTTTTCGTTTTCGCTTTTTTAATTCATCAAGGCATTTTGAAATTGCTATCCGATGAATCCAAGTACTGAGTTTCGAATCTGCCTTAAATGAATGAATGGATTGAAATATTTCAATGAAAACTTCCTGACAAATATCTTCCGCATCTTTTTTATTTAATATAAATCGGAAGCAGGTATTAAGTATCCGATTTTGGTATATTGTAACCAAATTATTAAACGCGTTTTTTTCGCCCGTTTTAATTTTGTTTAATAATTCAACATCATTCATCAATATTATATTCGCAGTTTTATAAACTGCATGATTTACTCCATTAAAATAAACTTCTCTGATTGATGAAAAGCGTTGTCAGTTTCAAATTGGTAGTGATACACAGCTTTTTGCAAAGAGTTTTAATGAATATATAAATTATAATCCATTGAAAAGGTTTGTCTATCAACTATTCGCCCTCGACTATCGTAAATTTCCATTTTAGTATAACTATTGTCATATAAATTAGCAAAAAATACAAGAGGTTTTGAATTAAAATTTACTGGCGAACCAATACACCCAGATAATGGGTTACCAGTGAAATTTGCAGTTGGTGGAGTTTGTGCAAAAACCACAAAAGGAAATAAAACAAAAAAGAGGAGTCTAAAATTCATAAGTCAAACAATTAGTGTGAAAATAATCACATTACTTATTATATGACGTAGTTTTTTAAAGAATGTTGGGGCTCAACCAACGCTCCATTTGCTCTTTTTCCATGTTTTTTCGACGAGCAATGTCTTCTACTTGTTCAATGGTTATTTTTC
>JANNWW010000023.1:0-3860 GCA_031409255.1 Crocinitomicaceae bacterium
CGTGACTAACCTTGGGAATTGGACTTTTTGGATAACTAAGAATCATCCTCTAAGATACTGATTTTCAAGGTTTTAAACAAATTTAATCGAACTTAATTTACTGACTATTAGATGTTTATATTTTTGTCATGTAGTTAGAAACCTAATATTAATTTTTTCATGTAATTTGTATTATCTAATCAATTCAATAAAGCCTTTTAAGTTTAACTCTTCTATAACATAAAAATATATTCCTTCTACACTATTTTGCCCATTAAAATTACCATCCCAGGTTTTAACATTCATTACTTTCGAATCAAAAACTAGATTCTCCCAACGATTCATTATTTTAAAGTCAACTTCACTTATTAGTATTTCAAAATAATCGTTGATTCCATCACCATTTGGAGTTATAACATTTGGTATAAATAATTCAGTTTCAAAAAGTGAAACATCGTCAACAAAATAATATGCTACCGCATGTTGTCCAGTAAGCTCATTTATGAAATTAATTTGGACATCTGAATAATTTTTAAAACAACCTAAAGTAAGGTAGCTTTCATCTCCATTCGCAATAAAATAACCTGAAATTTTTTGCCAACCCAAGGAATCATTTAGAAATACATTTTTTGTACTAGCAACTTGAGGTGTTTGCGTTATTTTATCATAATTATTTATTGCTAGCGAGTCAATTGAAAAATAAGCTGCAGAATGATCAATAAATTGCTGTGGTAAACCTGAGGTATAAAACGAATCTGCTAAACTAACATAATAGCTTAATTCATAGATTTTTCCATTAATTAAAGTATTTGAAAGTTTAACGCACATATATTCATAATAATTGTTATTATCAATCGATAAATCTGCGTAATATCCTGCATACCCATTTCCAGTTCTAGCTGTTTGAAAACCAAAATAATTTTCAGGTACATTAAATGCTAATTCGCCATCAGGTGATAAATCTAAACTACAACTATTGAAATAATCTGAAGTTCCAGTTGTTGGCATGAACCAGTTTTTTGCTCTATCAATATAATAAAAGGGAAAGTTGTTACTAGGACAAGTTAGATATTCTTCAAAACTTGGATTTAGGACAAGGTTTTCTTGTGCCCTTGAATAAAAAGTCAAAATGAATAAAAAAAAATATATAAAAGGTTTTATCAATTGATAAGTTTTGTTTTAAAATTATTGTTTCAAACCTTCAATTAAAGGCTACACTTTCAAAGTTGTTGTCTGACTTTCTAAGTAACTTTACCAAAGATACAAAAGAATTTGAAGGTTGGATTTCTGTTTCGTAGTTTTAATGTTAGAATTGATTTAGTAAATATAAATAAAAAATAGGAATATATTCCGCATAATTAATTTTTTACCTTCTGAATTTCGTTGAATGAATGATGAAGAGTTGAAAATTAAATTATGTACCTATATACATCTTAATTTCAGGTCTAAATATTCTTCAAACCGAGAATTTGCATTAAGTTGTGGTATAGATGAGAAAACCGTTCGTCTTATTCAACAAGGTAAATCAAATTTGTCAATAAAATTATTCAAACAAATTTGCGAAGCTCAGGAAGTCAAAATGAGTTTTATTTTACTTGAAATTGGGGAGTAATGCACTAACCAAAAGGGCGCAACTGTTAACGTTTAGTTATACAAATTATAATTGTTTTTTTTAACATCGTTAAGTGGCTTTCCAAATAAATTAACCGCAAAAACTATCTTTTTCAAGTTTTAAATTAAACCATGAATTATTAAACGATATATTTCTCTAAAAAACATTGAAATAACTTAAACAGTTAATTGACTCTTAAAACTTCTCAAAAACCGCTATCGCCTCTATGTGACTCGTATGCGGAAATTGATCTACGAAACTGAGTTTGGTCATTTTGTACCCGTTTTTCTCTAAGGTTTCTGCATCGCGAGCTTGTGTAGATGGGTTACAGGAAATGTAAACAATGTGTTTTGCATCCAAGGCAACGACTTTTAAAAGCGTTTTAGGCGCAATTCCTGCGCGTGGTGGATCTAAAACAATCGAATCAATTTTTCCTTGGTATTCGGGATGAAGACCCAGGAATTTTCCCACATCGGCTGCGAAAAACTTTAGGTGTGAAAAATTGTTGATTTTGGCGTTGCGTTTTGCATCAGCAATTGCTTCCTCCACAATGTCGACGCCAATAATTTCAACTGCTTCTATGCGCTGTGCAATTAACTGACCAATGGTTCCAGTTCCACAGAATAAATCCATGATAACGCCATTGGGTTTTGTGTTTTCAACTACGTAGTCGATTGCTTTTGTGTAGAGTTTTTCCGCGCTTTTTGGATTGGTCTGAAAGAAACTTTCCATTGAAATCTCGAAGGAAAGTCCGAGCATTTTCTCTACAACAACTGCGTTTCCGCAAAGTAATTTACTGGTTCCGTTTTCAATTTTGGCGCGGTCGGCAATATTGTCATTAATTGTGTGCCAAACGCCTGCCAAACGATTACCTAATTCCTTTTTCAGGAAAGTAACAACTGCTTCAGAATCAAATTTGTGAATATCTATTGAACTTGTTACAATGTGCAATAATAGTTGATCTTGATCGAATGATTTTCGAACAACTATATGTCTGAAAAAACCTTCTTTTTTAGGCGGATGCCAAGCTGTTAATCCAAAAGATTTTAATAATTCTCTGAATTTCGGTAGAATAGTTTCCCACTGCTCGTCAAACAAACCCGAAGGTTTATTTAAACTTTCAACTTTCCACCAAGTTCCTCTGCGTTTAAATCCGAGTGCAAAAGCATCGTCTAATTCTTCGCCCGTTTCAGGAACATGTTCAATACATGAGAAACTGTATTCCATCTTATTTCTATAGAAATAAACGGATGGAGAGTCGAGGAATTGATCAAATAATTCGTCTACATTTTTGATGTTACCAATTCTACGGTACACATCTAATGTTGTTTTTTGTTTGTATTCTTTCTGAATTTCAATTGGTACGAAAATATAGGGTGCTCCTGAAATTTCTTGATAAGGCAATTGCTTTTCTAAAGGAGAACGTTCAATTACATCTATCAATTTACATTCGGCATGACGTTTGCGTTTTTTATCTACACGCACGCGCACTTTTTGACCTGGAAAAGCATTTTCAACAAATAACACAAACTCACCTTCTTCGGTTTTTAGACGTGAAATTGCTTGTCCACCAAATGCTAAATCGTCTATTATTAATTCTAAAATTTCGTTTCTCTGTACCACTTACTTTTTATCCCTCTTGATTGATAATGTCTTGAATTGATTTGTTTTCTAATACTTTCAATGTTTCGTCTCGAACATCTGCAAAAACTTTGTGTAAACCACAGGTAGTTTCATCTATGCATTCGTCGCATTTTTGGTAATAATTGATTGATGCACAAGGAAGTAAAGCAATTGGGCCATCGAATAATCGAATAACTGTTGAAACTTTTATTTCACTTGCACTTAATCGCAAAGAATAGCCACCACCTTTTCCCATTTTGGAAATCAACAATCCACTTTTCTTTAAATCAAGTAAAATTGATTCTAAGAACTTACGCGGAATTTTAGCATTGTCGGCAATTTCAACAATAAGGGTTGGTTCCTTTTGGTTCTTCTTCGCGAGATAAGTTAATGCGTGCAGAGCGTATTTGGTTTTCTTAGATAGCATAGTTGTTGATTTAAGTTAATCCACGAATAACGCCTTTATCAGACGTTTCAATGAATTCAATAATTTGGTCACGAATTGTGCTCGCAGGAATACTTTCTTTAACAGCTTCAATTCCTTTCGAAACATTGCTGTTTAAAACAAAAAGAATGCGGTAAATATCTTCAATTTCTTTCACTTCTTCATCTGAAGAACCTCTTCTTCTTAATCCGATTGAATTTA
>JANNWW010000024.1:0-18376 GCA_031409255.1 Crocinitomicaceae bacterium
TCGCTCTTTGAGCGCTTCCAAAACTACTTTTTTCTTGAATTCACTACTGAATTTCCTTCTTTTTGTTGACATATTTGTAAAGTTAAAAAATTACTATTTCCTATCTTAACTTACTGTCTGAAATTTGGGGAGTAGCATACAGTATCTGTAGCATTGTCTCATTTGTTTGACAATGCAGCTAAATATATAATGCCACATTCTGAATTGAATATTTGGTTTCAATCATCGGGAGATGATGTTTCCATATATTTCGATATGACTAGCTTGAAGGTTGAAGAAAATGAAATAGAGCAAATATTTAGTGAATCAAATTCGGGAAAATGGGCAATTAATGCAGATTTAAGCGGTGACGGTATAGGAATGTTTTTCATTAAAAAATTAATCGGCTTAAATTTTGGAGAAATCTCATTTATTAATAATCATGACAAGAAGGATACTGTTAATTACAATGGTTTACCATACGAGAATAATCGAATAATAATAAAACTTAAAAAAAGCACCTAACATATAAGGACTAAACCGTAATGCAGCGCAGCGTAATTTCGGCTTTAGTTTGTTGTTGACAGCAGCCTCGTTAGTCCTACTATGGGTTTTAAATAATTTTTGTGTATTTTCTAGATAATTTCATAGAGAAAAATAGTATAACTTAGCTTTAAGTCTGGTTTTCTTGTAGTAGTTTTTTAAGAATCAAGTATTTAAACATTCTGCCAAATATATTGTTTAAACATTGTTCTAAATAATGAATGATTTAACTTCAAAACCTCAAATTGCATCAAATCCTGCTGCAGAATTTGCTAAATATGATTACATATTTTGTGGAATGGGAGCTTCTTCGTCTTTACTTTTATTAAATCTTTACCAGAATAATTTATTGGAAGGTTTAAAAATTCTTTTAATAGATCAAGAGCGAAAAATAAAGAAAGACAAAACTTTTTGTTTTTGGTCGCACAGCGATGAGCCAATCAGTAAATCATTAAAAGATATAATTTCTCACTCGTGGCATGAAGTAGAACTTCCGAATAAGGAAATAGTAAGTTTAGAGCCCTATCGTTACAACCATGTTTCAAGTATAGATTTATACAACAAGGTAAACGATATTTCTAATTCTATAAACTGTGAAACACTTTTTAGCAAAGTTGATTTTGTTGGAAATGATGTATCTGGTTCCTTTCTGAATTTAGATGGAAAGAAAATTTATGGAGAGAAAATTTTCGACTCCAGAACACCCGTTTTTCAAGAAACAAAAAAGAATGAAACGTATATTAGTCAAAGTTTTGTTGGATGGTTTATTGAAACAAACGAAGGAATAAATCAACCGCTTGCATTTCGGTTTATGGATTTTGAGATTGAGCAGCAAGGTTTCACACAGTTTGTTTATGTTTTGCCATTTTCTAATTCAAAAGCTTTGGTTGAGGTGACCAGATTTGGATCTGAAATTATTGAAGTTGACGAGGCTGAAGCCCTAATCGAAAAATATGTATTGGAGAATTTTGGAGAATTCAAAAAGCTAGATATCGAGCAAGGATGTATTCCTATGAGCAATAGTAAAATTCAAAGTGAGTCTGTTTCTGGCATAACAAATTTGGGAGCTAGGAATTACAAAATCAAGTCGAGTACGGGTTATGCTTTTAAAAACATGTTCAACCACACCTGTGAACTAGTTGAAGCAATAAAAAAAGGTAAAGAAACAGAAGATTTAAATAATTCTGAAACGGAGGCATTTAACAATAGATTTGCTTTTTACGATGGCTTGCTTCTCGATATTTTAGACAAACGACCGCAAGAGGGGAAGCGAATTTTTGTTCAATTGCTTGAAAAAGTGGGCATTCAAAAAGTGCTAAAATTTCTGGACGAAAAGACAACTTTTAAAGAAGACGTGTCTATTTTTTATCAACTTCCATGGAAGCCATTTATAGATTCACTTATCAGAAAAGTAAGGTTTCAAACGTTTTTTCGGCCCATGATTTTGTTGTTTTTTGTTGTTTTCCTTTTGTTACTTGGAAACGATTCAATTGCACAAAAAATTTCAGGGTTTAGTTTTTTAGTACTCGGAATGGTAGCTATCGGAATTCCACACGGTGCCGTTGATCATTTATTAGAAACTGGAAGCTGGAATGTTAAGAAAGCCCCTAAATTTATATTCAATTATTTATTATTCGCTGCGCTAATGGGAGTTGTTTGGTTTCTTTCTCCTACCATTGCGCTTTTAGTTTTTCTAGCTTATTCAGCATGGCATTTTGGGCAAGCAGACGGAAAACAATGGAATTTTCCAGCGCTAATTTCAATTTTATGGGGAGCTTCCTTGCTTATTTTTATTCTAGGAACGCATCAAACAGAAACAAGAGATATTCTTGCTTCCATGCAAATTGGTGCTTTTCCAGTTGATCTTCCAGTTTGGGCACTAACACCGTGGCTAATTTGGGCATTTTATAAAAAGCATTTTTCCTTAGTATTAACAATTTTGTGGTTAACGCTTGGAAGCTTTTTACCGTTAATTTTCACATTTGGACTTTATTTTATTGGGCAACACAGCGTTAATGGTTGGTCACAAATTAAAGGACATTTAAAAATGACAAACACAAAAATTTGGCTGCATTCTTTGCCCTTTCATGCTGCTGCTTGGTTGTTTCTGATTAGTTATTATTTAATTCAAAATTATGCCTACGAAAATGTACCAACTTTAAATTGGGGAATGCTATTCATCTTTATATCATGCATCAGTTTACCGCACTCAATTGCAATGCATTTTTTATATATTAAAAATAATAAAAACCAATAAACTGACTACAATTTTTTAAGTTAAAAGTGTTTAATTAAAATGGCTTTAAATAATTTTTTAGAAAAACTGTATCAAAAATTACTCTCAAAAAAAACGAAAGATAAAATTGAGCGTGCTATTTTATGGATAGCTTTAGCTAGTTTTGTTGTTCATCTAATAATCATTGGATTAGTTAATACCGATGTTATTTCTTTAAGCGAACCTTCCAATTTATTAAAGAATCCGATAGCAGCAATTTACACACCTTTTTCTTTCATACTTGTTTACGAAGTGTATCTTTTGGTTTACTACCTCACAAAATCTACTTCTATTTATATCTCTAAACAATACGAAATTATTACACTCATTATTATTCGGCGTTTGTTCAAAGACCTTTCAGATTTATCTCTTACAGCCAATTGGTTTAGTATAAAAAAAGATTTACAATTCACCTACGACTTGCTTGCATCTGTTGTTTTGTTTTTCTTAATTTATCTATTTCATGTGCAACGAGCTAAAGTATTTAGATCAGTAGATATTGGAACGGTGCGACTAAAAAGTGTTTCGAAATTTATCTTGGCAAAAAAAACAACCGCAATTGCTTTGGTTTTTATATTATTCATAACTGCAATTTATTCCTTTTTAAATTGGAGTGTAGGTGTTTTTCTACCTCACGATATAGCTGTTATTTCGTTCAAGAACATCAACAATGTGTTTTTCGAACAGTTTTTTAATATTTTAATTATCGCCGATGTATTCTTACTCTTGTTTTCCTTTTTTCATACAGACGAGTTCCATACAGTTATTCGAAATTCAGGTTTTATTATCTCAACAATATTAATTAGAGTGTCTTTTTCAGTAGATGGAATTATTAATACACTCTTAATTATTGCTGCTATTTTATTCGGGCTTTTGGTGTTAATTATTTACAATAAATATGAGAAGCAGCTGGCAAATGAAGAAATCAATAAAAGCATTGAACCTTGAAATTTAATTCAAAAAGCACTTTAAATTAAATTGTTAATCTCGAGTAAACAAATTTTAAAAATTTCTGTTCTTATAACAATTGCAATAAGTAAGTTTGTATAAATTCATCAAATTAAAAAAAAAGAACAATCATGTCATTAGTTGGAAAAAAATTCCCAAGCATTGAAGTAGACGCCATGTCTGAAATGGGCGATAACCTTAGAATCAATATTTTTGAACAAGCAGTAAGTAACAATAAAAAAGTGTTGCTTTTTTGGTATCCAAAAGATTTCACATTTGTATGTCCAACAGAATTACACGCTTTTCAAGCTGCGTTGCCAGAATTCGAAAAAAGAAACACAACAGTAATTGGTGCTTCTTGCGACACAAATGAAGTGCATTTTGCTTGGTTAAACACAGCAAAAGACAATGGTGGAATTGAGGGAGTAACTTATCCGATTTTATCCGATACAAACAGAAATTTATCAAATATTTTGGGTATTCTCGATATAGATTCTACAACTTACAATGAAGAAACAGATACTGTAATGGTTGAAGGCTCAAATGTAACTTTTAGAGCAACCTATTTAATAGATGAAACTGGAAAAGTATTTCACGAAAGTGTTAACGATATGCCTTTAGGACGAAATGTGAGTGAGTATTTACGAATGGTAGACGCATACACACACATACAAGAAAAAGGCGAAGTTTGTCCGGCTAATTGGGAAGTAGGAAAAGATGCTATGAATGCAGATAGAAAAAGTACGGCTGAATACTTAAGTTTAAATTAATTTCAGCTATCAATCACATAAATTTATAAAAATGTTAATCGAATTAAACGAAGATACTTTACAAAATTTGATTTCAAATAATGAAAAAGTTGTTGTTCAGTTTTCGGCTTCATGGTGCGGAAATTGCCGAATTATGAAGCCCAAATTTAAAAAATTTGCAACCGAAAACGAAAACGTAACTTTTGTTTTAGTTGATGCAGAAAATTCTCCAGATTCAAGAAAACTAGCTAACGTGAGCAATTTACCAACTTTTGCAACATTTTTAAATGGAAAATTGGTCAACGAAACTCAAACAAATAAAACTGAAGTGTTAGAAAAATTGGTCAACGAAATTGTTTTGTCATGAAGCTGCCCGTAATCAAACATTTAACGCAATTTATTGAAGAAAACGACCAAGATTTTCTAGTTGAAACCATAGAGGTTTTAGAATCTTTAACAGAACTTTCTACATTAAAAGACGAAGAGCTAGACCTAATTGGCGAGTTAATTTCTAACATGTATGGCGCCTTAGAAGTGCACAAATTAATTAAAGACGGAACTGAGAAGAAAGAGGCATTGAAACTATTTATGGATCGGGTATTGGGTTCAATAGATAAATAGATTTAACTAATTCTAAAGAAATAAATTTTAAACGTGTTCCAAAAGAGCACGTTTTTTTTTATTAAAACGCAGTCTTTGAAATCTTTTTTGTCCTTTTTTTGTTATTAATAGAATATGAGAGAAACATTTCTGTCTGCACGCTGGGAAAACCTAATAATGGCCAATTATGAGGTGAATCCTGATGTATTAAAACCATTCTTACCCAAAGGCGTAGAGCTAGATTTATTTCAAGATAAAGCTTTTGTGAGCCTTGTTGGTTTTATGTTTAAAAAAACAAGACTTTTCAATATTCCAATTCCTTTTCTGGGAACTTTCGAAGAAATTAATCTGCGATTTTACGTTAAAAGAACAGACAAAGAGGGAAACATTAAAAGGGGTGTAGTTTTTATAAATGAAACCGTTCCCTACAAAATGGTAGCTTGGCTTGCAAATAAATTATACAAAGAACATTACATTGCCATTCCAACTAAAAACCAGCTGTTTATTGGAGATGAAATGAAAACAATTAGATATGAGTGGAAAATTGCTGAAAAATGGAACTCCATTGAAGTAAACACCTCGCTTGAAAAATCACCAATGGAAGAGGGAAGTGTAGAGGAATTTATATTCGAACATTACTACGGATACACAAAAATTAACGATCAAAAATCGCAAGAATATAAAATAAATCATCCGAGATGGCAAGTACTTAAAGTGTTAGATTATGCAATTAATTGCGATTTTAAAGCAATGTATGGAGCCAGTTTTTCTGCATTAAGTAATCAAATTCCTGATTCAGTAATTGTGGCTGAAGGTTCAAAAATTACAGTAAATTGGAAACGAACACCATTTAAATAAACAGAACAATGGAAGAAAAAGACGTTGATAGAATAATAGAAATGGCATGGGAAGACCGCACTCCATTTGAAGCTATAAAATTACAGTTTTCATTCTCAGAGTCTGATGTAATAAAACTCATGAGAAGCGAATTAAAGCGCAGTAGTTTTAATTTATGGAGAAAAAGAGTGAACAGTGGGGTGAGCCAAAAACATGCGCTAAAAAGAAATCCAGATATTTCGCGTTTCAAATGCAGTTTGCAACGAACAATTACGATGAATAAAATAAGTAAGCGTTAAATGGAATTGAAATTTGAAACGGATTACAAAACCATACTTAAAAAATTAGATCACTTAGATCCGATCAAGTATGGAACAAGCAGAAATTTTATAAATGGGGCGGTAACTTATTTGTCGCCCTACATTTCTAGAGGAGTTATTAGCACCAAACAAGTGCTTTCTCATGTTCTTGAAAAAGGATACAAAATAAATGAAATTGAATCTTTTGTGAAAGAGCTTTCTTGGCGTGATTATTTTCAACGAGTTGGACAACACAAAAATCTCAATCAAGATATAAAACAACTTCAACTCTCTGTTTTTCAGCATGAAATTCCGCTTCAAATCGTAAATGCAAATTCGGGAATTGATGGAATTGATTCATCTATTCAACATTTATACAACACGGGTTATATGCACAACCATTGCCGCATGTATACAGCTTCTGTGGTGTGCAATAGTGCGAAATCACATTGGTTGCACCCAGCTCAATGGATGTATTTTCATTTACTCGATGGAGATTGGGCAAGCAACGCCTGTAGTTGGCAGTGGGTGGCTGGTGCGAATAGCAACAAAAAATATTATGCTAATCAGGAAAACATCAACAAATTTACACTTACAAATCAATCTGCAACTTTTTTAGACAAAGCATACGAAGAGTTTGAAAATATGAACGTTCCAGAAAACCTCACAGAAACGGTTAAGCTTTCCTTTAAAACTGAATTGCCAAAAAACGAAGCTCTTCAAATAGCGCGTGATTTGCCAACCTTTGTTTACAATTATTACAACCTCGACCCCTTGTGGAATTCTGAAAAAAACGGCAATCGAATTTTAGTAGTAGATCCAGATTTTTTTAATTCGTACCCAGTAAGTGAGAAATGCATCAATTTTATGCTAGATTTAGCTAAAAACATTTCACAATTGCAAGTTTTTGTAGGTTCTTTCGCTGCACTTCGAACCAACTATAATTTGCAAGAAATATATTTCAAAGAACATCCATTAAATTTAGCTTATGAAGGTATTGAGGAACCGCGAGATTGGATTTCAGAAGAGTTAAACGGCTATTATCCTTCCTTTTTTTCTTATTGGAAAAAATTAGAAAAAGAGTTGTCTAAAAAACTGAACTCATGATTATCGACAAAGAAACATTGAGCCAATACGAAAGTAGATACCGTGCATTGTTTATTAATTCTTTGGCAGGAATTAAACAAGCGTTTTTAATTGGAACAAAATCGAAAGAAGGTGTTAGTAACTTGGCTATTTTTAATTCACTCATTCATATTGGTGCAAATCCTCCGCTTTGGGGCTTTGTTTCTCGACCAGATGTTGTTGACCGCGATACCTTAAAGAATATTCTCGAAACCAAATACTATACAATCAATTATGTTGCAGCTTCTGATTTCGAAAAAGCACATCAAACTTCAGCGAAGTATGCGCGTGAAGTTTCAGAATTTGAAGCATGCGGATTTACGGAAGCCTATAACTCAAATTTTCATGCTCCATTCATAGCAGAAGCACCAATTAAAGTGGCCATGAAATTTGAAGAAAAAATGGATATCACCATTAACAATACAATTTTGTTAATTGGAAGTATAGAACACATTGAGGTAAACGAATCGGTTATTTCTACAGACGGTTTTGTGGCCCTAGAAAAATTAAATACCTTAGCTTGTTCCGGATTAGACGCTTATTACGAAACTCGATTTATTGACAGATTAAGTTATGCAACCACAGATAAATGGCCAGTGAAAAAGTAAACAAACAAGAAATTGTTGTGGTCTGGTTTAAGCGAGATTTGCGGTTTACAGATCACGAACCACTCTACTTTGCTCAAAAACAAAACTTGCCCGTTTTACTTATTTATTGTTTCGAACCCACACTCATGAGTTGTGCAGACGCAGATGTTCGCCATTTTCGGTTTGTATATCAATCTTTGCAAGACATGCAGTTTAAGCTTGAAGATTTGAATGCACAGCTTTATATTTTTCAGGAAGAAGCACAAACTGTTTTCCATAAAATTTCGGACAACTATTGCATTAAAACAATTTATTCACACCAAGAAATTGGAAATAAAATGAGCTTCGATAGAGATATTTCTATTCAAAAAATGTGCCTTGAAAAGAATATAGTTTGGAATGAATATCAGCACAATGGCGTAATAAGAAAACTTAAATCACGAAAAGATTGGGAAAAAAGATGGAAACTAAAAATGCAAGAGTTTCCAAAACTGTTAGAAGAAAAAAACTGGAATTTCTTACTACTCAACACAGATTTTTACACTAAAATAAAGGGTCCCGAGCTGGGAATCGAAATAACCAACCAAAACAAAGCTTTTCAACAAGGTGGCGAAACATTGGCTTGGAAGTATTTACAGAGTTTCTTGAAAGAACGCTACGTTAATTATTCGAAACATATTTCGAAGCCAGCTTTAAGCAGAAAAGGATGTAGTAGAATTTCGCCTTACCTTGCTTATGGAAACATTAGCATGCGCATGGTGTATAGTTTTACAATGCAACATTATGCTTCTTCAGCAAATAAAAGAGCACTAACGAATTTCATTTCACGCTTACACTGGCATTGTCATTTTATTCAAAAGTTTGAAGACGAATGTAGTATGGAATTCGAAAATGTAAACAAAGCATACAATAGTTTAGTGAAACAAAAAAACGAAGCGTATATTCTAGCTTGGCAAAACGGACAAACCGGAGTGCCCATTGTTGACGCCTGCATGCGTTGTTTAGTTGCTACAGGTTATATTAACTTCAGAATGCGCGCCATGGTTGTTTCTTTTTTTGTCTTTAATCTATGGCAAGATTGGCGTGAATTACATTTTTTAGCTCGGCAATTTTTAGATTATGAGCCGGGTATTCACTACCCACAATTGCAAATGCAATCTGGTGTAACAGGAATAAATACCATTCGAATTTACAATCCAATTAAAAATTCTCAAGAGCACGATACAGAAGGCGTTTTTATTAAAACTTGGATTCCCGAATTGGCAAACGTTCCCGTAGAACTGCTTCACGAACCATGGAAAATGACAGCTATGGAACAAGCGCTTTACGAAGTAATAATTGGAGAAAATTACCCAAAACCGGTTGTCGATATAGATGCCACACGAAAAGCAGCAAGCGATCTTGTTTGGAGTTTTAGAAAATCTGCTGCAGTGAAAACTGAAGGAGCTCGAATTTTAAAGAAACACGTAAATATCACTTCCACTTTTGTGAGAAAAAAAGCAACTAAAAAAGCGCAATGAAACAAGTTAACAAAAGAGATTTGCCCGTTAAAACGTGTTTGGTTTGCGAAAAGCCTTATACTTGGCGCAAGAAATGGGAGAAAGTTTGGGAGGAAGTAAAATATTGCAGCGATAAATGTAGAATGAATAAGAAAACAATATGAGCAAAACTGGTATCATTTTTCCACATCAATTAGTTGAGCAAGGTGTTCTTGTTTCAAAATGTAGCACAATTTATTTAGTTGAAGAATGGCTTTTTTTTAAGCAATATAATTTCCACAAACAAAAAATTGCCTTCCACAGAGCAAGTATGAAGTTTTACGAAAGCTATTTGAAATCCAAAAATATAGCTGTAATTTATATTGATTCGACGAATGTACTCTCAGATGTTAGAAAATTAATTCCGCATTTAAAAACAACAGGTCTCGAAGCTTTTGACTATTTAGATACAACAGATTATTGGTTAGAAAAAAGAATTGCTGAAGGTTGTGAAGAGATTAATTTAACAGCAATAAAGAACCAGTCGCCATTATTTTTAAATTCTTCAGAGGAAATAGCAACTTATTTTGCTGATAAAAAAAGAATGTTTCAAACAGATTTTTATAAAAATCAGCGTTTAAATAGAAACATATTACTAGAACAAAATCTAAAACCTTTGGGTGGAAAATGGACCTACGACGACGAAAACCGTCTAAAATATCCCAAAACAAAAACTCCGCCTCAATTAGAAGCTTTAAAACCAAATCAATTTTTCAAGGAAGCCATTTCTTATACGAACACGTTTTTTGTTGAAAATTATGGGTCATTAAACCCAGATTTTGTTTATCCCACCACTTTTTCAGAAAGTAAAAATTGGCTAAATGATTTTTTCCATCAGCGTTTTTCCGAATTCGGAGCCTTCGAAGATGCAATTGTTTCAAAGGAAGTAGTTTTGCACCACAGTGTGTTAAGTCCGATGCTAAATGTAGGTTTGTTAACACCTAAATTTATTATAGACGAAGCACTTCAGTTTGCGAGTAACCATGAAATTCCTTTAAATTCTTTGGAAGGATTTATACGGCAAATAATGGGTTGGAGAGAATTTATTCGCGCTGTTTATGAATTAAAAGGTAGGGAAGAGCGGACAAAAAATTATTGGGGTTTTTCGCGAAAAATTCCCCCTTCTTTTTGGAATGGAACAACTGGAATTGAACCGCTCGACGACACGATAAAAAAAGTTTTGGAAACCGGTTATTGTCACCACATTGAACGTTTAATGGTTTTAGGTAACTTTATGCTTTTGTGCGAATTCGACCCCAACGAGGTGCACCGCTGGTTTATGGAACTTTTCATTGATTCGTACGATTGGGTAATGGTTCCGAACGTATATGGCATGAGTCAGTTTGCCGATGGCGGCCTAATGGCAACCAAACCGTATATTAGTGGCAGCAATTATTTAATGAAAATGAGCGATTACAAAAAGGGAGAATGGCAAGCGGTTTGGGATGGCTTGTTTTGGCGATTCATGCACACCCAAAGAGCTTTTTTTCTTAAAAACCCTAGGTTGGGTATGTTAGTGAGAACTTTTGATAAAATGGATAAACAGAAGCAAGATACACACTTAAATAATGCAGAGTTATTTTTAAAATCCCTCGTTTAATGTTCTAATAATAAAAAGTTCTACTATTATTTATTAAGGACTTAATAAAGTGTTCAACAAAAAGCGTTATTTTTTGTTCTGTAATTACAAAGCAATTAATAATTCTAAAACTGAAGATTATGGCAACGAAATCTGTAAAAAAATCGACAACAAAAAACCATATCGGACTTGATAAAGTAAAATGTAAATCTTTGGCCTTAGGTTTAAATAATTTGCTTTCCGATTACATGGTGTTTTACCAAAACACGAGAGGTTTACATTGGAATATTAAAGGCGAAAAGTTTTTTGAATTGCATTTGAAATACGAAGAATTGTATACAAATCTTTTGGTGAAAGTAGACGAAGTGGCTGAACGCGTTTTAACATTAGGAATTACACCGTTTCATACCTTCGACGATTACAAAAACACAGCACGAATTAAAAGCATAAACGATGTTTCGGATGGAAATAAAGGTGTTCAATCTATTTTAGATGCGTTTGAAATAATTATCGTTGGGCAGCGTGAACTATTAAATCTTTCAGCAGACGCAGGCGATGAAGGAACAAATGCGCTTATGAGTGATTACATTAGAGAGCAAGAAAAATTAGTTTGGATGTATTCTTCTTTTATGAAAAAGTAGTTAAAACTTAAGTTTAACAAACTTATTTTCCTGTCCTAAAAATTGTGTTAATAACTACAATTACTTTTTATAGGTACTCAACTAATACTGTTCATACCAACCGAATTTATCTTGAACAATCTGTGTTTTTTCTTTTTCAAGATGTTCTATAAACGACTTAGAAACAGGCGAATGCTTCTTTCCTTTTAACCAAATTAAACTCCATGTTGTTTTAATTGGTAGTTCTTTTATTGGAATTATTTGTAACTCATGGTTGTGTAATTCATTTTTAATTCCAATTAAAGGCATAATTGAATAGCCCAAACCTGCTAGCATTGCTTGTTTCACAGCTTCATTAGTTGTTAATTCCATTGTTTTTAATACGGATAAATTGTTTTGTTCAATAAAACCTTCCATTGTTCGTCGGGTGCCCGACCCCTTTTCTCTAAATATTAAAGGCAATTTCTTGAATATTTCTTCAGTGTTATTTACTTTTTTAAACTTCTTTTCGATATTTCCAGCCAGAAATAATTTATTTTCAAGTAAATCGAGTTTTTCAACTTTTAGTGAATTAGGTAGAATTGAAACAAGAGCAAAATCTACTTCATTATTTTCTAAACTTTCAATTACTTTATTTTTGTTCGCCACATCCATCAATAATTCTATTCCAGTGTGTTGTTTCATGAATTGAGTAAGAAAATGGGGCATCACATATTTTCCGGTTGGAACAATTGAAATCTTTAGGCGACCAGCTAGTTGTCCTTTGTAGGCCAATGTTTTGTAATTAATTGCATACACTTGGTTGATAATATTTTCAGCAGACTCAGCAATCTCAAGTCCAAAATCTGTAATGTATATTTTTCTACCAATTAGTTCTGTTAAAGGAATATCGAATTGGTCTTGGAAATTTTTCAACTGTATAGAAACAGCTGGCTGAGTAAGATATAACTCTTCTGCGGCCTTTGTTACACTTTTTGTTTGCACAATTTTCAAGAAAATCTGCAGTTGATTCAAAGTAAAGTTCATAAAAAATATTTATGTTTTATATTACAAAGATAAATAAAAACATATGAATAGGAATATGCAATTTTGTCGAGTAAATAAAAATAGATACTATGAAAACAGTTAAAATTATTTCAGCAATTGTTCTTTCTTCAACATTAACAAGTTGCGCAGTAATCAGACCAGGTGAAGTGGGCGTAAAGCAAAAACTTGGAAAACTATCTGAAAAAAGTCACACACAAGGTTCAGTTTGGTACAATCCGTTTACAACTAAGGTTATAAAAACGAATATTCAAATTAACGACATTGAATTATCCTTGAGTTTACCTAGTAAAGAAGGATTAAGTGTTACTGCTCAAATATCTATTCTTTACAGAATCGATGAAAATAGTGTTCCGAAAGTAATCAAAAGCATAGGTTTGGGATATGAAAACATTATTTCGAATGTGTTCAGATCTGCATCTGCAGATGTTTGTTCAAAATATTTCGCAAAAGATATGCATTCAGGTATGAGAGCTGAAATTGAAAATGCAATTAAAGTTAAAATGGAAGAAACGCTTTTAGAGCAAGGAATTCGCGTTCAAGCGGTTCTAATGAAGAGTATTCAATTGCCTGCTGGTCTTGCAAGTTCAATAGAACAAAAGCTTCAAGCTGAGCAAGATGCAATGCGAATGGTTTTTATTTTACAACAAGAAAAATTGGATGCAGAAAGAAAAATCATAGAAGCAACAGGAACAAGAGATGCGCAAAAAATACTTTCTGAAGGTTTAACAGATCAGATTATTAAGATTAGAAGCATTGAAGCGTTTTTAGAATTAGCGAAATCTACCAACAGTAAAATAATAATTACAGACGGTAAAGTGCCTTATTTAGTGAATGAATAATTAACAATAAATAATAATACAAACATTTTAAAATTCAAACAATGACTAGAATAACGGTAGCAAAAGGAGACGGAATTGGTCCAGAGATTATGGACGCAACACTTTCAATAATTTTAGCAGCGGGTGCTCAACTCGAAATTGACGAGGTTGAAATTGGTGAAAAAGTATATCTTTCAGGTAACACCTCTGGAATAGAATCTAAAACTTGGGAAACAATTAGAAAAAATAAAATTTTCTTAAAGTCTCCTATCACAACTCCGCAAGGTGGCGGATATAAGAGTTTGAATGTAACAACTCGTAAGTTTCTTGGTTTGTATTCGAACGTTCGACCATGCATGAGTTTACATCCTTTCGTTAGTACAAAACACCCTGTTATGGACCTTGTTATTGTGAGAGAAAATGAAGAAGATTTATATGCTGGAATTGAGCACCAACAAACAGATGAGGTTGTTCAATGCTTAAAGCTAATTAGCAGACCAGGTTGTGAGAAAATAGTTCGTTATGCTTTTGAATATGCAAAGCAACAAAACCGTAAAAAAGTAACGTGTTTTTCGAAAGACAACATCATGAAACAAACAGATGGTTTATTTCACCAGGTTTTTAATGAAATAGCGAAAGAATATCCTGAAATAGAAAACGAACATTGGATTATTGATATTGGCGCTGCAAAATTAGCAGATACTCCAGAGGATTTTGATGTGATTGTTACGTCAAATTTATACGGCGATATTATTAGCGATATTGCAGCACAAATAACTGGTTCTGTTGGTTTAGCTGGTTCAGCTAATATTGGCGAAGAGTGTTCTATGTTTGAGGCTATTCACGGTTCGGCTCCAACAATTGCTGCACAAAATATAGCCAATCCATCTGGTTTATTACAAGGAGCAATTATGATGCTGAATCACATTGGTCAGACAGAAATAGCAGAAAAAGTTCAGAATGCATGGCTAAAAACATTAGAAGACGGAACACATACGAACGACGTTTTCACAGAAGGAGTGAGCAAGCAAAACTTGGGAACAAAGGAATTCGCTCTAGCAGTTATTGAAAACTTAGGAAATAAGCCCTCAATTTTGAAACCTGTTTCTTATGACAATAATTCAGCTTTGAACTTGCCTAAATATGTGCGCAAGCCGGCTGCAAAAAAAGAATTAGTTGGAGTAGATGTTTTTGTTCATTGGAACGGAACTAATCCGAACGAATTACCAGAAAAAGTGAAGAATATAGAAAGTAATGGTTTAGAACTTTCTATGATTACAAACAGAGGTATAAAAGTTTGGCCTGAGGGATTTGAGGAAACATTTTGTACGGATCATTGGAGATGTCGTTTTAAACCATCAGTAAATTCCGGTATAACTAAAGAAAATATTATCGAACTTTTGAAAAATGCACTCAACGAAAATATTGATACAATTAAAACAGAAAATCTATATTCATTTGATGGAAAAGCTGCTTTTTCCTTAGGCCAGGGGCAATAATTTTTAAACTTTAAAAGATGGTAAACATTATTCTTTACTTGAAAAAGCAAAATAGTGCGAAGGAATTGGTAGCGTTGCTTTTACAAGAAAAGTTAATTGCCTCAGCAACAATTGATGAGAACAATGTTTCTTACAAGCTTGAAAACAATCTTCTAACTGAAAAGGTGTTTAGTGTAATTACCGCTCAGTCTAAGTCGCTGTTGTTTAGTGAAATTGTAAAAGCCGTAGAGTCGAAATTTGGTGAAGACACGCCAATAAATTCAACGCCAATAGTTGGCTCGAACCGTTTTTTCGACGACACAATTAAAATGAAAACAATTCAGATTTAAAATTCTAAGTATGAATATTGAGCTAATAAAAGAAGAGTTTAACACGAGCGATGCGATTGAAATTATAGTTCAAATGGTTCATTTAAAAATTCGACACCAGGAGAATAAAATCAATAGCAACAGCACTGATGAAGAAATCAAATCAAGTGAGGTGAAAATTATTCGCTTGCATAAAGAACTCTTTGAATTTCAAAAATCAATCAATTCAAAAAAAGGAAAGTTAAAAATTGAAACAATAATTAAAATTGATTAATTAGCTAATTTGATAAAAATACAAAGATGAAAAACACAGAAACACTTACAATTATTGATGGTGAATTTACGAACGAGGAAGCAAAAGAAGTTTTGCTGAATATGTTTTCCTCCAAAATTAATTTCCACAATATGAAAAATTGGAGTTCGCAGGAAAGATTTGGAAAAGACGATTTAATTGCCCAAAATAGAATTCCAGCATTGAATAACGAGGTAAAAAAACTTGAATTGATTCTAACTGAATCAAAAGCTAAAAACCTAAAGTTGGTGATTAGTTCAGAAATTAAAATTTCATTTGTAGAAGAATAATGTTCGAAGGTCGAAATTTATTAATAGCAACGAAACACCAAAAGGAAAAAGTGATTGCTTCAATTTTAGATAAAGAATTGGGTGTAAAGTGCTTCGTTAGTTTAGATTTCGATTCAGATCAATTAGGAACGTTTAGTGGAGAAATTGAAAGAAAAGACGATCCAATAACTACAGTAAGAAAAAAATGCATCTTGGCAATGGAACAAGCTAATTGCGACTTAGCAATAGCAAGTGAGGGTTCTTTCGGTTCACACCCTGAATTGTTTTTTGTTCCTGCCAATGATGAGTTTTTGTATTTTATCGACAAAAAAAATAACCTAGAAATTTTTATTAGAGAGCTAAGTACGGAAACTAATTTGAATTCCTCAGAAGTTAAAACTGAAAAGGAACTTCTCGATTTTGCGAACAAAGCAAATTTTCCTTCACACGCTCTAATTATTCGAAAATCGAAAACTGATTTAAACGAAATTGTGAAAGGAATAAGAAATGAAGAGTTGCTAAAAACTACTTTTCATGATTTCTTTATCAAATATGGTTCAGCATATATTGAAACAGATATGCGGGCTATGTTTAATCCGAAAAGAATGCAAGTAATTGAACGTGCAACTAAAAAACTGGTTGAAAAAATAAAAAATTTGTGTCCTGAATGCAAAACACCCGGATTTGGAATCACAGATTCACAACAAGGATTGCCCTGCAAAACATGCAGTTCACCAACACGAAGCACCTTAAGTTTTATCTATTCGTGCAAAAAATGTAACTTCACCGAATCTAAACTATTCCCGAATGGAAAAAAAATGGAAGATCCAACATATTGCGATCGCTGCAATCCGTAATAGATTTTTTTAAAGTGAAGGTTATAAACAAAAATTGTTCAATTGAACTAAAAAAATAAAATGAATTTAAATTTACTTATAGACAACCTAACAAACCCAGCATTACTCTTTTTTGTACTCGGTGTTTTAGCCGTATACTTAAAAAGCGATTTAGAAATACCACCTAACTCATCGAAATTTATTTCATTGTATCTTTTATTTGCAATTGGCTTCAAAGGTGGACAAGAATTGTCTCACGAACCATTCACCCTAGAAATTGGTTGGTCAATGTTGTTCGGAATTAGTATTTCCTTCATTATTCCACTTTACACCTTCTTTATTTTAAAGAAAAAATTGAATGTATATAACGCAGGTGCAATTGCTGCAGCTTATGGTTCGGTTAGTGCAGTAACATTTGTAACTGCGGTTTCTTACCTCGAATCTCAGCAGCTAGAACTTCACGGTCACATGGTTGCAATTATGGCTTTGATGGAATCTCCGGCTATTATTATTGGATTAATTTTAATTTCAATGTTTAATAAAGACGAATCGAATGTAATAAAGAAAAGTTCGGCCATTAAGCATTCGTTCACAAACGGAAGTGTTTTACTCATTCTAGGAAGTTTAATTATTGGCTTTGTTGCTAATGCAAAACAAGCTGAAGGAATTAAACCATTTACAAACGACCTTTTTAAAGGTTTTCTAGCAATTTTTCTTTTAGATATGGGAATTACAAGTGGCAGAAAGTTGAAAGCTTTTTTCTCATTTGGTTGGTTTCCAATTATTTTCGCCATTTTAATCCCGCTAATAAACGGTTGTATAATTGCAATGCTTAGTTCTTTTGTAACAGAAGATATAACAAACCGCTTTATGTTTGCAGTTCTTGCAGCTAGTGCTTCTTATATTGCTGTGCCTGCTGCAATGAAAATTTCTGTTCCACAGGCAAATCCTGGACTTTTCTTGCCAATGGCTCTTGCAGTTACATTCCCTGTAAACATTACAATTGGAATGCCTATTTATTTTCTGCTCGTTCAAAATACCTAGTTTTTAACTAAAGTAATTTGTGTTTTTTTTTGAGTTTTCAAGTAATTGAAACTCATAAATCTGTGTTCCTTTTCTAGTATCAATATTTTTTTTCTTAAAAAATTGGTAAAATTTTATTTTTTTTTAAAATTTAAACATTTGATATTCAGTAGTTTATTTAAATACCTTTATTTTTGTTTAACAAATTTTAATTTTAATTAAACAAAAATTTACAAAAGATGTTTATACCTAAGTGAATTTAAAGTTTATATTTTTTCAAGGAGTATCCGAAAATCCAAAAAGAGTAGGGCAAACAAAAATTAATAAATTATGGAACATTTAAAAATTGCAAGCGACAATTACGTCGCATTCACGTTCTTCATTGGAACGATGGCTATGATGGCCGCTTCTGTATTCTTCTTTTTTGAGTTAAACAACACCTCTAAAAAATGGAGAACTTCTGTATTAGTTTCCGGGTTAATAACTTTTATTGCTGCGGTGCATTACTATTACATGAGGGGTTACAATCTTCAAACAGGTGAGTCTCCAACATTCTTCCGTTATGTAGATTGGATTTTAACAGTTCCATTAATGTGTGTAGAGTT
>JANNWW010000025.1:0-3978 GCA_031409255.1 Crocinitomicaceae bacterium
GATTGAGTAAACTGGTTAAAATCATTAAACTTATTTCCATTAATAAGTTGATTTCCATAGCTTAAAGTACCCTGCTTAGCAAAGTTCACAATTTGAGACTTTGATTTATTTGTCAAATTCTTTGAAAGAATGTAATTGTATACATATTCCAAACCTTCATTATGAATTTTCCCGATTTCTTGGAACTGACAAATTTTTTGTTCAGGTGTGTTATTTGAATATATATCAAAATCGTAACCACATGTTGTAGTTGAAATTGATTTTTCATTACTAACAATTGATTTAACTTCACTTGGTTTAATTGGATTTTCCTTTTTACAACCCACTACACTCATTAGTGCGATTATAAAACCGCCTAAAATTACTTTCTTCATTTTTTTAAATTTAAATTAAACATTACTTTTTTTTTAAGCTAGCTACTCAGTTTTTGTCATCATTAATCAAGTTTTAATATTTTCTTAGCTTTCAGTCAGCCGAACTTAACTTGAAACGAGGACTATATTCATTTGCACCCAACGGTTGGCGCTTGGCGAGGGTTTTCTGTGTTGTGCCTGCGGCAGAAAACTCTTGCCAAACGCTTGTTGGGTGCTGATGAATTAATTTTGAAGAACTATTTTTTTATGAAGTTGTTTTAAACCGTCTTTGATAATTAAATAATATAAACCAGACTCCAATTCCTGAAGATCAATATTAAAATTTAGATTTGAAATACAGTTTTCAATTAGAACATGACCAGCTGTATTTATCAATAAATAATTTAAATTATTTGGATTTAAGTTTGATAAATGAACGGAAGAAATTCCATTAGAAGGGTTCGGAAAAATTGATATATAATTTTTATCATTATTTTCCTCTTCTAAACCGACATTCAAAATTGCAATTTCACAATTAAATTCTTGGTTTTGAATCGGTAGTATATCACTGAGTTGACCTATATAATTTGAACCAGTTCCACAAATTTCAGTTCTATTTTGTTTTAATCCGATACTGTGAGTGCCATAAACCACACCACCGCTTAATGTTCCTGAAGCTGTTTCTATTTCTAACCAATCATTTTCTAATCCCACTTGAATAGGAATGTTTTGCTGTGTAAGACTAGAAATACCTAATTGCCCATTGCCGTTGTAACCCCAAGACCAAAGCGTGCTGTCATTTTTGATGGCAAAAGAAAAAGATGAACCCGCATTTATAATTGACCAATTATTGTTGTTGCCAATTTGATTTGGAATAGAGTAATTTATTGTATTACCTTGCCCCAATTGTCCGTTTCCATTAAAACCCCATGACCATAATGAATTATCAGTTTTCATCCCTAAATTAAACTCAAAACCAGAAGAAATAAAATGCCAATTTGAATCAATACCAATTTGAACAGGTGAATCTCTATTAATATTAGTGCCATCACCAATTTGACCATTACCATTATAGCCAAACCCCCATAAAGTACTGTCAGATTTAATTGCCATAGAATGTACACCGCCACAAGATGCCATAATCCAAGTGTTTTCTGTTCCCACTTGGGTTGGTATATTCTGATTAAATAGATTCCCAAGGCCAAGTTGTCCGAAACCATTATAACCCCATGACCACATAGTTCCATCTGTTTTTATTCCTATCGAATGGGTTTGACCAGCATAAATTTCTTTCCAGTTATTATCTAATCCAACTTGTGTTGGGATTAATTTTTGAACATAATCGTTAGTACCTAATTGTCCTTGTGAATTTAGTCCCCACGCCCACAATGTGCCATCATTTTTTAATGCTAAAACATGAAATGAACCAGCGCTAATACTTTTCCAATCTAAATCAGAACCTATTTGAGTTGGTGAAAATTGGTTAACTATTGACCCGTTTCCAAGCTGACCATTACCATTATTACCAAAAGCCCAAAGCGAATTGTTATACTTTAAAGCAACTGAAAACTCAGTGCCAGCCTGTAATTTAGACCAAGTTTCTTGAGAATAAGCACAACTAGATATTTTAACTGCAATCATTAGAATAGAAATTTTTACTTTTAGGTTCATACAAGTTGTTTTAAAGTTTAAAATATTAATTGTTTTTTCTTTCTGTGAAAATATTGTAAGTAAAATTTAAACCTATTTTACTTATTTTTTCAGGTAAAAAACCGACTGGTTCATTATTAAGTATGTTCCAATTAAAAGATTTAATGGGTGAATCTGTAAATACTCTCATTGAAAATTTTTCATTGAAATTCAAAACTACAATCCCACCAAAAGAACTTGATCTTGAATAAAATGTAATATATCCACTATTTGAATTCACTAAATTAGTGCTTGATATTGAAGATGAAACACTGTTTAAAAATGAAAATTTATATCCTGAAAAACTATAATAAAAACCAAAGTCGATGTTAGATTTTTCAGAAATTCTAATTCGATATTTTAAACCATTTCGAAAAGATTGAATTGCATTTCTACTATTTTCGTTAGAATTAAAAGAATAATTCGCCTCAAGAAAAACACCTAAATGTTTTGGAACATATTCAATACCGTAATCTAACTCAATAAAATTTAGAGGCAGAGATTTTATTGAGTTAGAATTTAAGGTTGAATTTAAATTAATGCTTAAAATTGAATTTAAACCAGCACCTATGTATTGTGATGGCAACATTTTTTGTGTAAAACCACTATTTGAAAAATTTAGTAGTAGTAATATTAAAACATAAACTTTCATAACTATTCAAAAAAAGTGGCAGCTAAATCAATAACTGCCACGTGTTAATATTAATTATAATACGCAATGCCGTATCTAGCTGTTGCCATGTAGCTTAAAATTTGCATTTTATCCAAATCATTTAAACTTGAACCTACAATAATATTTTCACAAGCTAATGAATATTGAGTGAAATCACTTTTATTATTTGTTGCCTGTATTGCTTGAGAATAATCTTTAATTATTAATCGCACATTGCTAGACATAGCAGAAATTCTCGAATTATTTGAAGTGAAATAGCTAACAATATTTCCAGTTCTATTAGCATGAAATAATATTTCAGAAGAATAAAAAGCACACGGAAAGATTGCTTTTTTGTCATCACAATCTTGGTATTTAACTTTTAATTGAGCAAAAACCAATTGTTCGTATTTTGCGTAATCCAGTTGGTTGTTTGGAAAATATTCTTCTTTATCATTTAACATAGTATTTACGATGTCGTAGTGAACTGCACCCATGAAATCATAAGGATTGTTTGGGTTTGAACCTCCAGTATTTCCACCTGGATTTGCTGCAATTCCTTCTGCACCAGCTAAAGTAAAAGATGCACCAGCACCTCCCAAAATACCACCAATAATTGCTCCTGGAACTGAACCAATTCCGCCTACAACTGCACCAGCCACACCACCTGCAATTACTCCAGCACCAGCACCTGTTAAATCAGCACCAATTACTCTTCTCCAAAATGGCGAAATTTTAGGTGCAGAAATTTTAGATTGTTCTAACTCATATGAACTTGAAGTTTGCGAAATTAATTTTGAATTATTTATCTCTGTAACTTCTGTTAATTTAGAGTCTTTTTTACATGAATAAAATCCAACTCCTACTAATGCGATAACCAAACCGCTAAACATTACTTTTTTCATTTTTTCAAATTTAAATTAATCATTACTTTTTTTAAGCTAGTTACTCATTTGTTTTGGTCGTCGTAGATCAAGCTATCTATTTAATAGGCTTTCCGTCAGCCGAACTTAACTTGAAACGAGGATTACATTCATTTGCACCCAACGTCTCGTGGCTTGGCGTCAGTTGGGGATTTGGTTTGCCAAATGTATAAATTAAAGACCGAACTTCCAAGTACAAAACCAACTTTAAAGTTCGCCGAAAACCCCAATTGCGCCAAACCGCTGTTGAACAAAAGCTTCGCTAGCCTGCGTTGTGTAATCATGTTTTAAAAATACAATTTTCTCGTATACAAAAGTTCATTTAAAAAAACTTTTGATTTATGACTTTCAAAAAAGAAAA
>JANNWW010000026.1:0-20279 GCA_031409255.1 Crocinitomicaceae bacterium
GGAAAAACACGACGCTGGTCGCGCACAATTGCTTCCACCATCTGAGCAGCAGCTGCTCCTGGAGCATACCAAGCAGAAGTGCCTAATAATTTAACGATTTCACCACCACCAAATTTTGTACGTTCAATAATTTCGTTCAATTTATCTTCACCAATCATTTCAGTTACAGGAATTCCTCCAACTGTTGTGTAACGAGGAAGCGGAACCATTGTATCTCCATGTCCACCCATTAAAACTGCTTGAATGTCTTTAGGAGATACGTTTAACTCTTCAGCCAAAAAAGCACGGTAACGAGCTGTATCTAATATCCCGGCCATACCAAACACTTTGCTTGGTTTAACTTTAGCAGCCAAAAATGCACAATATGTCATTACATCTAACGGATTAGAAACAATAATGATAATTGCATCTGGCGAGTGTTTTACAATGTTTTCAGTAACCGATTTCACGATTCCAGCGTTTGTTGCAATTAAATCATCGCGCGACATGCCTGGTTTACGTGGCAAACCTGAAGTTATCACAACTACATCTGAATTAGCTGTTTTCGAATAATCATTTGTTGAACCAACAGTACGTGAATCGTATAAATTGATTGGCGCAGTTTGCCAAATGTCTAAAGCTTTTCCTTCAGCGAATCCTTCTTTGATGTCCAACAATACAATTTCGTTGGCAATTTCTCTCGAAGCAAGAACGTCTGCGCACGTAGCACCTACATTTCCAGCTCCAACAACAGTTACTTTCATTTTATTGTGTTTTTAATTTTACAATTTTCCTCGCGAATTTACGTATTATATTGGATTATAAGAAATATGTTTGCCTGATTGTGAATAAATTGCGTTATTTTGTGGAAAGTTGACTTAAAAAAAGCAACCATTATAACACAGTCGCGTTAATAGTATAATTGTGAAGCAGATTTGGGAACAAAACGATATTTTGTTAGGGTGCCAGAAGTCAGACAGACGGGCACAAGAACAATTGTTTCGTCAGTTTTACGGTAAGTTATTGGTTGTTTCAAAACGATACATTCCAGATAACGATACCGCTCAAGAAGTTGTACAAGAGGGTTTTATAAAGATCTTTGAACATATTAAAAAATTTGATGGCTCGGGTTCGCTCGCAGGATGGATGAGTAGGATTATTGCAAATTCAGCAATTGATCATATTCGAAAAAGCAAAAAGAACGCTGTTCTGAGTGAGTCCGACAATGATTTTAAGTACATTCCAGATGAAGATGAATCTGATAATTTGAACTTACAATCATTAAAAGCCGAAGAAGCAATGAAAGCAATTGAGAAACTTTCTCCTGCATATAAAATGGTTTTCAACCTGTATGTTATGGAAAACTACTCGCACAAAGAAATTGCCGAACTGCTGGGGATTTCGGAAGGAACTTCAAAATCGAATTTGGCAAAGGCACGCATGAACCTGCAACAGATACTAAAACAAAAATTTACATTGATAGAACAATGAAAAATATAGACGACATATTCAAAAACGCACTCGCGACCCACGAAGCTCCCTACAATGAAGGTGCTTGGGAAGCGATGCAAGCTAAAATGGGAAGTACTCCTATTAAATCTTCCTTTTCGAAAGTTTGGTTAATTAGCGCCTCAGTTTTATTATTAATGGGTGGTTTTACAGCTTTGTATTTCCTTAACTCTTCTAAAGTGTCTAAGAAAGAAACAGCACTTAACAATCTAAAAGTTATTCCTGCTTCTAAAGAAAAACAAGTTATTAATAACAGTAACTCTAAACTTTCTTTACCATTTACAGCAAAAGAAATTGAAATTAGTAAACTAGAAAGCAGCAATAATTCGAAAATTAAACAAACAGATTTAAATATAGTAACAGCAGTTCCTTCAACTACATTGGCTGAAGAAAAAATTGAAAAACAACAGAAAACAGAGCCAGGAAAACTTGCGGAAAATGCTACAGCTTTTATTTTCAAACCTTTACTATTGAAATCTACTCTTTGTTTGGGTGAAGAAGTTGAATTAAACAATAATAATGAGCGTTCAATTTTTGTAGAAATACCTGGTAAAAAAGGATTCATGGAAATTCCGGCAAACACAAACACAACTATAAAAGTATCGAATGAGGGTTCTTTAAAAGTTTATTCTCTTTCTTCGAAAGAAGAACAAACAGCAGAAATTGTTGCTCCAATTAATCGTTTATACATTGATGTTGACAAATCATTGCTCTATGAAAATGGTATTCCAAGCATGAAATTTAATGTTACAGGAAATGAAAATACGGTAAATTGGTCTACGAACGTGAAAGCTTTCGAAAAAGAAGGGAATTCAGTTGTGCTTCATCCTTACCATGAAAAAAACATTACTGTAACAGTTCAATCGGAAGATAGAAACGGATGTAAAATAACTTCAAAAGAAAATGTAACCATAAATAGCGCATACAATTTATTAGCTATGACAGGTTTCAGACCAACAAGTTCAGATCCTGATAACAATCACTTCATGCCTTTAGCTTTAAAAGAACGCAACACACCTTTTAGAATGGTTATTCTTGACCCAAAAAATGGCGCACTCGTTTTTGAAACAACTGACGCATCAGAGGGTTGGGATGGAATAAACAGAATAACTGGTGAAATGGCTAAAGAGGGAAGTATTTGGGTATGGAAAGTTATTTTGAAAAATCCAAATCTGGGTGAGCAAGCTGAATACACAAGTACTATAACACGAATTTAAATAAACAACTGCTAAAACTTTAAAGAAATAGTTTTAACGAAGAAATAAAAATTAAAAACGGTCGATTAAAATTTACCGTTTTTTTTATAAACAAACAGTTGGATTTCGGTCTATAAATTCGTTCAACAACTTTTTTGATTCTTCTTCAAATCTAATAGCCGCACTAGTTCCAGGGAAAAGTAACCGGTGATTCATTCGTGCTTTCAATTGTTCAATCTCAAGAACCGTTTTTTTAGTAGATTTATTTAAAAACCAGGCTTGAACAGACTTCCAAACTTCATCTATTGCTAGTTCATTTGGGTGCACTCCATCTTTCTCAAAATAGCGGTAATCACGCAATAAATCGAGTACAATTTCATAACTCGGGAAATACAAAACTTCGCTTTTTAGCTGCTCACACATTTCCTGCAAACGTGCTTTTGAACGGTTGTTTTCTATCCATCCGTCGCGCGAATAACGCACAGGACTTATGGTGAAAACAAGTTGAATAGCTGGATTTAGGTTTTTTAATTTTCGAATCACTTCTTCCCAAATAGAAACTAAATCAGTAACACTACTCAATTCTTTTTGGAATAATTTTCCGTTTTGTTGATGACAATTTGCAACAACTCCTACTGTTTCATGCACGTATGCATGTGCGCTTCCGAGGGAAACAAAAAGCGTGTGTGCATTTTTTAATTCAGTTTTTAAGCGTAAATAATTTTCCTGTAGTTTATCTTTTAGCGATTGCTCACTTAAATCATACAATAAACTACTTGCTTGAAAATGTAGAAAAACATCCTCTTTCTGAATAAATTGCTCTTCGAAATAACCATCAATAGCCCAAATAATTTGCTTTGCCAGAGGAATAGGGTGAAAAACAACTCCAAAAGGATTGTTTAAAACAGAAAATCCAGCTTGGGAGAACCGTTCCGAAATATGTTCCGAAAAACAAGAACCCAATTGAACAATTGTTTGTCCATGGTCTACTGTTTTCAATTCTTTTGGAACTAAAAATTCATTCAAAAAACTCATTCGAAATAAGTTAAATTATGTTCAAAAACTTGCTTCCAATTTTTCCAGATTCCAGCTTCGGCCAACGATTCATTGTGCCAAATACAAGAGAAAACTCCGCCATACTTTTTTACTTCATTCACTAATTGATCTAAGCATAGTTGTGCTTCTTCAAGACTAAATTTTTTGTATTCCAACAAGGTTCCATCCATGTAAACAAAGGGAACAATTTCGTAATTAGTTCGCGAATTATTTGTTAAATCGAAATAAAAATGCGTATGAGCGGTTCCAGCTCTAAAACCAACTTCGTCTGCAAAACCCATTGTGAAATCGCGTTCGAAACCCAATTTTCTGTTTGCAGCATAGGTTTGAGGGAAACTTAACTTAAGGAAATGTTGACGCGACTCAGTGACTTTTCGACTTAAAATTGCTTCCAATTTTTCTTTTTCATCCACCAACTTTCTGATTTCAAGATTACTAGCATAACTAGGGTGCAAGCCCACATGCGCTATTTGACCGAACTTTCGAATTAAAACCTGATGACGGGGATCGGAAGCTGAAATGTTTTTATCGTGTTTTGCAAAATCTCCAAGCAACCAAAAAAAACGTGTGTTTGAAAATCTTTTGGCAATATTTTCTAGATATTCATAACAATCGTATGGATCGACTTGTATTTCGGCTAAAACCTCTTTTCTAAATTGACGGCGATTGGGTTTATTATTCAAAAAATCTTTCGCGTTTGAAAGCCAAGATCGCCAACCCTCTTTCCATTTAAAAGCGAAAGTATTGTCGATATCAATAGTTGGAATAAAAACTGTTTCACGTGCTGCTTTTAATTTTTCTAGCTGTTTTGGCGAATAAACACGAACAAATGTTTCAATCCATTCTTCCACAATTTGCCTTTTCAAGAGATTAAATTTGTTTTGCAACGACATTTTGGCTGTAAAACGTTCGTGTTCATCTTTTAAAATCGTTCCATATTCTTCATATCTACTCAAAACGTAGAAAATTGAGGCGAGTGGATCAATAATTCCATCGAAAATTAAACAAGGAGTTTCGTTCCAATCTGAAAGTTCAATTGTCCATTTATGTCCAAGTTTCTCATCGAAAAGTAAGTCTGTAGGAATTAATTTGGGAAAACCATCTATTGGCCAGTCGGAATAAATTAGTTTTTCGCCTATGTATTCAGCAAAGCGATTTTTATCGTTCGTAAATTCACCCGAAATTCCATGCGCATCAAAAATATATTCTTTGATATAAATCAAACGCTCTGAAATTTGGTCGACGAATATTATCATATTTTACTAAAACAAGGTGTTTAACACACGCCTACAAAGATTGAAAAAATATATGAATAAAAATTAGGTGAAGAAAAACTAAAAGATAAACAAGATGAAATATTAGTTCTTTTCTTCTAGATATGATTTTAAAATTCCTCTACCAGGTTTAAATAACTCGTCATCGAAGCGAATTCCTTTAAATGGATTTCTGTTTTTATTCAAATATGAAATCGTTTTGTTTAGCCAAACCGAATCAGACAAACGAGATTCGACCATTCTACTAACTCTCCCAATGTAGTCAAAATCAGCTTCATTCAAAATAGAAGTTTTCGCCTGAGCGTTGCAAATAGGGTTAACTCCTAAATCTATTTCAGACTCGAAGTAAGCAATTCGCTTCACTTGATTGAACAACAGTTTATTTTTTGCTAATTCTATAATCACTTTACAAAGCAGATTTAAATATTATGGTAAAGATATTGAATTAACTTAATTACTCAAAACAATTTTAATTCACTAGTTATGTGTTAACAATTATTTTAATTTAACGCTTAATAAAAAAATTAGGACTTAAATTTGCACACGATATGAAAAAACGAAAAATGAAACAATTAGCGACTTTTTTTGCTTGTACGGCATTAATTCTCCAAGCATGCGGTCAGAACAATGCAGGTAATTCTCCAAAAGTAGACAAACCCAAGCCCGAAAAAACAGAAATTCCTAAACCGAGTATTAGCTATAAGTTAAGTGATTTTCTGAGTGAAAACGAGCAACTCGACAAAGATGTTGAAGCGCTTTTTAGTTCTTTAGATGACACTGCAACTGTTGCACAATTAATTATGCCTGCTGCTGGAATTAATGGTTTTGATCCGCTTTTAGTGAAAAAATACATTAAAAATCGTCAAATTGGTGGTGTTTTGTTGTTAAAAGGAACTCAAGCACAATTTACATCATGGATTAAGGATTTCAAAAAATTAAACGAACAAAATGGCGATCCAAAGTTTTTGTTTAGTTCTGATGCTGAACCCACTTTGTTTAACATGAAAATAAAAGGTACGCCAATTGTTAAAAAAGCGAGCGACATTACTTCTATAGCTGAAGTTGTAAAATGCGCCGATACAATTGCATTTACTTTGAATAAAATTGGAATCAATTACAATTTTGCACCAGTTGTTGATTTGTCTCAAAACGCAACAGTTGGATACCGCGGATTTGGAAAAAACCCAACAAATAATGTTCCATGGTCTTTGGCTTTCATTCAGGTTATGCAGAAAAATGGAATTATCGCAACTGCTAAGCATTTCCCTGGACATGGCTTGGTTTCGGGAGATACGCACAAATCACTTCAAACTATAGACGGAGAATTGAAAGAAGTTCCAACTTACCCTGGTTTAATAAAAGATTCTGTTTTAAGCGTAATGATTGGTCATTTGGCAGTAATGAACAATCCGAAATACAACACAGATGGTTTGCCAGCAACTTGTTCTAAAGTAATAGTTACAGATTTACTACGTAATGAACTTGGATTCAAAGGTTTAGTTGTAACAGACGCAATGAATATGGGCGGAGTAACTGCAGTAGCAAACAGTGCAACAAAAGCAGTTGAAGCGGGTTGCGATATTATTTTAATGCCCTTAGATGCTGGAAAAACACACAGCGAATTATTGGCGAAATACAGAAAAGACCCCGCATTTAAAAAAATTGTAGATGCAGCCGCAAAGCGAATTTTGAGAATGAAATTGTGCGTGAAGTAAATTTAAAAAACTATAGAGTTAAAGCGGAAAGAAATTTTCGCTTTTTTTATTTATTAATCTATCGTTCGCAACCAGTAGTAGTAATTCTCGTTAGAAGGAATTGCAGACACGAATTTGTAAGCAGGTCGTTCAAAGTTTTTAATTGTTACTTCAATTTCACTGATCACGTCGTCTCGGGAAATAATGAGGTTAGCTTTTTCGCCTGAAATGAGAGAAGCCATAAAGGTTTCTAAAGAATTTTGGTCTACTCGCATCATATTGCAAGCTAAAACTTCGTCGCCAACACTTAATCCGGCTTCTTCAGCTGAACTGTTCGAACGAATTCCACGAATCATACATTTTCCTGCATCTTGACCCAAAGTTGCGCCAAATGATGGTTTTGAAACACCTGAGTAACTGACATTTACACCTACTTTTTCGAAAATTTCTTTAAAATTTGGCGTCTCTGTTCCGTTTACATATTTGTCGAAGAAAAAATCCATGTCTTTTCCTATAAACTTTTCTAAAGCTTCTTGAAATTCGAGAGCTGTAAATCCGCGGTTTTTTTTCACATAGAATTCTTCTAATAAATAACGCATGAAGTGATCCAAACATTTACTTGCTTTAGTTTCATGAATTATCATTGCATCTAAATAGGCACCGAGCATTGCTCCACGAGAATAATAGGTCATTCCAGTGTTTGATGAATTTTCGTTCGGACGGTAACCTTTTATCCAAGCATCGTAGCTAGAATGAGCAACTGGCTGAACGCGAGCACCAACAGATCCTTCCACGTAATTAACTGTTCCTTGAAGTTTTGATAAATATTCGTCTTTCGTCATGTAGCCTGCGCGCACTAGAATTAATTCATCGTAATAAGAAGTAAAACCTTCCATAACCCAAAGTAAAGAGGTGTAATTTTCTTGGTCGTAGTTAAATGGCCCAAGTTCTATTGGTCGAATTCGTTTTACATTCCACAAATGGAAATATTCGTGCGCTACGAGTGAAAGAAAATCTTTGTATTGAGATGGGGCATAACTCCAACGATTCACACTTAAAACAGTAGAATTAGCATGTTCCAAACCACCTTGTCCGTTTATTACATTGTGAATAATGAAAGTATAATTTTTGTTCGGATTTTTCCCTCCAAAAACATCTGTTTCAGCTTCAACAATTCTAGCCATGTCTTTTTTAAGGTCTTCTTTGTCGTAATTGCCTATACCAAAAATTGCAACTTGATGATCTGTTCCTCCGGCTTTAAAATTAAACACCTCTTGGTTCCCAATTTCCATCGGACAATCGAGTAAAACATCATAATTCGGGAATTTAAAAGCTTGGTATGAATCGTTTTGAAGCGCTTCATCAGATTTTTCCAATGCTGTTGAAATTTTTGAAAAAGATTCGTGCGGAAACACATTCAGCGTTCCTGGTTTTTCTTTGTATTTATCTACATAACAAAAAATCCCTGAACCTGAAACAAACCCATGATTTAGGTCTAAAAATGACGTTCGCACAGATAATTCAAATGCATATACTTCGTATTGAACTTTAACAGATTTTGCTTTTCCTTTGGAAATTAACCATGCGTTTTTAGCGGTTTTATTCACTTTTAAAGCATTGTTATTTTCATCAAAAGCGCGCACAATATTTACGTTTTTTGAAAACTCTCGAATCAAATAGGAACCCGGAGCCCAAACTGGCATTTTTACGGTTAATTCTTTTTCTTTGAAATTTTTTAATTCCATTTCAACTTCAAAATAATGGTTTTGAGGTTTTGTCATCCGAAGATTGTAGTGAATAGATTGTGCCGAAGCAGAATAAGAAAATAATAGGACGAAAATTATAAGAATACGCATTGTGAAATATTTTAATCAAAGATAATTATTTTTTGGAGACGGGAGTAAAGAGACAGGAGTTGGTTGGGAGACATGAGTTAGGATATTAGACTGAAAGAAAGATTGTTTTAAAAATGAAATGAGAATTGGCGGGTGTGTATGGGCGAATCGTAAAGATGTGGATAGTGTTTTTTCATTTCTTGATTCATTAATTCGAGAGGAAGATCAGCAAAAGTTCCGTAAAAATGCAAATACTCCATAAACTGTTCATCGCCTTTAAATGCTTGAAAAAGCGAGTCGTTTTCTGCATCCCAATCGAGTAAATCTACTCCGCTTAAGCGGCAAATCCGTGGGTCAAAAGCAGGTGTACATTTCGACCAAACACCTTCAACATTCACTTCCACAAAACCATGAAATACGATTTCATCACGTTTCAAATACTGTGTCAATTTTTCTACTCCAATATGATTTTTAACAATTCCAAAACCTAGTCGAGCCGGAAAGCCAAATTTCCGAAAAAGCGCACAGCAAACAATTGCTTTTTCTACGCACCATGCCCGTTTTTCCGAAACAATAGAGCTTGCTTTCAGTGAGTTGGGCCGCAAATCTAGATGATAAGGATCGTAAAGAAATGCATCGCGAACAGTTTGATAAATAGAAATTGCTTGCTTTTTCTTATTTGAACTAACTTGAATTTGAGTTGAAAATAAAGTGATCTCGTCACTTGAAAAATCCATAAAGTATGTCTCGGCTAAATATGCTTGGTTTTCAATTTTCATGCTGCAAATTTAAGCAGAAAAGTGTACTTTCGTATTAGAACAATATGAGTGGAACAAATAAAATAGAAGAAAAATTAGACAAGCATTTAAGCAGTCCGCTTCCGTTTTTTTTACGTTTAAAAAAATTGATTCTTGGAAAAGAAAAACCCGATTCATTTACGCTTTTGGCATGTTATATTGGTTTTATTATTGGATTCGTTTTTATTTTCTGGTCGGCTTTATCGTTGTTTGTAATTGGATCTCGCGATTGGATGTTCAAGGAAAAGAAAATTAATTTAAGTACAATTATTAATGAAAGAGGAAACGAACTTGGTTTTGAAGGTCGAACATTCTTAAGTGAATTGATTTCATTTCATTTATTTTCTGTTTTTTGTTGGAGTGTAATACTAATTGGAATTTGCTTACAATACCGTAAGAATTTATTGTTTGTTTATTTTATTTTCGGCGGATTGGTGGTTTATTTGATTGGTATGTGGATTTTTTTTGGTTTCACCTATTGGATTCAAGACACTACAGGTTTAGATAAATCGATGTACTTTTTGATTCTAGTTTCGACAGGATTTCATTTTTATTATTTAAAACAAGAAATGAATGGTGGATTTAAAGGAATGTTTCACTCTGAAAATTAGCTTTATAATTATAATTCAATAAAAAACACTTTACAGTTTTTTCATCAAATATTTATACATTTCAATCATCGAAACAATGTCTGATTTGAATACTTTTTCTGTTGGAGTGTGCACATTGTCTTCAGGAGCACCAATAAAACACCAATCAATTGGCAGGTCCGATTTTTGAAGCACCGAACCATCACTTCCTCCAGCAGATTCTACCTCTAATTGGTATTGAATTCCAGATTCTTTTGCTAATTCCATAATTCGATTTAGGTATTTTCTTCGCGGAAGCATACTATCTCGCATTGAAATTGCAACGCCTCCACCATGCGTTACACCATGAGTTACCCATGTTATATCGCAAATGAGTGCACGTAAAACCCGGTGATTGTTTAATAAATAACGTGCACAATTTCCTACAGAATTTCCGCCATGTTCTTCATAAGTTCCAAAAACAATTGCGCCTTCTTCTAATATCTCAGCGAGTTGAAGCGCAACGAAAACGCCTAAACGGTTATCCATATACGGCGATTGAATGTATTCAGAAGTTTCAACAAAATTTGGTTTATACGACAATAAAGTTCCACGTTCAATTTCTCTTTCACAGATATACTGAGCTGTAACATGTCCGTCTTCCTCTTCAATCACCATTAATTCTGCTTCAACGTTACCTTTTGAATCTTGACCAACTAAAAATGTTCCATCAATTAAACGCGGACCGCCAACTTTAATTAAATCATTTCCATATCCAGTTGAAAACCCAATTGTATCGAGATGTGCATAAACTGCCGTTCTAGGCTTTCCGAATACTAAAATTAACGCATCTTGAAAACCAGCACCATCAATGATTTCAGGCTCAACTTTCCAGTTTTTCATGTTCTTTCGAACATATTCCTTTACAAAATTTTTAATATTCGATTCGTCGCTAGCAAGACCTTGAATTGCAATCAATTCCTCTAATAGTTGTTTATTCTTCAATTCCATTGTAAATAAGTTCTATGTTTTCTATTTCGTTTAATTTTTTAATCGTTATTTCATCCTGTAAAGGTAAAGCGATTTTCATTTCACAATTCAATTCAAATTTCTGCGATATAATGAGTGCTTCGCTTTGCTTAATAATTTTCATTACTTGCGGAAGTAAATCATATGAAAATAGGAGTGAAGTGTTATTTCGCACAATTCGTTCTTCGATTTGAGAATTTTCAATTGCATCTTTTGCGGCAGTTCGGTAGGCATTAATTAATCCTCCAACACCCAAATTTGTTCCTCCATAATAGCGAACAACCGCAATTAATGTGTTTGTGAGATCAAAACTTTGTATTTGCCCTAAAATAGGCGGTCCGGCAGAATTAGATGGCTCACCATCATCAGAAGAGCGGAAATGTTCCTTTTTATAACCCAATCGAAAGGCAGAACAAACATGAACAGCTTGAGGATTTTTCTTACGAAGAAGTAGAATATGCGCTTTTATTTCTTCTTCGGAACGAACTGGAAAAGTATATGCAAAGAATTTAGATCCTTTTTCGCGGTATTCGCCAATCGAAGATGCTAAAATTGTTCGATAAGTGTTATTTATCAAGCCAAAAGAATTATTCAGGTTTTTTACCGTCGTTCTTTGTATTCAATTTATTTGCTAGAAATGTTCCTTGCATAATTTGATCTTGAAAATCTTTCATTCCACCTGGAGAGTGAGGAATCAAAATTGCTGTAGAATTAGAGTGAACCCCAATGTCTTTAATTGTGTCAAAATATTGTGTCATCAATACAAATTGCATTACTTCTTCATGAGAAACAGTTTGAAGTGAACTTTGGAAATCTTGAACAGATTCTTTGAAACCACGCACAATTTCTAAACGTTGTTGAGCAATACCTTCTCCAGATAAACGTTTTGCCTCAGCTTCAGCTTCGGCTTCTTTAATTATACGAATCTTTTTTCCTTCCGCTTCTTGCAATGCAGCTTCTTTTTCACGTTTTGCAGCATTAATTCTGTTCATAGATTCCTTCACTTTATGGTCAGGATCAATATCAGTAATTAAAGCTTTAATAATAGTGTAGCCATAAATCTGCATAGATTCAGATATATTTTGCTGTACAGCTGAGGCAATATCTTCTTTTTTGGCAAAAACATCGTCTAGCTCTAATTTCGGAACTTCAGATCGAACATCATCAAAAATGTATGCGGAAATTTGATTGTGTGCATTTGTCAATGAATAATAGGCATCTTTCACTTTTTCTCTTCCAATTTCATATTGAACTGAAACTTGCAAATTAATAAAAACATCGTCGAAAGACTTTGTTTCTACAGTAACATCAATTTGTTGCACTCGTAAATTTACTAAAGCGCGTTTTTTGTCTACGAATGGAATTAACATTCCCAAACCCGATTGGCGTACACTGTGAAATCTTCCTAGTCGTTCAATAATTACTGCAGTTTGTTCTTGAACAATGATAAATGATTTAAAAAACACCACCAAAGCAATCAATAAAGGAATAATGATTGGCGCGTAATTGAATAGATTTTCTTTTTCCATTTTAGTTGTTTTTTAAATGTGAAAATCCCGCAGAATATTCTAACGGGATTAATTTTTTATTGAATTGTTAACTTTTTTTCTAAATCTTCTAAGTAAACTCTGAATTGCTTATCGGTTTCTGATAGGTTTGTTACTGTTCTACAAGCATGTAAAACTGTTGCGTGATCTTTTCCTCCGCAATGTGCTCCAATACTTGCAAGTGACGATTTAGTCATTTTCTTAGCAAAGAACATTGAAATCTGTCTCGCCTGAACTACTTCTCGCTTACGTGTTTTAGATTTCAACATTTCCATTGGAAGTGCAAAGTAATCACACACTACTTTTTGGATATAATCTATTGAAACTTCGCGAGCGGTGTTTTTCACGAACTTATCTATCATTTGTTTAGCTAATTCTAAACTCATTGTCTTTTTATTCAGAGATGCTTGGAAAAGGAGGGAAGTGACTGCACCTTCCATTTCGCGAATATTTGTATTGATGCTGTAAGCTAAATATTCAATTACATCTCTTGGCAATTCAATGCCATTTCCGTAAATTTTCTTTTCTAAAATAGCAATTCGCGTTTCTAAATCAGGAATAGATAAATCTGCAGACAATCCCCATTTAAAACGTGAAAGTAAACGCTGATCCATTCCCTGTAATTCAACCGGAGCTTTGTCGGATGTTAAAATAATTTGCTTTCCATTCTGATGTAAATGGTTGAAAATATGGAAGAATACATCCTGAATTTTTTCTTTTTGAGCAAAGAAATGAACGTCGTCTACTATTAAAACATCAATCATTTGATAAAAATGAATGAAATCATTTGTGTTGCCATTTTTAATCGCATCAATGAATTGGTGTGCAAATTTTTCAGAACCTACGTACAAAACTGTTTTGTCTGGATGCTGATTTTTCACTTCAATTCCAATAGCGTGTGCTAAATGCGTTTTACCTAATCCACATCCTCCATAAAGAAGTAAAGGATTAAACGCTGTTCCGCCTGGTTTATTAGCAACAGCATAACCAGCAGATCTTGCTAAACGGTTACAATCTCCTTCAATGAAATTCTCGAAAGACCAAGAAGGATTCAAGTTAGAATCGATGTTTAATTTTTTCAAACCTGGAATAACAAACGGATTGCGAATAGGAGATTCCGTATTCAATGGCATGTTTACCGGGTCGTTTTTGACAATTTTATTGTTGTTTGCCGGAAGTTTTACAGTGTAAGGACTCGCATTGCTAGATGAGTTTTCCATTACAATACTGTATTCTAACATGCCTTCAGAACCAATTTCTTTTTTGATTACTTTTTTCAACAAGCCAATGTAATGCTCTTCTAACCATTCGTAAAAGAAATGAGACGGAACTTGAATAGTTAGCGTGTTGTTCTCAAGTCTAACAGGAATAATCGGTTCAAACCAAGTCTTAAAAGAAACTGCAGATAAATTGTCTTTTATCACGTCTAGGCATGCGCCCCATACTTTGTTATGGTTTAAACTCATTATTTTATTCACGTTAGTATTGTTAATATTTTTTTAGCTTTGTAATCCGTTCAAAACTCAGTAGTTAGTTCTGAACTTTTCGATAGCACAAATTTTGATAGAAAAAAGTTAAAAAAAAAGTTGGTTTGCTATTGATTATTAAAAATGTTTTACAAGTGTATTTCGACTTACTTCAAGCATAAATTTAACTAAATCATTAAATCAACTGATTTACATGCGAATATACAAAATTTATAGCTTAATAATATAAATTTAACGATTAATTAAAAATTAATTTTTCTGAATTTTAACATATTTCAATTGTTAATAGCCAATTTTTAACTGCCAATAAAAAATGTACCTTCGTTGTATGAATTTTAACTTTTCTTCAGAAATTTCACTTCGAGTTCGCTATGGTGAAACAGACCAAATGGGCTATTGTTATTATGGGAATTATGCATCATTTTTTGAAGTGGGCAGAGTAGAGGCGCTCCGTCAAATCGGAATGTCATACAAACAACTTGAAGAACAGGGTGTTATGCTTCCTGTTAGTCAATTCAATGTAGATTATCTTCGACCTACTTATTATGACGACTTATTGACCATCAAAACGAAAATAACTAAATTAAGTGGGGCGCGTATTTATTTTGAATACGAACTTTACAATGAAAAAGGCACATTGTGCTCAACTGCAAATACAACACTCGTTTTTGTAAACAAAGAAACAATGCGACCAACAACAGCGCCTACTAATTTCCTAGAATTAATGAATCCTTTTATATGTTAAATCCAACTCGTTTTTCTTTTACAGAAATTTCTCCTGAATGGATTTCAAACAATTTCACTGTAAGAGCAGGAGAAATCAAACTTGGCCAAAAAGTTAAGACTGGAATAAATACTTCTTCAAAATATCAGGTTTTAGGTGTTTGCGAATCTGTTGGTCCGCAATTAAACGGTGGAAAAACCGGAGCAGAATTTGGCTTTCAAGCTTTTGCAAACCGTTTTTTAAACATGCAATCGAATCGCTTTCTGGTTGGTGATGAAATATGTTTCTCAGGAATGGTAACGCTTAATCAGTCGAATGAATCGCCAACTTTTGAATGGATTGATGAATTAGACGAACTGCTTTTTAGTTGGGCTAGTACTATTTTTAATCAAGGCGGAATTCCAATCGTAATTGGTGGCGGGCACAACAATGCCTATCCATTAATAAAATCTGCAGCAAATTTTCACCAAAAAGCTATTGGAGTTGTAAATTTAGATCCACACGCCGATTTCAGAAAAACAGACGGCAGGCATTCAGGAAATCCCTTTTCTTATGCAAGCGAACAAACTTATTTAAACAAATATGCTGTATTAGGATTGCATGAATCTTACAACAATGAGCATATATTTGAAGAATTAGAAAAAGCCAATGCATATTTTTGTTTTTTCGAATCGTGGCTAGATGATGGTCAGCTATTTGAACAGCATTTACAAGAAGCGAAGAACTATTTAGAAAAAGAATATTTTGGATTGGAATTAGATTTAGATTCAATAGCCTACATGCCAAGCAGCGCCATTTCGCCTTCTGGGGTAACATTGGAGCAAGCAAGGAAATATGTGCGCTTATTTTCATCCAATAAAAATTGCTCCTACTTACATTTACCAGAAGCAGCGCCAATGAATGAATCTGAAGCATTAATTGTTGGAAAAGCACTTGCGTTTTTAGTTTCTGATTTTATAAAATCAAATAAAAGAGCTAATTTCAAGGAAGAAAAGTAGACCGTAAATAGTTTACGACCTTCAGAGCATAACTTTGTCAAAAATTAAAGGTTATGGAAACATTTTTAAACAGCATTTTAGTAAAACGTATCGTTTTCGAAAGTAACTACGAAGGAATTCTTATGAACTGCGAGGTATTTGATTCTGGCAGAAAATACAATTCAGATTTTGTTTTAAGTTCAAACTCATTTAATCGTTTTTTAAATGAGTGTAGCGCAAGAGGAATAAGTTTTGATTTTGAAACAAATTTAGTTGAACATTCAATAAATGATGGAAATACAATTTCAATATTGGATATTAATACAGAGGAAAACTTGGTTTTTCTTCCTAGTTATTGCTTACCAAAAACACGTTATCAGATGCGTGCATGATTTTCTTTCTAAATTATTTTTAAACTTTTTTTGATTTATTCCGTAAATAAATGTAATTTCGAGTTATATAAAATAAAGCTACCATGAAAAAAACGATTGCATTATTCATTTTAGGTTCAATGATACTTACTGGTTGTCCAGATCACGAAGTTATTCCTGCGCCACAGCCAAAAGTTGAATTAAGCGCTAAGTTCACTGGAACTATAAATGGAACAGGCATAGAGTTAACAGAAAATGTGGAAGGTTTTTCTTTAGAAGCTTCAAAAGTGAAAACAATTCAACCTTCACCAACTCCTTCAACAGCAATTTACTACGCAGACTTTAAATCTGGCCAAACGCTTACATCAATGAAGCTAAACTTGGGAAGTTTGTCTTTTGATGCTTCAGTTAACAATCAGGATCCTCTTTTAGCAGTTTTCAATGCTTTCTTTACAACTAACAATAATCCTATTTATAGTTATCAAGCTGTTAGTGGTTTTGAAGTCATTTACAGAGATAATCTAGGTCAAGTTTTCAGATCAAATCCAACTTTATCTGGAATACCTACAACAGTAGCTTTCACAAACATTGTTCAAGAATCTGACAATTCAGGTGATTATTCAAAGTTTACATGTGCTTTTAATTGCACAGTCTTCAACGTTGCAGATTCGACACCCGTTAACATTACCAACGCTGTATACAAGGGTTGGTTTAAACGATAAAATTAATGAAAGCCATTCTTTTTGAATGGCTTTTTAATTTACCCATAAAATGGAGCAGTTTAAAATAGGTGTAATAGGAGATTTTAACTTCACTTATAATACGCATCATGCTACCAATTTGGCTATAGACCATGCCGCTCGTTTTTTAGAAGTTGAAGTTTCTTATTATTGGTTAAAAGTAAACGACGTATTGTCGATGAAAGCCCAACAGTTTTCAAACTACGATGGATTTTGGATTGCACCAGGTCCGTTTATCAATACTTTTTTCATGAATGGAGTAATCGATTTGTTAATGCAACAAAATTCACCTGTGTTCATAACTGGAGATGGATTCAAAAACCTGCTTGAGGTTCTAGTAGTAAAAAATAACCTCAATTCTAATGGTGAAAAATTAATTTCTGACAATTTAATTGGAGGAAATACCTTCGAACGAATTTCCCTTCACCCACAATCAAAAGCATTTACTCAACTATACGATGTAAGAAGTAAAGACGAACTCACATCTGCAAGATTCAGCATGTATCCGCAATTAATTTCAGCTCTTAAAAGTGAAGTTATAGACATTGAAGCAATTAATCAGTTTGAAGATCCTGAAATAATTAGTCTCAAAAAACACGCTTTTTTTGTTGCTTGTGGCTTTTGTCCGCAAATTAGTTCTACAAGAGAACTTCCACACCCTTTAATTTACACTTTCATTCGCTCTTGTGGAATTAAACAACTTGCTGTTTAAACTATTAACTACAATCTCTCCTTTTTTTTCCTAATTAAGCTAGTAAAATTGCTAACTTTGACTATTATATTTCGAAAATCAATACTATGTCAGACGATAAGAAAGTAATCTTCTCAATGGTTGGTGTATCTAAAGTTACACCTCAAGGAAAACAAATAATTAAAAACATTTACCTTTCGTTCTTTTACGGAGCGAAAATCGGTATTATTGGATTAAATGGCTCAGGAAAGTCAACAGTAATGAAAATTATTGCTGGTTTAGACAAAAATTTTCAAGGAGATGTGGTATTCTCACCCGGTTATAGTGTTGGTTATTTGCCACAGGAACCAGATCTTGATTTGAAAAAAACAGTGAAGGAAGTGGTAATGGAAGGTTGCCAAGAAATAGTTGATGTTCTTAAAGAATATGAAGAAATTAACGCTGGTTTCATGGACGAAGCAATTTTGAATGATCCAGACAAAATGGACAAGCTAATTGCGCGACAAGGAGTTGTTTCTGATAAAATTGATGCGCTAGACGCATGGGAATTAGACAATAAATTAGACAGAGCGATGGATGCATTGCGCTGTCCGCCAGACGATCAATTAATTGGAACATTATCTGGAGGTGAAAAACGTAGAGTTGCTCTCTGCAGATTATTGCTTCAAAACCCAGACATTTTATTATTGGATGAACCTACGAATCACTTAGATGCTGAATCTATTGATTGGTTAGAGCAGCATTTACAGCAATATCAAGGAACTGTAATTGCCGTAACACACGACCGTTATTTCTTAGATAATGTTGCTGGCTGGATTTTAGAATTAGACAGAGGAGAGGGTATTCCTTGGAAAGGCAATTATTCTTCTTGGCTAGAACAAAAAGGAAATCGATTAAAAGAAGAAGAAAAAACGGAGTCGAAACGTCAAAAAATGTTAGCCCGAGAACTTGAATGGGTTCGAATGAATCCGAAAGGACGACATGCTAAAAACAAGGCCCGTATTGGTAATTACGATAAAATGATGTCGGAAGACATGAAAGACAAGGAAGTTAAATTGGAAATTCCAATTCCAAATGGTCCGCGTTTAGGTACAAATGTAATTTCAGCAGAAAATGTTGCAAAAGCATTCGGAGATAAATTATTATACGATAATTTAAGCTTCTCATTACCTCCAGCAGGAATAGTTGGAATTATTGGTCCAAATGGAGCTGGTAAAACAACTATTTTCAAAATGATAATGGATGAATTACAACCAGATGGCGGTAAATTTAATATTGGTGAAACGGTTAAAATTGGATATGTTGATCAAACACACAAAGATGTTGATGACAACAAATCAGTTTTTGAAGTAATTGGCGGAGGAAACGAGTTCATAGAAATCGGAAATCAGAAAATTAATTCACGCTCGTATTTATCTAAATTCAACTTTGCAGGTTCAGATCAAAGTAAAAAAGTAGGCGTTTTATCTGGTGGTGAGCGAAATAGGTTGCATTTGGCCATGACTTTAATGACGGAAGCAAATGTTTTATTACTTGATGAACCAACGAATGATATTGACATTAACACTTTGAGAGCACTAGAAGAGGGAATTGAAAGTTTTGCGGGTTGTGCAGTAGTAATTTCTCACGACAGGTGGTTTTTAGACCGAATTTGCACGCATATTCTTGCATTCGAAGGCGATTCAGAAGTTGTTTGGTTTGAAGGTTCATATTCAGAATATGAAGAAAACAAACGAAAACGATTAGGTGATGTTGTGCCAAAGCGAATAAAATATAGAAAACTTTCAAATTAAGAATATTGAATTCAGAATGATGAGAATTTCAATCATCGAAAACTCTTCATTCTGTATTCTTAATTCTACATAAAAATATGGATCCACTACACGGAGTAAAACTAGAACAAATAGTTATCGATTTAGAACAAGAGTTTGGATTTGAGCGCTTGGGAAGATTGATTGAAATTAATTGTTTCATAAATGATCCGAGCGTAAAATCGAGTTTGAAGTTTCTACGTAAAACACCTTGGGCCCGAACAAAAGTGGAAGATTTGTGGATAAATCGAATTTACAACGTGCGTAATTCCTAAAATAGTTTAAAAATGAATATCAAGAAAATATCGAGCGGATCTGTTTTTGAAGAAAAAGTTTCGTTTTCAAGAGCTGTTGTTGTAGATAATTGGGTTTTTGTATCTGGTTGCACTGGCTACGATTATTTAAAAAATGAATTAAAAGAAGGAATAGTTGCTCAAACCGAACAAACCTTCAAAAACATTGAATTTGCATTAACAGAAGCTGGAACAGATTTCAATCATGTTGTTAAAGTAATTTATTACATTGCAAATCCCTCAGAATTTGAGCAAACATGGCCTGTTATTAAAAAATATTTTGGCGAAATTCTCCCAGCTTGCACTGCTATTTGTTCACCACTTGTAAATGAACAAATTAAAATAGAAATTGAAATTACAGCTATACTTCCAACAAAAAATACATAAAAATGGAAATCAAAAACTTAGAACCAAACTCACTTTGGAATCATTTCGCAGATTTAAACGCAGTTCCTCGTCCGTCTAAAAAAGAAGAACGAGTTATTGAATTCATGTTAAATTTCGGCAGAACGCTCGGATTAGAAACAATTCAAGACCGAATTGGAAACGTAATAATCAAAAAAGCTGCTACAAGCGGAATGGAAAATCGCAAAACTGTGGTTCTTCAGTCGCATCTTGACATGGTGCATCAAAAAAACTCAGACACCATTTTTGACTTTGATTCTCAGGGAATTGAAATGTTTGTTGACGGAGATTGGGT
>JANNWW010000027.1:0-21751 GCA_031409255.1 Crocinitomicaceae bacterium
CTTCTGTGCCTGGCAAAATTTCTGTTCCTAAAATTGAGAAGCGTTTGATCATCTTTAATTTACATTTTTTTCAATGTATGCAATTATTTTTGATGCAATATCAACACCAGTGGCTCTTTCAATTCCCTCCAAACCAGGAGAAGAATTGATTTCTAAAACAAGCGGACCTCTTTCAGACTGGAGCATATCAACACCAGCAATTCCTAAGCCGAGGGCTTCTGCAGATTTTATTGCTGTTTCTTTTTCAATTTCAGACAATTCGAATTGCATAGCAGAACCTCCGCGGTGCAAATTTGAACGAAATTCGCCCTCCTTACCTTGTCTTTTCATGGATCCAACCACTTCTCCATTTACAACAAAAGCACGAATATCTGCTCCTTTTGCTTCGCGAATAAATTCTTGTACAATTACACGAGCGCGCAAACCGTTAAAAGCTTCTAAAACAGATTGAGCTGCATTTTGTGTTTCAGCCAAAACTACACCTAAACCTTGAGTTCCCTCTAAAAGTTTTAACACAACTGGTGCTCCGCCAGCAGATTCTACAACATGTTCTACATTTCGTGAATAGTTTGTGAAAACAGTTTTGGGCAAGCCCACTCCTTCTTTCGAGAGCACTTGTAAGCATCGAAGTTTATCGCGCGAATGAACAATTCCACGTGAGCTAACTGCCGAAAATACTTGCATCATTTCAAACTGGCGCACAACAGCTGTTCCGTAGAACGTAACTGAGGCACCAATTCGCGGAATAACTGCATCTACATTTTCAAGGTATTCTGAACCGTAGTATAGCGAAGGACCTTTTTGTTCAATTTCGATATTGCAACGCAAGTGATCTATTACTAGCGCTTCATGTCCGCGCTGTTCTGCGGCCTCAATGAGTCTGCGTGTTGAATAAAGATTCGCATTCCGCGAAAGCACAACAATTTTCATTTATTGATTTGTTTTTCGTGCTCAAAAGAGCAATTAATTTTTGAAGAATCTACTAAAAAACGTTTGTTAAGCAATTTTCTCCCCAAAAGTATAGGATTTCTCAAACCCGTACGTTGTGTTAGTGAAAAAAAAGTTTCAATTTCTTTATCAAAGAGTCGAATTGTTCCTTTAATAAAATAACGTTTTTGAGACTCTCCGTTCGAGCTTTTCACTTTCTTTTCTCTAAATGTACTGAATGTAAATTCTTCGCCAGTATAACCTGAGTAATTAACATCTAGAAAAATAACCTTTAAAAAGTTTTCTTTGTTTTCTTCTATTTTCTCAATTTTACAACAGTGCATAGAAGAGGTATATGCACCAGAATCAATTTTTACTGGAACATCAAACAAACCGAAAGCAGGAAAGGAGACAAAATCTTTTCTACCTATTATTTCCATTTTTATTGAAATTGTTTAAATTTATCTTCAGAGATCAGCTTCCATTTTTCCTCTAATAATTGTTCCGATTCAGGAGAAATAGGCGTTTTAATAATTTTATTCGGAACTTCTATTGGCATACCATCTATTTGTGTAATTCCAATAAATTGTGTTTTCTGAGAACTCTGATACATGGTTAAAAAACGATCAGCAGGCGAAACATCTGAACGACAAGATTTTGTGTGCTGAAATGAAACCTCTGCAATATTATCGCCATCAACATCTGTAATAGAAAGAGATTTTTCTGAGAACCCAACATATAAATCAAAATTATCACAATCTTGAGCATCCATCATTTTCCATGTATTTCGATAAGCTGCATTTCCACTCTTGGAATACATATAGGCATACAATTCTGCACGGTCATTTTTCTTCACATATTTACCATTTGCATCTTTCTCACTAACTGGAAATTTACCGGTCTGAGTTAGGAACAAAATATGGTGTCCGTTTGCATCATCAAATTCAAGACATTCTACTAGGGTTCCGCGGTAAAAAACATCTTTTGGTATATCGTTGTAACCAATAGAAGTTATTTTAAACGTTTCATTTGCTTGTTTTTGATCCCAAATATCTAACCACAAAGCAGGTTTCATTTCGGATTCTTTTTCTGCGTTCGTTTGACCAACTAGTTTTGTTGCAGTAAAAAAAAGTAGTAAAAAAGTTATTTTTTTCATTCTAATTATTTTTTTTTGGAATCGAAGATACGTAAATTTGTAGAAATCAAATGCGAAAGCGATTTTTTCGATTCATTTGAACGGAAATTATGTTTTTTTTTGAAAAAAAATACTTGATACGTTTTTAATTGAAAAAAAATCACTAATATTGCACCCCAATTAAGGGATAGAGAAAGAAAATTAAGGTCATGGATTTTATTACAAAACTTACGAAAGAGTTAGTAGAAATGAAGGAATTTCCAGCATTCGGAGCTGGTGATACCGTTATCGTATCATATAAAATTAAAGAAGGAAACAAAGAGCGTACGCAGTTATTCCAAGGAGTAGTTTTGCAACGTCGTGGTTCTGGAACAACTGAAACATTTACAGTTCGTAAAATGTCAGGAAACATTGGTGTAGAGCGTATTTTCCCAATTGCTTCTCCATTTGTTGAGAATATTTCTATTCTGAAAAGAGGAGCTGTTCGTAGAGCTCGTATATTCTACTTCCGTGAGCGCACAGGTAAATCTGCTCGTATCAAGGAAAAAAGAAGTTTTTCAAAATAAGTCGATCATACTAAACGATATATTAAAGTCCTGTTGTTTTCAGCAGGATTTTTTTTGTACTCATTTTTTCAAAATCTATTCAAATGAAAGAAATAGAACGTAAATTTCTGGTAAAAGAATCTATTCATTCTCTTCTACCTAGTTTAAAATCGAAATCTATTCAACAAGGTTATATTAGCGATACGCAAAATGCAATAGTTCGAGTTCGAACGAAAGGTGAAAAAGGGTTTTTAACCATCAAAGGTTCAACAAAAGGAATTACACGAACTGAATTCGAATATGAAATTCCGCTAGAAGAGGCGAAAACACTTTTGTCTTGTTTTTGTGAATTTAAAATAGAAAAAGAGCGTTATGAATTTCATTTTAACAGCCACACTTGGGAAATAGATGTCTTTCACGGGAAATTAGCAGGTTTAATTGTGGCCGAAATTGAATTAAAATCTGAAGAAGAAGCATTCAATAAACCGGAATGGCTTTCTGAAGAAGTTAGTTTTGATGAACGCTATTATAATTCAAGTCTAATTCATCTAAATTTAAATGATTTAAGCTAAATTCTTCATTTCAAACTCTAGAATTCCTTCGCCAAATAATGCGATAGACAATAGAGACATTAATTAACGAATTAACACACCCTATTCATTTTTCAATAATTAGTTTTCATCTAAAAAAGTAGAATTAGATTGTCATGAAACTCAAAGTAGAATCAATTTTTGACAATGATTGAGAGTTCACGCATAAAACAGGAATTTTAGTTTCGTTTACAATCAGATTTTGCACAAACTTTTCAAAAACAGGCAGTAATGAATCTGAAAAGTAAGAAGTAGCAATTAACTCAGCTTGAATTTTTACCGAATAACTTAAAACATACTCTAAAAAGTCGGATTTAGAAATATTTACAATTTCGAAGTGATGTTTAATATTATTTTGAACCAAATAATCGTTTATTAACAAAACATTCACGTTTTCCTTTCGTTTTAGGAATTCATCATCGTGAACTCTTCCAACAAGATGAATCTCTGCATTGAATAACTTTGAAAATTTAGCAGCGTATTTTAAAATTTGAATGCTTTTCTTTTCAATTGAAATAGGCATTACAATTTTCTTCAAATCAGACAACTTGGCTCCTTCTTGAAGAATGATAAAAGGTACTGAAGAATTTTGAATGATTTTAACTGCGTGACTTCCAAATAGTTTTTGCATTCCTTCCACACCATGGGTTCCCATGATAACTATATCTACAGAAATATATTCAGCAATTTTACATATGTCTTTATATACTTCTCCAACAGAAACCTGACAAGAAATAACAACGTTTGAAGGAAACGATAAACTATTGATGTATTCTTTCAACAAAAGATTTTTTGCATATACATCTTCATTTTCCGAAACTATATGAACAATATGCAAATCTCCTCCATCATGGGAAGCAAAATCAATTGTTTGATTTAAAGCGTTTATTGAGACAGAGCTAAAATCAAAAGGTATTAAATATTTCATATTACTAAATTTAATTTATTTAATTTCAAATATACTTAAACTAAGGAATTAAATTTATGATAAAAATCAGGTTTTAAACTATAAAAACAGGAATAAATTCGGGTTATTTTTTCGAGCATTCTAAAATATAAAAAGCATTGAAACTTTCACCCCAAAAAGGAATTTCAGCACTTCGAATTGGTAATTTTTCATAACGCTCTTTTGCACTTTCTAAATAAGGAAGTGCATTTTTCGGTCCACCTCCAGCAAATTTTGGTGTAAAAAACAAGGAAACTCCTTTTAAATAATTAATCTGCGGATTTTCTTTGTTAATTTCTTTAGCAGCATCTAACTCAGCTTGAAAAATCTTGCCATATTTTTGCCAGCGTTTGTTTCCATCAACAGATAATCTTGCATTAGCAAAAAAAGCTAATAAAACATGATGGATATCTTTAGACTCACATGTTTCAGACACACCAGCCCATTCGGCTTCCGCAAAATCGATGTATGAATCTTTCAAATCCATTGCTTTTTCTTCTTCAAAAAAAGAAGCTTGAATTGCGCACACACTTATGTAATAACTTGGCACCCATGAAGCCGGATATTTGGCTTTAAGCAAAGTAAAATCAGCCATTTTAGCTTTCCAACCAGCAACTGTTCGGTTAGAATCAAAACCAACTAATAAGTTATTCGCTTCTGTAATCATTTCAAGATTGTGCTTTTGAGCTGATACAATTCCGGAGAAAATTAATGCGATTAATAGAACTACTTTTTTCATTTTTTAAAATTTTGGTTAAAACTACAACTCATCTTTGTTAAACTCCGTTAACGAAAGGTTAAATCCGAAAAATATATTGAAATAAAATGGCGGTTGAATTTCATATCGTTCCGAACCATCGAAATTATAGCGGTATCCGAGCACGTTTTTCTGATTCATCACATTGTCTATACTCAGGTAAAAAACGGTAAACATTTTCTTAATTGAAGTTAAATAAGCAGCGGTAATTGCAACGTTGTGGTAATCTGGTGCCTTATCTGAAAGAAAACTTGTTGTGTTTGGGTTGTAGAACGGACGGCCACTTGAGAAACTATACGTAGCTGAAAAAGAGGTTTGTAATTTCTCTGCGAAATATTTTGTAACTACATTCAAATTGTGTGTAGAAACGTAATCTGGTTGAACTTTGTCTGTGTAATTTTGATACAAACGTTTGGTATCAATAAAACTATATGAAATCCAGTAATCGAAGTTCTTAATTGTTTTTTTGTCGCGGAAGAAAAAATCTATTCCTTGCGCATATCCGCTTCCAGAATTATCTACCATACCGAAATCAAAACGGAACTGATTTGGCGTGAACGCAACTCCGTTTTCGCGAACAAGTTGGTCGTATGATTTGTAATATCCTTCAATTCTAAAAATCCTGTCGTTAGAATTCACTTGGTAATTGGCCATTAAATGTAATGCCTCTTGAAAATTTGGTTTGTATCCTTGTAACAAATAATTTGCTGAAGCCAATTGATAAAAGTAACCAGAGGCAATAGAAATTTGGCTCAATTTTGATGTTTTGAAAGCCATTGCTAAACGCGGAGAAACGTTTCCTTTGTCAATTAATTTAGAATATTCAGCTCTTACGCCTGGCTTAATTGCAAAACGAGCACTTAAAACGATGTCTGATTCTATGTATGCTGCAGGCATGAATTCATTGAATTGTCCGAGTAAAGTATCAAAACGCTGCGTAAATCCAAAACGTTGCATATCAAGTCCCATCAAAATTTTAATTCGATTTGTGGCAAAATTTGTAAACTCTAATCTACCTTGAACACGTTTATCGTCTCGGTAAACATTCAAGTTGTCCCATTCAATTACATCTGTATTATTTGATAAGGAAAAACCAGTAAAATAGGTCCATTTTTCACCCAATCGTTCTTTATATGACGAATTTATGTACGTATTTTCGTTTTCAATTCCGAATTTAATTGTCTGTCCGCCAACAATTGGACTCGGAATATTGATTCCAGTATTGGTATAAGTTTGGTTAAAAGCGGTTTTAAACATTCCACGTGTTTCTGTTTGGTGAACCACTCTTCCGCCGATTCCAAAGCCTTGTGGAGCTTTGTAAAAATCTACAGTTGATTGAGCAAGTAAAAAATAAGGAGAAACGTTTTGATAATTCGCGTTCATCTCTACACTTGTGTTTTTAAGTAACTTGGCTCCACTAAAAGACAATCCAGCCATGTTTCCACCAATATTTAATGTTGTCTTTTCAGGTAAATCGTTTGTTGATAAATCTAAAACAGATGATAGTGCTTGACCGTAACGTGCAGTGTATCCACCGGTTGAAAATGAGGTTCCCTTGAATTGAAAAGGGCTAAATCGTGTGCGTTGTGCAACACCCGGAACGGATGAGTTAAATGCATTCTGAGCAACTAAACCATCAATAATCATAACTGTTTCGTTCACATCTCCACCTCTAACCATAAGACCAGTTTGGTCGCCACCATTTCGCTGAACACCTGGAAGTGTTTGAATTGCTCCAGCAATATCGCCTTGTCCACCAGCCGTTGTTACAATATCAAGTGGAGTTAGAACAGCAACAGCACGGTCATTTTTCGCTTCAAGCGTTCCGGCAGTAATAACAACCTCTTCTATTAGTTTGGTTTTTTCGATAATTAGATCGAGAATTATGGTTGGACCTGAAGTGATGATAATTGGAAATAATTGTTCGTCTACTTCAGCTCCTTTAACGAGTAATACTTGATTACCTCTAGCACTCGAAGTAATTGAATATTCTCCTTTTTCGTTGGTTGTTGTACCATCTAAAGTTCCTTTAATGATGACAGAAACAAATTCAGCCGGTTTTCCTGAATTTTGAAAGGTCACTTTACCTTTTAAAGTTATCTGTGCATTCAAAAAACACAAATTGAGGAGAAAAAATAGTGCAATTGTAAATTTCATTCTGCAAAAATACGAATTCGATATAGAACAATGAAATAGAACGCTTCTTTTATAGTTCCTCTGTGAGCAATTTTTTCTTTGTTAAGGTATCAAAAACTGTTGCGCCAATTTTCACGTCGAACCAAGTAAGAAATTGCTCTAAATTCAATTTCGGAATTTCCACTTCATCTTCTGAAACTGCAGTACATTCGTTTTGAATGATTTTTTTAAAATTGGCTTCTAAAATTGGCTCATAATCGAAGAAATCTTCTTCAATTAAATAAACACTACCTTCAGGTTCGTCTTCTTCATTAAAGTTAAAATCAGAATCGTTTTTCTTTGCCCAATCACAAAACGCTTGCTTCGGTTGCACATAAATATAGCCTCTGTTAAGGGATTTTATCATTTCTTTCAAGTTTTTCGATTGTTCCTTTATTCATTTTACTCCAAGTGGTTTTCTTCCGAATGGGAGCATCAATTAAATAAAAATAATTAATTTCTTTATTATTGGAATTCAATGATTTAATTAACTTTTCTTGATTTAAAGCTCGAATACTTTCAACAACTAATATATTCGTTGAATTAACAAGAATTTGCACGCTTCTTCCTTTTAATTGGATATTCGAACCAATTTCTAGGCTCTTTTTTTTCGAACCAAAACAATCTAACCAGTTGAAGAAGGCGTTTCGTGTTTGAATTGAATCTTTGAACTCATAAAACGACAAGTTTAAACTATCTTTTTCGTTGGTGAGTATCCATTTTTCAGTTTTTTTCGGACGGAAACGATCTATGAATAAAAGCGTGTCCCATTTTTGCCAATTTGCTTCTGGGTATATTGAATCGAAAGTTTGAAGGAAAATACTCTCTTCTGGTTTCGCTGATTTTAGCGTATCTTTTGTCTTCTTTTTTTCTATATATTTTGAATCTTCTCGTTGCGAAATATCATTAAAATTAGCTGGTTTTTCTGAAGTTTCATTACATGAATACATAAAAAGTGAAATCAATAGAAAATAGAAAAACGCTTTACGCTTAGCAAGCACAAAGGCGCAAAAACGCAACGAATCAATTTTGTTGATTTTCATTTGATACTTTTCAAAATTCCACAAACGTGCTCTGTTTCAGCTTTTGAAATATCTAAATGGGTCACAAAACGAATCATTCCCGGACCAAAAGCTACTATTTTCACGTTCATTTCAGCTAATTTTTGAATAATTTCATCTCTTTTGTTTTCATCTTTCAAAATTGCAACCACAATATTGGTTTCAACAGGAATAACTTCTTTAAGCCATTCACATGCTAATAACGTTTGTTCTATCATTTTAGCGTGAAGATGATCCTCTGAAAGTCGGTTTACATTATTTTTCAAGGCATATAAACCAGCTGCGGCTAAAAATCCAGCTTGACGCATTCCTCCACCCATTACTTTACGAATTCGTTTAGCTTGTTTAATAAAATCTTTCGAACCAAGAAGCAACGAACCAACTGGAGCACCTAAACCTTTCGATAAACAAAGCGAAATAGAATCAAATTGTTGTGCATATTCTTTTAGGTCAATTTTAGTTACAACTAATGCATTCATTACACGTGCACCGTCAAGATGCAAGGGTAAATTGTTAGTTAAGCATACTTTTCGTATTCTTTTGATTTCTTCGAAATCATAAATTGCTCCTCCACCTCTATTCGACGTATCTTCCAATGAAACCAATTGAGTTTGAGGAAAATGAATATCGTCTGGATGAATTGCATTTAGAATATCGTTTGCATTCATTCTACCTCTATTTCCTCGGAGTAAACGAACCGAAGCACCCGAATTTTTGGCAATTCCTCCGCCTTCGTATTTGTAAATATGTGTTTCTTCGTGACAGATTACTTCACCACCCGGTTTTAAATGCACATTCAACGCAATTTGGTTGGTTTGGGTTCCAGAAGAGCAAAATAAAGCAGCTTCTTTACCGAATAATTCAGCAGCAAAGAACTGCAATTCATTTACAGATGGATCTTCGTTGAAAACATCATCGCCAACTTTACAAGAAAACATGGCTTCGCGCATAGCATTTGACGGCTGCGTTACTGTATCTGAACGTAGATCAATTATTTTATTTTGCATAGACAAAAGTATTGAAAATAAATTGAAGTGATTTTAGCGCAGTTAAAAAAAGAAATGTGAAAAAAAATTGTTTCTAGACCTCTAAAATTGGGAGGAGTAAGTAAAATTGCTTATTTGTTTATTTGTTTATTTGTTTATTTGTTTATTTGTTTATTTGTTTATTTGTTTATTTGTTTATTTGTTTATTTACATATTTAATTACCCCCATATTTGATTACCCCCATATTTGATTATTTTGAAACTGGGAGAAATAAGCATCTGGACACTTAAATTTCGAAATGTAAGTAAAATTGCATATTTGAATATTCCAAAGAAAAAAATCAATTTTTTGTTCAAATTTTAAAACTATTTAACGATTTCGCCATCTAATCTAGTTTCAAAATGAATACTTTTAAATATGAAAAATACAAATATGGAATTTAAAGAAACACAAGGTTTTAATCGACCTTGGCATTATCTAATTTATATAATTCTGTTTCTTTTAACAATTGGAGTAAGTATTGGTGTTTATTTTTTCGACAACAAATCAACCGAAACATTAGTTGGGGGTTTTATTTGCACTGGTTTAGTGAGCTGGTTTTGGTTCACAATGAAACTCAAAACACGGATTGATTCTAGCGGAATTCATTACCGCTATGTTCCGTTTCACAGAAAAGAACGAACCTTATCTTGGGAAAATATTGAAACACTAGAAGTAAAACTATACAATCCTTTTGGCGATTATGGTGGCTGGGGCTTGCGTTTTAAACTTTTTAATTTTAACGACATCTTAATGAATGTTTCAGGAAATATGGGAATTCGTGTTTAAATGAAAAACGGAAAGACGTTTATGATTGGCACGCAGGAAGCTGAGAAAGCGAAGAGAGTAATTGAAAATTTAAAAGGACAAATTGATGTTTGGACAAAATCTTATAACTAAATTCGCAAAATAATTTCAACAATAAAACATGAAAAACGTAGCAGTTATTGGCGCTGGAACAATGGGAAATGGAATTGCGCACACATTCGCACAATTTGGATACAAAGTTTCATTAATTGATGTTGCACAAGCATCTTTAGACAAAGGTTTAGCAACAATTGGAAAGAATTTAGATCGTCAAGTTGCTAAAGAAGCAATAACTGAGGCCGATAAAAATGCTACTTTAGCTAATATCACTACTTTTACTTCAATGGCAGACGGAGTCAAAAACGTAGATTTAGTAGTTGAAGCAGCTACTGAAAACATTGACCTAAAATTGACTATTTTCAAGCAACTAAGTGATTTAACTGCCGAAAACGTAATTTTGGCTTCAAATACTTCTTCCATTTCTATAACGAAAATCGCTTCAGTTACAAATCGTCCTGAAAAAGTAATCGGAATGCATTTCATGAACCCAGTTCCAGTAATGAAATTGGTAGAAATCATTCGTGGATATTCAACTACAAACGAAGTAACGAATACAATAATGACGGTTTCTAAAAGTTTGAATAAAGTTCCTGTTGAAGTGAACGATTACCCGGGTTTTGTAGCGAATCGTATTTTAATGCCCATGATTAACGAAGCAATTTACACCTTGTTTGAAGGTGTTGCAGGTGTGGAAGAAATAGATACAGTCATGAAATTAGGAATGGCTCATCCGATGGGACCGCTTCAATTGGCAGATTTCATTGGTCTAGATGTGTGCTTAGCAATTTTAGAAGTATTGCACGCAGGTTTCGGAAATCCAAAATATGCTCCATGTCCGCTACTCGTAAACATGGTTACTGCTGGTAAAAAAGGAGTGAAATCTGGCGAAGGATTCTATTCATGGACACACGGAACAAAAGATTTAGTTGTTGCTCCTAACTTTAAGAAATAAAATTTAAAAATAAATTGATCTAGACTCGAAGAAATTCGGGTCTTTTTTTATATGTAACCTTAACTAAATAAGTCATTTTGTCTTGTTTATAAATAAAGAATAAACATTAATCAGTCATTTTGTCATATAAAACCAAGTTCAAACGACTTGGTTCAAGGTTTGTCGAACAATAAAAAACAATTAAATGAGACCAGAACAATTCACACATAAAACGCAGAATATAATTCAATCTGCTCATCATTTAGCCCAAGAAAAACAACATCAAGCAATTGAAAATTGTCATTTATTACTCGCAATTCTGAATGAAGACAAAGATGTTGCACCATTTCTTTTTTCTAAATTAGGAATTCAAAGTGCAATCATTCAATCTACTATCGAAAGTATTTTAAACACTTTTCCAAAAGTAAATAATGCTTCCAACTACCTCTCTCCTTCTACAAATCAGGTTTTAACTAATGCAGAAACAATTGCAAAAAACTTAGGAGACGAATTTGTAACTGTTGAAAGTATTCTTTTAGCATTAATTGATGCCAAAGACGCCTGCGGACAAGTGCTCCGCGATGCAAAAGTAAACGCTAAAAACCTAAAAGCCACAATTATGGAACTCCGAAACGGTGAAAAAGTAACATCAAACAGTCAGGACGAAAACTACAAATCGCTTGAAAAATATGCTCGGAACCTAAATGAGCTAGCAAAAGCTGGCAAGTTAGACCCAGTAATTGGTCGCGACGATGAAATTAGACGCGTTCTCCAAATCTTAACACGTAGAACCAAGAACAACCCCATTCTGATTGGTGAGCCAGGTGTTGGAAAAACTGCTATTGCTGAAGGAATTGCTCATCGAATAATTGATGGAGACGTGCCTGAAAATCTAAAATCTAAAGTTATTTATTCGCTAGATATGGGTGCTTTAGTTGCTGGAGCAAAATATAAAGGAGAATTTGAAGAACGCCTTAAATCAGTAATCAAAGAAGTAACTTCGAATGAAGATATTGTCTTATTCATAGATGAAATTCACACACTTGTTGGTGCTGGAGGAGGTGAAGGAGCAATTGACGCAGCAAATATTTTAAAACCAGCGTTAGCAAGGGGAGAATTACGCGCAGTTGGTGCAACAACTTTGAACGAATATCAAAAATATTTCGAGAAAGACAAGGCATTGGTTCGGCGTTTTCAAACCATTTTAGTAGATGAACCAACAACCGAAGATGCCATTTCAATTCTTCGTGGAATAAAAGAAAAATACGAAAATCACCACAAAGTTCTCATTAAAGATGCGGCAATTATTGCTGCAGTTGAATTGTCGCAACGTTACATTACCGACCGTCAGTTGCCCGACAAAGCAATTGATTTAATTGACGAAGCAGCTTCTAAATTACGTATGGAAATTAATTCGAAACCAGAAGAATTGGATGAAATGGACCGTAAAATTATGCAACTAGAAATTGAAAGAGAAGCAATTAAACGTGAAAATGACGCTAAAAAATTGAATCAACTTGCGAAAGAATTAACACTCCTCGAAGAACAACGAAATAGTTTCAGCGCGCGTTGGCAAGCAGAAAAATTGGTGGTTGAGAATGTTCAAATATTAAAGGAACAAATTGAAAACCAAAAATTGGAGGCGGAACAAGCAGAGCGTGCTGGAGATTATGGAAAAGTAGCCGAATTGCGTTACGGAAAAATTAAAGATTCTGAAATTACTTTAGAAAATGCCAAACAAAAAGTAAATGAACTAGAGAAAGGTGCGAAACTGATTCGAGAAGAAGTTGGAGTGGAAGAAATTGCAGATGTGGTTTCTAAATGGACCGGAATTCCTGTTTCAAAAATGATTGAGAGTGAAAAATCGAAATTGCTTCGCTTGGAAGACGAATTAGCAAAACGAGTTGTTGGTCAGGAAGAAGCAATTGTGGCGCTTTCTGATGCTGTTCGAAGATCGAGAGCCGGATTGCAAGATCCTAAAAAGCCAATTGGTTCCTTTATTTTCTTAGGTCCAACCGGAGTTGGAAAAACAGAATTAGCAAAAACACTTGCCGACTTTTTATTCAACGATGAAAACTCAATGATTCGAATAGACATGTCGGAATACCAAGAAAAACATAGTGTTAGTAGATTAGTCGGAGCTCCTCCGGGATATATTGGTTACGATGAAGGCGGACAATTAACGGAAGCCGTTCGTCGCAAACCCTATTCGATTGTATTGTTTGACGAAATTGAAAAAGCACACCCAGATGTTTTCAATGTTCTACTTCAAGTTTTAGATGATGGTCATTTAACTGATAACAAAGGTAGAGTCGTGAATTTCAAAAACACAATTATCATTTTAACATCCAATTTAGGTTCACACTTGATTCAAGAAGCTTTTGATGGAGTGAAAGAAACTGAAATGGAAGCTGCAACAGAAAAAGCGAAATTTGCAGTTATGGAGTTGTTGAAACAAACTATTCGTCCTGAGTTTTTAAATAGAATTGATGAAACAATAGTTTTTACACCTTTGAACAAGCGTTACCTGAAAGAAATTGTTCAATTACAACTTACTCAATTAGAAAAGGTTTTACTTGAAAAAGGAATTCACATTTTTATAACTGAGGAAGCAAAAAATCATTTAGTTGATTCGAGTTATGATCCTCATTTTGGCGCACGACCTGTGAAAAGAGCAATTCAAAAACAAGTTATGAATGAATTGTCGAAAGCAATTCTAGGAGACACTTTAGATTTAACGAAAACCGTTGTGATGGATATTTTCGACAGCAAGATAGTGTTTCGAAAAGCAATCTCTGATAAAGAAGAACTGATTAGATTTGAAAATTAGAAGATTTTGAAAATTGAAAGATTTGAGAAAGAGAATTGAGCGTAGTTAAAATTCCTTTTTTTGTTTACATTCTCTAAATTCAATTTTAGAAGTTATTTTTGATGCATGAAATTCTTGAAAAAAAATCTGAAGAAAATAGTCTTATTTGTCACTCTATTCCTTGCTTTTTGGTTCTTTGGAGCAAATTACGCAATCAATTCAAACGCCGAAGGAAAAGTGTTTTCTTCGGTTTCTGATTGTCCGAAAGTGAAAGTGGGTTTGGTTTTAGGAACTTCTGCTATGAATCGAAATGGGTTTGCGAATGCCTATTTTACAAATAGAATTCAAGCAGCAGTTGAACTTTTCGAAGCTGGAAAAATTGAATACATTTTAGTGAGTGGCGACAATGGAACCAAGCAATACGATGAGCCTTCTGACATGCGCGATGAGCTCATTGCGGCTGGAATTCCAGCAAATAGAATTTTTTTAGATTATGCTGGTTTCCGAACTTTGGATTCTATGGAACGTTCACTAAAAGTTTTTGGACAAAAGGAAATCATTGTTATTTCGCAGCAATTCCACAACGAACGCGCGATTTATTTGGGTGAACATTTCGGTCAAAAATGTTATGGATTTAATGCAAAAGACGTTACGAAAGCTCGTGGATTTAAAACAAAATTTCGGGAACGATTTGCTCGAATGAAAGTCTTTTGGGATATATTATTTGGAATAAATTCGAAGTTTTTGGGTGCGAAGGTTAAAATTGGTGAATAAAAAGGCGACCTAAAATAGATCACCCAAAAATTATTTGAAATAAGAGAATTCCCTAATCTTCAATGTTTCTAACATTGTAAACCCATTTCATGTCGTTGAAATCAACATACAATTGCATAGATTCATCCTGACTGTGCAATATAGCGAAACGAATTCTACATGTTTTCCCGTCCTGATCTACGCAGTAAAATGCATAAAAATCATCTCCATCACTGTCGGTTGTCATTCCTTCGTTTTCAGAAATATCATATACTTGTTTTTCTGCAGAATAAACTGTAAAACGAGAATTATCTACATCTAAAGTAATGAGTACATCTGTGTCTTCAAAATCTGACCAATCAGACCATTCATCGTCTGTTTGAACTTTGTATGCCAAGCCAGTTGACCTTAATTTAATTACTTGAGCACTTAAAGTAGTGGATGTTAAAAGAAACGCTCCGAATAAAAAGAGTGAAAAAAATTTAGTTTTCATAGTATTGGTTTTAAAAGTCATGATACGAAAATAGATTTAAATTTTGATTCGGAAAGTAAATCATTGAAAAATAATGCATTTGAAGTATGCAATTCGAATTAAAAAAAAAATTTAAAAAAAAAAGGGAAAACTAAATTTTCCCTTTTTTCAATTTCTTGTTATAATCTTATGCTAAAACAGCTTTCACTTTATCTGCAGCTTCTTGTAATAAAACTGCTGAATGAACATTCAAGCCAGATTCATCGATTAATTTTTTTGCCTCAACTGCATTCGTTCCTTGAAGTCTAACAATAATTGGAACTGGAATTGAACCCATGTTTTTGTAGGCATCAACAACTCCTTGAGCAACACGATCGCAACGAACAATGCCACCAAAAATATTGATCAAAATTGCTTTAACGTTCGGATCTTTCAAAATGATATGAAAAGCTTTCTCAACGCGCTCTGCATCTGCTGTTCCTCCAACATCTAAGAAGTTAGCCGGATTTCCACCTGAATATTTAATAATATCCATTGTTGCCATTGCTAAACCTGCTCCATTAACCATACATGCAACGTTTCCGTCTAATTTAACGAAGTTCAAACCTGCGGCATCAGCTTCCACATCCATCGGATCTTCTTCTGAAGTATCGCGCATTGCAGCATATTCTGGCTGACGGTATAAACCATTTCCATCTAAAGTAACTTTAGAATCTACTGCAATAATTTTATTATCTGAAGTTTTTAATACTGGATTAATTTCAAACATAGCAGCATCACAACCTAAATATGCGTTATATAAAGATGCAATAAATTTCGTCATTTGTTTGAACGCTTCACCACTTAAACCTAAGTTAAATGCAATTTTGCGTGCCTGAAAACCTTGTAAACCAACTCTTGGATCAATTTCTTCTTTAAAAATTAAGTGCGGAGTGTCGTGTGCAACAGTTTCAATATCCATTCCACCTTCAGTAGAATACATAATTACATTACGCCCTTTTTCACGGTCTAACAAAATAGAAACATAAAACTCTTCTACTTCAGATTCACCAGGGTAGTATACATCTTCAGCTAATAAAACTTTACTTACTAATTTTCCAGTATCAGAAGTTTGCAAAGTAACTAAATGACCACCAAGTATTCCTTTCACTTTTTCTTCCACATGGTCAATTCCTTTTGCAAGAACAACCCCATGAGAACCAGTTTCTGTAACTACTCCTTTTCCACGTCCACCAGCATGAATTTGCGCTTTAACCACGTACCAACTTGTACCCGTTTCTTCCGTCAATTTCTTTGCTGCGTCAACCGCATTTGCAACATTGTCTACAACAACTCCTCGTTGAATTGCAACGCCATACTTTTGTAAAATGGACTTTCCTTGATATTCGTGTAAATTCATAAGATTACTTTTCGTGGGTTAAAATTAAACATAAAATCGTTTTTACAAAGACTTCCGCGAAAAAAAACAGGAATTTACAAACTATATTGAAACAATCAATTGGGCAACACTTTTTTCAATCAAATATCAATAATTTCCATACCATCTGCGCAGAAACCATTCTAAACTGAATAAAAGAATTAACAAAGCAAACATCCACCACCAATCTATTGGCGAAGTGTAACCCGAATCAGCAAATTGAATGACATTTAAATCTTTCCGATTACTAATTTCTTTGATTAAATCTTTCGATTTACTTAAAGGAAAAAACTTTCCGTTCGATTGTTTTGAGAGTTGATTTAAAACAGAAAAATTTGCCACATTATCTAATGCTTCAATCTCTATGTTATCCACAACAAAATCTCCACGTTTTAAATACTTTTTCCCTTTGTAATTTGCACTAACTTCCCAAACGTAAGTTCCGGCATTTAACTTTCCTAAACTAGCTTTATAGAAATTTGATAAAGGTGAAAAACCTTGCTCGAAAGACTTACCTCCTACTTGTTTGATTTTTAGTTTGATTTCTGGAGTTGTAATCAATTCCATCGATTCATTGTAAAACTCTGCCTTCACATCTATGTCTTCTACAATATTAAAACGACGTGGAAAAGTGACTCGAAGTGGCTCTGTATTTTGTTTTACAGAAAGGTATTGAACTATTTTTTGAAGAAATTCACGAAACCCATCAATCGATTGTTTTTGCGCATATTCTTTTATTTTCCATCGCCACAAGCCCTCACCTAAGAAAACACCCAAGCGGGTTTGTTTCTTTGTAGTGAAAAATAATAAAGGATCGTTTTTAACAATGCTTCCTACCCGAGAAACCAAAACAACTTCTGCATCTGCTGGAAGTGTTTGCGAACCAAATCGGCCACGCACAGGCAAATAAAAAGGAACTACATCTGTAAATTGATTCGTGAACTGAAACGAATTCAAATTTTTAGAAATTACCGGATATGCATCTTCTTGTTGGTTTGAAAGCTTCATGCTTAAACCATAAGAATTAATGACGTTAGAAGTTACATTCGGACCAACAATAAGAAAAATAGGGACATTTTTATCTAATAAAGAATTGAATAAAGCGGCATTTGGTGAAATTCCATTTTCATACCACACAACCAAGTTGGGAAGTGAAGAATTTAATTTAAAATTTGATGTTAATTGCGCCTCTATTTTTGTTTTTGCATCTTCCTCAAGAACCTCTCGAATAGCTGCAATATCTGGGTGTGGAGCGCTCGAGAGCAAAACAATATTACTTTTATTGTCGACCACTTCTACAAAACAACTTTGCGCATTGTTCTTATTTGAAAACTCTCCTGGTTTAACTTCAGCTTGAATCGTGAAGCGCTGAAAACCTTTTGTTTTTGCTTCAACTGAAAACAACAATTCTTTTTGATCAAATAATTGATTTTCACAACTAATTGTAATTGTTTGAATTGTTTTTCCTGCGTTCATTAATGAAACCCGAACCGGACCTTTTGGCAATCGGTGCATATCAATAATTCCTTGAACCGGGAAAGATTGACCTAAAAATGCTACTTCATTTGAATTTACTGAACGCACCAGCACATCTCTACGAACGGTAGTGTCTCCTACTCCAATTGTGAAAACTGGTGATAATTCTATCCGTTGAGCTTCGTACATTGGGTGTACATTCTTGTTGAAATTTCCGTCCGAAACCAAAACTATTCCACCAATATTTCGATTGAAATACAAATCTCGAATGTGTTGAAAAGGCGCAGAAAGATCACTCAATCGCTGATTAAATTTTAGTTCTTTGAATGCATCTACTTGCTCACCTGCACTTATTTGAATAATATCGAAACGATCAGAAAACTGATTTTTCAGTTCAGCATCTAATTTAAGAATTTCATTTTTTGTTTTAACGCTGTCTTTGTAATTTTTTAATGATGCACTTTGGTCATAAATAGTAATCAAAAGTGGTTTTTCTTTTCTGTAATTAATAGTCTCCCAAACAATATTTATTAGAATAAACAACAAAAGAAAAAGTCCGAGGGCACGCAAAGAAAACAACAATCGCCGTTGTTTAATTGTCCAACTTGCTTCTTTTTGAAAACGGTAATAATAAAAAAAGGCAATCCCGGTAGCCAAAAGACCCATCGGGATTAACCACCAAAGAGAAAGATCACTAAAATAATTCAACTTATTTCTTTTTTGGAATGTTTGAAAGTGTGTAAGAAACGCCTAAACCAAGAACAGACTTGAATTGTGAGCGAGGTCCAAATCCACCTTTCCCGTCACGGATATTGATATCGTCATCATAAATGTAATTCCAAATTAAAGATGCAGAAAACCATTCGTTTACTTTAAATGCAAAAATATTTTCTGCATTAATGTCAATATTTTGAGGATTCACTAAATAATTTGTAAACAATTCAATTCGTGTTTTCATTTCAATGTTTTTCATGATTTCCTTTTCAAATTTCACTCTGAAGTATGCTCCGAACTCACTTCTTACTCTTTTTCCAGCAGTTAATTGTAGACCATCTGCATCAAAAGTTGCTTTTGCAACACCAAATGAACCTGCATCAGCAAGCACTTGATTGTTTACAATGGTTACTTTTCCAGCAATAGGAGAAAAATAACAATTAAAACTTTTACTTGGTGCATATTCGATTCCGGCAGATATATTCACATATCCTGGCGCCATAAAGGTTGAAATTCGAACAGAATCGTTCGGGAAATTAAAACCATCTAAACTTTGTGTTCTGAAACCAGCTAAAACGGTGTAAAACCATTTTGATTTGAACTCATAACCAAAAGAAGAAGAAATATCAATTCTATCATCTGTTTTTTGAAGACCTTCACTTTTTCCGATACTGTCTATGTATTTCAAACCACCCAGAGAGTATTTAAAATCGGTAACCCATTTCATATTCGCTTTCTGAAATTTTGCAGACGCATCAATGAATCCAAGAACAGACACATTGTTTCGTCCACCAGCTGCCCAATTAACAAACGAAGTTTGCGTTCCATTTAAACCGAAGATAGATTTCAACTCCCAGTTTTTGATTGAGTCTTTTGGCGATGAAACTGCAGACATTGCGCTGCTAGTAATTACTAGTAATAAGATTGTTAGATATAATTTTGCTTTCATGGGTTATATTTTGGCAACAAAAATACTACTTTTTTAATAATTTAAACAAATCAGTTGGTTCTAAAAAAATGGTTGCAATTTGTTTAAATAAGAAATAACATATGAAGTTTTCACAAAATAAGTAACTTCACTTTGTGAAAAAAGCACTTCAATTATACGTCTTTCTTAATGTCCACATTGCACTCGTTGCAATGGGAGTTTCATTTTGCTCGTCTTTTTTTTTAAGAACCGAAGTTCCTAACACTTTTCACATGTTTATTTTTTTCTCAACACTTTGTTATTATAATTTACATTGGTATTTCCCCTCTCAAAACACTGTTTTTGAACGAGAAATTTGGTCTGCGAAAAACAAATCCAGTCATCTTATTACATGCATAAGTAGTGGTGTTATTGCAATCTATCTATTAGTTTTAAATTTTAATTGGTTCAGCTTATTTGTTATTTCAAGTTTGGCTTCCATTTTATATAGTTTCTTTTTAGGTAAAATTGAGGCATTAAAAAGTCAAATTATTAAAGCTATATATGTAAGTGTATTTTGGGTTTATACACTTGTTTTTATTCCTGCACTGGTTTTTCAACTCAACAAAAACTTATTGGAAGAATTCTTTTTATTCGCTTTTTTGACTCTTTTATATACTTTACTAATTGCGCTCTCATTTGAAAGGCGTGATTTAATTAAAAACGAATTCAAAATTTCAGCAACTCAAATAAATGCATTCGTATGGAAATTTAAAAAATTAAGTGCCGAATTACTGGTATTGAGTATTCTAATTTGCATTGTTCTATTTTTTGTTTCAAATTTAAAAACTGCAGTTCTGAGTTTACTTCTTTTAATTTTTACAGCTTTTTGTGTTTCTAAGTCTATTTCAATGAAAAACTGGTTGTTTTACGACTTGCTTCTCGATTCCATTTTACTGCTCTGCGCCTTGCCATTTTTACTTATTTTTTTCTTTAAATAAAAAGGAAAGAAATAGTTGATTTTTAAGAAATTACACGTATCTTTGCGCCCTCAAAATGAGGGAGATTGCACTTTCCAACACTAGCAATCGTATTTATTTTTTCTTTCAGATGAGTTGGAAACACCTGAAATACAAGTAATTAAAGCCACATGGCAAAAAAAATTGACGAGCAGGGTTCTGCTGATTTTAACTGGGATGCATTGGCATCTAACGGATACTCAAAAATTGAGCGTTCTGAAATGGCTGACAAATACGGAAAAACTTTGTCTTCTCTTAATGAGAAAGAAGTTGTAGAAGGATCTGTCATCTCATTATCAAAAAAAGAAGTAATCATTAATGTTGGTTACAAGTCGGAGGGAGTTATTGCTGCATCAGAGTTTCGTTACAATGCTGAATTAAAAGTTGGTGATATTGTTGACGTATACGTTGAATGTCAGGAAGACAAAACAGGACAATTAGTTATTTCTCACCGTACAGCGCGTATGCACAAAGCATGGATTCGTGTGAACGATGTATTGCGTACAGGTGAAGTTATTACAGGATTCGTTAAATGTAGAACGAAAGGTGGATTAATCGTTGACGTTTTTGGTTTAGAAGCTTTCTTACCAGGATCTCAAATAGATGTGAAACCAATTCGCGATTACGATATTTACGTTGGTAAAAACATGGAATTCAAAGTGGTTAAAATTAACCAAGAGTTCCGTAACGTAGTTGTTTCTCATAAAGCTTTAATTGAAGCTGAATTAGAAGAACAAAAGAAACAAATCATCTCTACATTAGAAAAAGGACAAGTATTAGAAGGAACTGTGAAAAACATTACTTCGTATGGTGTGTTCATCGACTTAGGTGGAGTAGACGGATTAATTCACATTACAGATTTATCTTGGGGACGTGTTAACCACCCAGAAGAAATCGTTGAATTGGATCAAAAATTAAACGTTGTAATCTTAGACTTTGATGACGATAAAAAACGTATCGCATTAGGTTTAAAACAATTACAAGCACATCCTTGGGATGCATTAGACACAAACGTAGCTGTTGGCGACAAAGTAACTGGTAAAGTTGTTGTTTTAGCTGATTACGGTGCTTTTGTTGAATTCGCAAACGGTGTTGAAGGTTTAATCCACGTTTCTGATATGTCTTGGTCTCAGCACTTACGTTCGGCTCAAGATTTCATGAAAGTGGGAGATGCTGTTGAAGCAGTTGTATTGACTTTAGATCGTGAAGAGCGTAAAATGTCGT
>JANNWW010000028.1:0-16102 GCA_031409255.1 Crocinitomicaceae bacterium
TTGGGTCAATTTTGCAAGCGCAACAATTTATATGCACAGTTACAAAGAAAATAATGAAGAAACCGGACTTATAGGAAACGGATTTTCTGTAGATGTTTGCAAGCGTTGGGAACAAACTTTCTTCGAGCAGCTAACTCCAAAGACGCGCAAAATTAATTTCAGTACCGCAATCGTATTCGGGAAAACAGGAGGAGTATTTCCAGTTTTGAAAAAACTTGCGAAATTTGGTTTAGGAGGAACTATGGGAAATGGGAAACAATTTGTGAGCTGGATTCATCTCGAAGATTTATGCAGGGCGGTCGATTTTGTAAACGAAGAAAAAAACTTAGAGGGAATTTTTAATTTAACGTCACCAAATCCGATCACAAATGAACATTTACAAAAAACAATTCGAAAAACACTTTTGCTTCCATTCGGATTGCCACAATCAAAATTTTTATTAAAAATTGGTGCTCGAATACTAAAAACTGAAACAGAATTAATTTTAAAGTGCAGATATGTTGTTCCAAAAAAACTCAAAGACAGCCAATTTTGTTTTAATTTCAAGACTATCGAAGAGTGCGTTCTAAATTTAAAATGAATAATTTTCAAAAACAAAAAGTGAACTAAATTCATTTTCATTAGTAAAACAGTAGTTTTAGAAGGATTCAAATTTTTGAAACTTTGAAAAACGAAATAAAAAACTGTAGTAACTTTGTTTTTTTTAACTTTGATGCAACCAAAGACACTTTTTAATTGTCTTACAAAAAACTTTATCAAGCTATATTATGAGAAAAAATATTTGTTTACTTATTTTGTTATGCTTTCAGCTCGTTTCTTACGGGCAAAACCGCATCACAAAAGACCAGCTAAGTGAAGACTGGTTGCTAATTAATTCGAAAGAAGGAATTGATTTTTACGCAAAATTTGAAAGCGTAGACGTTTACAAAAACGGAGCTGAAAATCTAACCTACGCAGTAATTAAAATTGTTAACACGAACGAAAATTCAAATACAGCACTGTTTTTAATTAGTGGATTTTACGATGGTGGATGTTTGGGATGTTCAACCGATGGCGAAAGTGACAAGTCAATTTCATTAAAAGCAGGTGAATCATTTATTGGAACTGCTGAGAATGGTTTTTCCAGATTAGTAAAAAACCCAACTTTAAAATTGGGATGGAATTTCGAAGCAATTGGAATAAACAACATAACAATTAACAATTAATCCTATGAAAAAAATTATTTATACTTTATTAGGAATTAGTTGTTTCTCATTTAGTGCACTATCACAATTGTGCACTATCACAATTTCTCCTGTAGACACAACTGTTTGTCCCGGCTCACCAGTACAAGTAACTGTTGTTGCTAATCTTGTAAACGGAAATCAATCTTTTAATTTCAACTCTGCATCTATTCCTCCAGGATGGTCAGCAGCTGGTGGAACTAGTTTTGCAACACCTTGCGGACCGAACCCAACTGGTTCTGCTTATTATTGGGCATCTACAGCAGGCGCATTAGTGCCTCAGATTAACACTGCAACATATGATGTTTCGTGTGGAGGAATCATTTCTTTTGATATGGTATATGCAGTTCAAGGTGGTACGGCACCATGTGAAGGTCCGGATCAATTAAACGAAGGAATTGCATTGCAATATTCTTCTGATGGAGGTTTAACTTGGACAACTATTACTTATTATGGCCCGGATGGAGTAATTTACACCACCATTCAAACCTCAACAGCAAGTGTGGCATTTGGTCCTACACCATTTACCTCATGGAGTTCTTTCACTACTCCAATTCCTCCCGGAGCAATGACATCTAATACAACTTTTAGATGGTTTCAACCAAATTCTTCAGGAGCATTATATGACAACTGGGGAATCGACAACGTATTAATCAATGCATCTGGTGCGCCATGCGGAGCTCAGGCAGTTTTGTCGTGGAGCAATGGAATCGGAAATCAAGACACTGCGATTATTGTTCCAAGTGCAGATACAACTTTTACAATTCAAGTTTTTGATACAGCAGGAAACTACATGTGTGAATCTGCTCCATACACAATTAATGTCTTTGATGACGGAATGACGTATTCTCTTGTAGATACCGTTTATTCTTACTGTCCTACTACCAATCCGTTAGTGGCAGTAACTGGTTTAACTGGTGGTCAGGCGCCTTATTCTTATTCATGGAGCGTTCCCGCAATAACACCATCTGTTAATTTACCAACAGGCGGAGCAGAACATGACACACTCACATTTACCGTCCAGATTGAAGACCAGTGCGGATTTGTAAGGAACGACCAAGTGGTATTGATTGTAAATAAACTTTTAAATATAGATTCGCTCCAAATGCTTCCCACACCAGCTTGTGCAAATGAAGGTGTCGTTTTAGCTTTTGTTTCAGGTCAAACTGGCCCGCCTTTGTATAACTGGACAGGACCGAATGCAAGCCCTGCGTTTATTAACGGAACAGTTTGGACAGACAAAGCTGCAGGTTGGTATTATTTTACAGTAAGCGACAATTATTGTTCAGACGAAGACAGTATTGAAGTAACTACTTTACCTCCTCCAATTGCAGCAATCGATTTAAATATAACTTCGGGTTGTGCCCCTTTTTCGGTAATATTCACAAACAATAGTCAAAATGCAAGTACTTATAATTGGGACTTTGGAAATGGTAATTCGTATACTGTAAACAATTTAAATCCAATTACTGAAACATACAACAACGCTGGTTTAATTCGAATGATTGCTTTTGATGCATACGGTTGTTCTGATACAACTTTCGCAAACGTTACATCTGCTATTTGTGATTGTACAGATCCGAATGCCATTAACTACAATCCGTTAGCGAACGTAGACAACAATTCGTGTGTGTATCCGGAACCAATATTCGAAGTTCCGAATGTGTTCACTCCGAATGGAAGTGCTGAAAACGAAGTATTCGAAATTAAAGCACAATTCTATACTGAAATTGAATACACAATTCAAAATCGTTTGGGACAAGTAATCTATAAAGCTAAAGGAATAAATCCAACTTGGGATGGTAAATTCAATGGAAAACCAGTAGACGAAGGTGTGTACTTTGTTCTTTATACTGTAAAAAGTATTAACGGAGACAAAGACAAAACCGGACAAAGCTTCTTGCAATTATTTAGATAATTCTTAAAATAAAATTTAAAAAGCGCCTTTCTTTTGATTGGCGCTTTTTTATTTACCTAACTTTGATTAAAAGTTTCTAATTTGTATTGATGTTTTTTATATTTTCAAAATTATTACTCTTATTTATCAGTCCATTTTTTTGGGTAGTTATTGCTTTGTATTTCGGTTTTTTTTCAAAAAAAGAAAAAAGAAAAAAGCGTGGAAAATGGATTGGAATTGGTTTGTTGGTGTTTTTTTCTAACTCAGCAATTTATTTAGAGTTTTGTAGAGCCTGGGAAATTCACGGAACACCAATTTCAAAAGTAAAACCGCACGATGTAGGAATTGTTTTAGGAGGAATGGCCGAATACGACACCGATTTAAAAGAATTGAGTATTCGAAGAGGTGGCGACAGAATTTGGCAAGCCATTTCTTTGTATAAAAAAGGGATAATAAAAAAAATATTAATCAGTGGCGACAATGGATATTTGTCTGACAGGGGACTTCATGAAGCACCGCAGTTAAAAAAAGTTTTGGTCTTATGGGGAATTCCTGCAGCAGATATTTTAATCGAATCTGTTTCAAAAAACACGTATGAAAATGCAATTGAAACAAAAAAAGTACTAAAAAAGCAGCGCTTTCTAGATAAAAAGCTGCTTTTAATTACGAGTGGAAGACACATGCGCAGATCTCTGGCGTGTTTTGAAACTGCTGGAATGAAAGTTACTACTTTTTCGACAGATTTATATACTAGTCCGAATCGGTTCTTTTATTGGGATCAATTGCTGGTTCCAGATTTGAATTGTTTTACAGAATGGAATGGCTTAATCAAAGAATGGGTAGGTTATGTTGCTTATGGAATGAGTGGGAAAATCTGATACGAAATTCTACGTTACAACTTGAGTTCAATTATAAATCATACTTAAAATTAAACGAGTTGTGTGGCCTGACGAAGTTGGAAATTGAGTGCTCAAAAAAAGCGGAGTAAACACAAGCAGAAAAAACGACCAAAGGAAGTTCTTTTCGGGTGTGTGCACTCTTTTTTTTGAAGTGAAATTGAAAACGTAGGCAGAAATGCCACCCAAGTAAAACTTATTCAAAACTAAATTACACCTTGCTTCTAAAGTTACTTTTTAGGAGTTTGTGGGTTGGTAATTGCAAACCTAAACCTCCAGAAACACAAATAGTTGAAAACCATTGTGCTGAAAACACACTTTTTCGCATGTTCAATTGGGTGTCTAAAAAGAAGTAAAAATAATCGTGAACAATAAATTGTGAACCTAAAATTAGAGAAGTTGTGGGCATGAGTTGTTTCTTTTCGAGCATTGGAGTTCTGATTGTTGGCAAACTTGTTCCAAAGCCAGTGTAGATTGAAAACCGTTTAATATTGAAGAAATAAAGCATTGAAAGTTGCGTTCGGAATTCCTTTTCAGTGTCTGAACTGCTTTTCGTTTTTTTAGACCACATATCGCCTCTGAGCGCAAAATGGTTGTCGATAAAATAGCTTGAATGTCCATTGAGGTACAAAAACTGATTTGAACTATTGAGACTTTTGACTGGGTAAATTGCCCCAGCTGTTTGAAAAAAACTTTTTCGTTCGCCCAATTTAAAATCTTGCGCAAGAAATGTTAATGGAAGAAAACAAACGATAATTCTGAATAAGGTTACCATAAATCTACAATTTTATAAGTGATACCGAGGGTGTTAAGAAGGTGCCCTTCGAATTGACTATGTTTGTGTAAATCGAATGTTACTTAAGTTCCATCAATGTGTTCGCCAATTTCTTTACCTAAATGTCCCATAAACTGAGTGGAAAGATTCAAACTCAATCTATTTGTACAGTTTAACTGAATTCCAAGTCCGCCCTGAATCGCCGAACTCCAACGCGATCTGTTGTTTGAAATAGCTAATTTTTCTGTAAAACGCGAATAATCGAAGCAATGTCCAGCTAAAACATAAGGCTGAAAACGTTTGTTGTTGTTTGCTAAATAATACACAACACTCCAACCGATGTGAAAATCCTCTCGACGTGTGAAATCATTTACTGAAGGCAAATAATCTGCAAACCAGTCTGTTGAAACACGTTCACTGATTTGAATTCTGAAATTTCCGCCATATCCAAGACTTGTTGCTTTATCTGAGTTAAAAGCGCTGAGTGTTGTTCGGGTTCCGAGCGAGAACAATCCTCCATAGGTGTTTTTTTTCTTTGGAAAATCTAGTTCTTGTGCATTAAAAGTGCTGAAGAACAAAAAAAATAAAACGAATAAATTTAACTTTTTCATAGTAGTTTATTTATTGAATAACGTGCATTTGTATTATTTAGTACAAAAAAAGGGAAACTTTCGTTTCCCTACTCTATTTTTTAAAGAATCTTAGATTCCAAATTTATTCATTACTTCGTCAGAAACACCTGTCATAGTGTAACCTCCATCGTGGTAAAGGTTTTGCATTGTAACCATTCTCGTTAGGTCGGAGAACAAAGAAATACAGTAATTTGCACAGTCTTCAGCGGAAGCATTTCCCAGAGGAGCAATTGCATCTGCATAATCATAGAAATCACCAAAACCTTTGATTCCTGAACCTGCAGTAGTTTTGGTTGGCGATTGAGAAACTGTATTGATTCGCACTTTTTTCTCAATTCCGTAGTGGTAACCGAAAGAACGTGCTATAGATTCTAACATTGCTTTAATATCTGCCATATCTGTATAAAAAGGATAGGTTCTTTGAGCTGCGGCATAAGTTAGAGAAACAACTGAACCCCAGTCGCTTATTGCGTCTAGTTTTTTAGCAACAGCTAACATTTTATGCAATGATAAAGCGGAAACATCGATTCCTTTTGCGAAATAATCGTAATTTAATTCGGTATATGGAATGTTTTTACGAATATTCACAGACATACCAATTGAATGCAAAACAAAGTCAATTTTTCCACCCAAAACTTCTTGTGCTTCTGTATATAATTTTGTTAAATCTTCAATAGACGTTGCATCTGCGGGAATTATAGTTGAACCAGTTTTCTCGGCCAAAGCATTAATTTCCCCCATTCTCATTGCAATTGGTGCATTTGTTAACACAAATTTAGCTCCGTGCGCGTGTGCTTGTTCAGCAACTTTCCATGCAATTGAGTTTTGATCTAAGGCACCAGTTATGATTCCTCGTTTGCCTTCTAATAATTTTGACATTTGCTTTATTTTTGTTTCACAAATGTAAAAATAATATCTGAAAGCGCTTATTGGTTTATTTCACGAAATTCTCCATTCATGATTGCGTAAGTAGGATTCTCACGCCCCTCGTCGTAAGACACCTCAATTTTACCATAAGAAATAGTTAAAGCCATAGGTTTCCCTGAATATTGTTGTTCAATATAATTGTAACCTAAATCAACTAAATCTTCACCATGTAGCCGGTAAATATTTATTTGCATTGCTTTTAAATCAGTTAAACCGATCATTAATAAATCAATTTTACCTTTTTCCAATTCAACTTCGTACACTTTTATTTGCACATCATTTAAATCATTTAACTCCCACAGACCAATAACGTTAACCGTTCCACCAACTCGCACCATGCATTTGACTACATTTGTGCCTTCAATTAAACTTACGAGAGTTTGGTGTTTTTCAAGAAATTGACCTTTCACGTTGGGTGAATCGCCAGTTGAAGTGAAATTTGCAATTAATTTTCCATTACCTGAAACTGTTAAAACATCTTGAGCAGAAAAAACAGTTGTAATGAATAGAAAAATAAATAGGAAGTAGTAATTTTTCATGTTAAAATTCAATTATTTGTTGATCGAATGCAACACCCACATTCGATGGTAACATTTTTTCAATTACAATATGTGTGCCAAAAAGATGAGAAATATGCGTCAAATAGGCCTGTTTTGGTTTTATTTCAGCAATAAAAGCTAAGGCTTCTTCTAAATTAAAATGTGAAATATGTTCTTCAATGCGAAGTGCGTTAATGATCAAAACATCCAAATTTTTCAATTTCTCAATTTCCGCTTTTGCTACCGTTTTTGCATCTGTTATGTAAGCAAAATTTTTAATTCGAAAGCCCAAAACTGGCATTTTGTAATGTAAAACTTCAATTGGTTCAAAATTTAAGCTATTGCTGACATTAAAAATTTCGCCATTCTTGATGCGCTTAATTTTCAGTTGTGGAATTCCGGGGTAATTATTTCCATTGAAAATATATTCATATTCTCTTTTAAGTGCCTTTTCAACTGCTTCCGTACAATAAACATCCATGTCGCAATTGTGCTTGAAATTAAAAGCGCGCACATCGTCTAAACCAGCTAAATGATCTTTGTGTTCGTGAGTAAAAATAACGGCTTCTAAAGATTGCACGTTTTCTCTTAACATTTGCTGACGAAAATCTGGCCCCGTATCAATTACATAGTTTTTACCGTCTTCCTCAATCAAAATAGAGGCTCTTAGGCGTTTGTCTTTTACATCAGTAGAAGTACAAATACTACAAGCACATGCAATAACAGGAACTCCTTGAGATGTGCCAGAACCAAGTATAGTAATTTTCATACTACTTGAGACTTTACTACTTTAAAAAACAACGCAACCCAACCAAGTAACAAGAGCAAGCCGCCAATTGGCGTTATTAGTCCCATTATTTTTGCTAAAGTATCTAAATGATTTATTTTGGCTAAAACGAGCACAAAAATACTGCCGGAAAAAAGTAAAATTCCGGATATAAAACTCCAAAAAACAAAAGCCGATTTATGGTTAATTTGTTTCAAAATAAATGGACTAATTAGCAAAGCAATTGCATGAAAAAACTGATAGCGGACACCAGTTTCGAATGAATTTAACAAAGCTTGATTGCTTGTGATAGACTTCAAACCATGTGCACCAAAAGCACCAATTGCAACTGCAAAAAAAGCAAAAATTAATCCACTCATTAAATAACGTTTTTCCATTTTTAGTTGTAGCGTATTGAGATAAGTTGTCTTTCTTTTGAATCAAACATGATAACTAAGCAATGATTGTCTTGGCATTCAAAACCATACTGATAAGCTGTTTGTGTGTAATTAAAGCCCGAATAATTTGGGTATTCAGCTTGAATTAATGAATCTGTTTGTATAAATAAATTTTGCTTTTCAATATCAGCAACTAAATCTTTATGTGAATTTTTGAGAATAAAATCGAATTCTTTTTTTTGAAAACTTTCTTTTATTTTAAGCGCTTTTTCTTCAATTTGAAGGCCCAAATCCAAATCTAAAGCGTTGATCACAGATTTCCCTCCATGTTTTATTAGATTAACTTCATAGAAATCTACTTTCATGCCTGTGGCTTTCAATTGGCGGTGAATTTCCAACAATACCCTTCCATTATACAAACCTGTTTCGTCTTCACAGGTTAATTTAACTTTTACTGTTCGTTTGCCATTTAAAATAGACTCTGAAAAACCGGAATCTAAGCAATCGTACTTTTTAGATAGCCGCGAATAAACGGTGAATCCATTTTGTAAATCTTCTTTCAATCCGCAATTGGATATGAAAAATAAGCAAAGTGAACTTAAAATAATGCGTGTTTTCATGCGAGCAAAAGTTGTTTTGCATTTTCTTGAGAAACAGACGTAATAGTTTCTCCAGACATAAGTTTAGCAATTGCATTAACACGATCTTCCGCAGATAAAAGCAGAATCTGAGTAGTTGTTTTCCCGTTAGTTGAAGATTTTTGAACCTCTAAATGAGTTTTCCCTTTGGCAGCTACTTGCGGCAAATGCGTGATAGCAAAAACTTGAATAGTTTCTCCCATTTGTTTCAATAGTTGTCCAATTCGAAGTGCAACTTCACCTGAAACACCTGTGTCTATTTCATCTAGAATAAGTGTGGGAAGCGATTTTTTCACGCTCATAGTTGCTTGAATTGCTAACATTAATCGAGATAATTCTCCACCACTCGCTGCTTTTTCAATTGGTTTAAGTCCCATTCCTTCATTTGCCGAAAAAAGAAGTTGAATCGTCATTCCTCCATTTGCATCCAAATTTTCTAAAGGAGACAAAACAAATGAAATTTGTGCTGTTTGTAATTTCAATTCTTTAAGCAAAGACAGTAAATGACTTTCTAGTTTAACTGCAGCTAATCTTCGTTTTTCGAACAAGTCATTCGCTAAATTTCGGGCAGTATTTTCAGTTTGATTGATTTGTGAAACCAATTCATTTATACGATCGTCTGAAGCGTCTAGTGTTTCTGTTTTTTTTATTAATTCTTCAAGTTTCTGTTTCAATTCATTTTGATTTGAAGCATTATTTTTCTTCAAGCAAGAATTGAATTTATCTATTTTATGATTCAAAAACTCAAAACGAGTCGGATCCATTTCTAAACTTTCTAAATTCGTTTGAGCTTCAGAAGCAATGTCTTGAAGTTCAAAAAAACTTGTGTCAATTCGCTGAGCCAATTCATTTAATTTCGGGTCTGAAACTTTCCATTTATCGACTAAATTTTTGATTGATCGAAGAATATCTAATGTAGCGTTTTCTGTTTCTAATCCTTTTACGATGTTCGAGAATACAGCTTTCAATTCATCCAGTTTCCCAAAGCGATTTAATTCCTCTTCTAGTTCAATAAAAACGAATTTATCTAGTTCTAACGCCTCTAATTCTGCAATTTGAAATTGAGCGAACTCTAATTCGCGTGTATTTTCGGCTGTGTTTTCGACTAGCTTTTTATGAAGACTTTTAAGATTCGTAAGTTCTACAACTAGTTTACGAACTTCATCAGCAAGTGGAAGAGAATCTCCAAAAGAATCAATTAGCTCGAATTGAAAAGCAGACTTTCGGATCGCTAAGGTTTCGTGTTGTGAGTGAATGTAGATAAGTTCTTCAGTTAATTCGCTCAATTGATTTAGTTGAACGAGTGAATCATTTATAAAAGCGCGCGATTTTCCATTTGAAGAAATTTCACGACGAATAATCGTTTCGTGCTCAAAATCTATTTCGTTTAGATCGAACCAATTTTTCCAATTCTCTGAAATTGTAAATTGTGCTTCAACAATTGTTTTTTGTTCAGGGTTTCGAACCACGCTATAATCTGCTCTGTTGCCTAAAATTAAATTTAAAGCACCCAATAAAATAGATTTACCCGAGCCTGTTTCACCTGTAATTGCAGTAAATCCATCGGCGAAATTGAGCTCTGCTTTTTCAATAAGCGCAAAGTTTTGAATGGAAAGTGACCGCAACATTACAAAAGAATTTCTTCGTAGAGAGAGGAATTAACTGGGTCAACTTTTTTAAGAATATTGACAATTTCTGTTTTTTCAGCTTGTTCAGCTTCTGAATATAAATTTTTCAATTCCAACTGTTTCCCACGAACGAAACTTGCTAGATTTATAGAACCAGGCCTTGCCGCAGAAACTTTAGTTAATTTATTCATTGCTGCAGTAATCGCTTTTCTTGCTTCAACCTGGTTTAAATACATTTGGTCCATTCCTGTTCTGTGAAACTCGAACATACACTCGCGTAATGGTTCAAATAATTGCTGTAAATAATTATCAATTAACCAATAGCGATTTCTTTTACCTTGTTCATTCGACCTCCAGCCTTTTCCTCCGCCAGATTGAGCGTTTGAAACTATTTCTTGCGCTTTTGTGAAATAGCTAGTTCCTCCTTTTAAAGAAAAACTATCGTAATCTAAACCAATTATGTAATAAGCATAGAAAGCCAAAACGGAGGAAAGATTATCTCTAAACTGATTTGGAGTGAATAAAATAAGAGTGCTTAAATTGAACTGAAATTCAAAATCGTCGTCCTGAAAATTGAACAAATTTGATGAATATGAACCATTAAAAATTGGTCTGTTAGACTGAATCTGCAAAGATCCAGTATAATTTCCGTTATTGATTGTATTTATTTGAAGTTGTAACTGGCAGTTAATTCGCTCTTCAACTTTGAACTTGTCATCTGTCCATTTCGTACTATTCATGAAATCATAAATTGTTCGTTTCAATTGTTCGAACAATTCTTTTTCAGCAGAGGTCACTTCGGTGTTCACATCTGTAATAATTGTAACTTGACAATTCAATTCCTGCGCGAATAAAGACCGCGAGAAAAGAATAAGGCTAAGAAGTAAAATCTTTTTCATACCATTCATTCATCCATTCAATTAGTAGCTTTTCAGCAAGCTCGTTCTTTGATTGTAACTCAAAAGTACGAATATTATTGTTTGAAAATAATAGTTCAACTGAATTTGTATCAACACCAAAACCAACACCAGGTTTTCCAATTTGATTCAAAACAATTGCATCTAATTTTTTCCGAATTAATTTTTCATGCGCATATTTCAGTCCATCTTGCGTTTCCAAAGCGAAACCAATTGCTTTTTGATTTTGCGCCTTATTTTCAGCGAACCAAGTTAATATATCTGGGTTTTTCACCAATTCAATTTGCATTTCATTGGCGTTTTTTTTAATTTTCTGATCAGCACTTTCCTTAGGTCGGTAATCGGCAACGGCAGCAGAGAAAACACCCCAATCACATTTTATTGCTTCTTTCTGAACCACTTCAAGCATTTCTTGTGCAGATTGAACTCGGAAAATATTTACATTGTCATTTTCCAATTCACATTTAGAAGGACCGGTTATTAAAATGACTTTCGCGCCCAAGCTAGCTGCTTTTTCAGCCAAAGCAAAACCCATTTTACCTGAAGAATGATTTCCAACAAATCGAACCGGATCTATTGCTTCATAAGTTGGACCAGCAGTTATTAAAATAGTTTTATTTACAAATCGTTCGTCTCTAGTAAAATGATTTTGCAGAACTTGCAGCAATTTTTCGGGTTCTGCCATTCTTCCTTGACCGTTTAAGCCAGAAGCCAAAAAACCAGATTCAGCTGGAATAATTGAATGTCCCATTAGCTCTAGCTTGGTCATGTTTTCCAAAGTTGTAGGATGGGCATACATGTCTAAATCCATTGCGGGAGCAATAAAAACCTTGCATTTTGCACTCAAGTACGTGGCCAAAAGAAAATTATCAGAAAACCCGTAAGTCATTTTAGCCAAAGAATTTGCTGTAACTGGAGCGAAAATCATGACATCACTCCATATTGCCCACTCAACATGATTGGTCCATTCGCCCGTTTTTGAATCATAAAATTCAATTCCAACAGGGTTTTCAGAAAGTGTTGCTAGAGTTAGAGGTGTTATAAAATCAGAAGAGGCAGAAGTCATCATACATCTGACTTCTGCCCCTTGTTTTTTCAAAAGACGTATAAAAACTGCAATTTTGTAAGCGGCAATTCCCCCAGTTATTCCAACAAGAACTCGCTTACCTTGCAAAGACATTACTCTTCTATCTTTTCTTCAATTTTTCTAGACTGAATGCTTCCTGCCAATAATTCATCTATTGCTACAGCAACAGATTTTGGCATCTTTTCGTAGAAACGAGAGATTTCAATTTGTTCTCTGTTTTCAAAAATTTCTTCCAAATTATCTGTAGTAGATGCAAATTCTTGCAACTTTCCAGTTAATTCTTCTTTCATCGAAGCACTAATTTGGTTTGCACGCTTAGACATAATTACGATTGATTCGTAAATATTTCCTGTCTCTTTTTCTAACTCAACTGTATTTCTTGTTACTGTAGAGCGCTCTGCATTTTGATTTTTGAAACTCATCTATTATTTTTTACTTTTTTTCAATTACTAATTTTTCCAATTGATCATTGTAGATATTCAACTCGCGAAGATAGTTAGAATTCGGGAATTCTGCAACAAAATCTTTAATGTGGCTCATTGAGGCCTTTTTACGTTCTTCTTTTTTCACTTCAACGCTATTGATGGTTAACTGAAAACTGTTTCGAACTAAAATTGACGACATTTCTTGTCGATATGTAGATTTCGGGTAATTTTCTAAAAACGCTTTTGCAGTCACTGTTGCAGCTCTGTAATTTTGTGTTTTTGAATACAAACGCACATTTAACACATCTTTAGTTTCTAATTTAAAGCGCAACTTGTTCATAATAACATTGCACGTATCTACTAATTCAGAATTCGGAAAACGTTGAACAAAAGTTTGTAAGTCGCCAATTGCCATTTCTGTCTCATTTTGATCTAGAGAAGCCTCTGGACTATTTTCTACTGAACAAATAGCTGCTAAAAACACCGTTTCTTCTACTTTTGTTGAATACGGAAACTTGTTTTGAAACGAACCTAAATAATAGCTTGCTAAATACCAATCTTCAATCGCGAAACTAGCTTTACCCAAACGGTAATAAGCAACTTCGCCTTCACCTGATTTAGAATATCTCTGGTAATATTGTTCATACAAACCAATGCATCGATCGTATTTCTTATCGTCGTAAAGCTGGTTCGCTAATTCAAATTTCTGCTTGTAGTCGTCTGACTTTAAAACTTTATTATACCCACTACAAGAAAGTAAGATTAAAAGGAGAAGACTGGAAAAAACATATTTCATACTTTGCAAAAATACACAAAAGACTAAAACGGAATTGTTAAGAATACAAAAAACTATATAACTCCTTGACTTCTGATATCCATTAAACGTATTAAACGGTCAATTTGGTGTGCTTGTTCTTCAAAATAACGATATGTTTTATTGATTTTCATTACTGTAGAATCTGTTTGTTCAAAAGTTGGATTGAAACGGAAATAATGCCAATTTCTTCTTCCAACTAATTCTTTTTGGAATAAATTTTCCACGTTTTCAGAATATTCTTGTTCAGTATCATCGTGTGTATGAAGTCCGGAACCAATACTCAAAATAACAATTGGGTTTTCTTGATACATACAACGCGTAAAATGAGCTGCTTGTAATATAGGATTGGGCACAAAACTAGAGGCACTAATTAAATGTCTAAATCCTAATTTTACATACTGATTTTCTAATGGATCAGACATGCACGCTTTCAGCATCGAATTAATTGACATACCTTGCTGAGTTGGAAGAATATCACAAAATTGATACACCTCGTCTGTATCAATGTCATAAGACAGAAAATTAAAATGCGTTTTCAAATCTCTTAATTTAACCTCGTCATTAAAAAAAAGACGTGTAACATCTTCATTAGATCCCGTGTTTTGAAAACGAACAAAATCTTCTAGCTTGAGCGCTTTTGACAAAATATCTGAATTTCCTTGAGCTAAAAGTGAACCCAACAAAGTTGAATCTCCGCTTGCTACAACTAAATCTAACCAATTAAATAATGATTTTTCGAGCGCATCTTGGTCAACTCTTCTCGCCAAATGGTTTAAGCCAATAATCGGAACCAAAAGTGAGTCTTTTCCTCCGTCAAGAACTAATACTATTTTGTAGTTGCACGTCATGAATGAAAGCTACGCCATTAGTTCAGTATATAAAACACAAAATGAGCAACTTACGTTTTTTAGTTATTATTTAGCGTGTTTCACTTAACGCGAAGTTGTTTACCTGCCTGAATAGTTGTTGTTGGTCGAATTCCATTCAATTGACACAACTTAGAAATAGTGGTATTGTGACGCGAAGCAATTTCTGAAAGCGTGTCTCCTGGACGAACTTTGTAGTATTTACGCGTTGCTGTAACTGCTGCCTGATGTTGAACTGAAGCTACTGCTTCCCCATGTTCAGTGGCATCTGTAGGTTTTGCACCTGGTCTGAAGATAGCTTTGTGAACAAGTAAAGTGTCGTTTTTAACTTCTCTTTTCACAAAATCAATAGCTTCTTCAGGGTTCATTGCGGCATCGAAAAAACGCACTTCAAAATGCAGGTGAGAGCCAAAAGAATGACCTGTGTTTCCGCCCAAACCGATAGGTTCGCCAGCTTTAACATCTTGGTTAGGTGAAACTAAATGTTTGCTTAAGTGCGCATAAAATGTTTCTAAACCATTGTGATGACGAATAATAACCAAGTTACCAAAACCACCGTCGTTCCATTTGGCATACCGAATCTTTCCATCCCAAGCAGCAACAACTGTGTCTCCTGTTTCTAAATCAAGGTCAATTCCATTGTGGTAGCGACCGCTTCTAAAACCATAACGAGAAGTTACAATTCCGGGAACGGGCATCACAAAACCGTTGTGTTCAACATTTAGTAACCAAACAGGAATTGTGTCACGTAATTTAGATAAATCGTTGTGTAAATCAGATGTGTAACACACTTCATTGTTCCATGTTTGCACAACATTTAAATTTGTATCGCCGTGCATGTGTTCAAAAAGCGCTTCATTTAAGATGCCATCAAAGTCTTTGTCTTCAATATATTTCCAGGTGCGATTGGAGAGCATAATAACTGTTCCAAGATCTGTTTTTATTGTATCAACAGGTGTTTGTCCTTGTGCAAATAAAGTCAATAAAAGTACAAAGGGAATTGTGAGAATCCGCATAGTTTTGTGTTCTTTGGTTTTTTACTTTTTTGTTTTTGGTAGAACAAAGATAAGTATTTCATTTCAAAGGAACTTGCAAAAAAACTTTAATTGACTGATATTCGCATAATTCTGAATCGACTTTTTAAAAACTCAACTCTTTCTTATTTCAAAAAATTCACACTTTTCTTGTCTACATCGAGCACGAATAGATCGTAGAAAATTGCTTCATTCGGCATTACCAATCCTGCCATTCCTCTTGCTCCGTAAGCTTGTTTTGCCGGAACTAAAACCCACATTTTATCGAACATTTTCTGTCCGAGCATCGCTTTTCTCAAACCCGGAATAAGAGAAACATCTTTCATTCCAAACGCAAATGGCTCACCTCTTTCATATGAATTATCGTATCTGGGATTTGTTTTGGTTCCAACAAAATAGTTGATTGCAACATTTGAATTGGCTGTGATTTTAGCTGATTTCGCTTTTTTATTTTCTTTTGGTCTTTTTCTCTCTATCTTCTTTTTAACTTTACTTTATTTTCCTTCATTTATTTTTTATTTTGTTTTGCTTAGGACGTCTTTGAGATGAAGCAGCCCCTATCAGATCACATATTCGATCGCGATCGCACTCGACTCTCAAAAGTTCATCAAGAGTACAAGGCGCCCTTCTCACAGGT
>JANNWW010000029.1:0-13223 GCA_031409255.1 Crocinitomicaceae bacterium
CCAATGCTTATTGATGGGGTTGGATCACAATTGGTTTACTTACAAAACCCACAAATTTATGCAACTTGGAACAAAGAAATGGCAGCTTATTTTAAAAGCCACCACAACGGAAAAGTACATTTATTGACAAGTGGATACGCTAGTTTTGGTTCAATTTATGACGATTCGTATGACGACCCTAATTTTGATGTTATTGGAATTAACAAATACGACGATGGTGTTTTTTCTTTTGGCTCGTATATTCTGGAAACTTATTCAAAGAGATTATTATGCTTTAACAGTGGTGTAGATTCAAATTATGGTTATCCTTTAAGATGGAATTATGAAAATCCCAATCGAAAACCGAAGCCATTAGTCATTTCAGAAACTGGTCTAAATGGGGGAAGTCTAGCTTTTAATCCTCCAGCCTATAGCTTATCTCCTTCTGGTTGTGAGGAAAATTTTACAGAAATTAAACGTCAAATGTGGCAAATGTTGTTTTCAGGTGCAGCGGCTTCTTTTCAATGGGATGTTGTTCATTATCCTGAAATTTGGTCTGAATTTGCTAAAATGCGCGACTATATCTCAACTTTTGATTTGGATTTAGGAAACTCTAGTAATTCATACAGACCAGGTGCTTCTTTTGCTTTACTAATAAATGGAAACGAATATTGGACTTATAGTTTTGATGCAGCTGAAAAAATGGAGAATGAAAAAAAATACCGTGCAGATTGTATCTATATGAGAACGCAAGACCAAACTAAAGCTGTTGGAGTTATTACAAATAAAACGTTTAATTTGTATTCAAGTTCTACCAATACTAATTGTAATTTAGGACAATATAATAATGTTCACTATGATGACATCTCTGATAATAAATACATTCTAAATGTTTATCAAAAACCATATGAGTTTAGTGATTTTGACAATCCTAATGATAGAAGTTTTCCAATTGATGTGGATGTTGAAGATTTAGAAATAGGTTTTTTCAATAGTAAAGTATTAAAACTGACAAATATGAATAATGAAGGATATGATATTAATTATTACAACAGAAATAACTTTTGGGCTACTTCTTCTGTTAGTTTTGATAACGGAAATAGTTCAAATGTGAAATTGGAAAAAATAGTAAATGGAAATGAAAATGAATACATTATTCTTTTTGATGCAATTCAATCAAGCGGTTCAAATAGATTAATGTCCGTACAAAAATCTGGAAGCCTCGAAAGTGTAATTGATAATTCAGATTATCTTTACCCTAATCCAGTTATAGATAAATTGAATTTTTCCAGTTTCGAGGAACTCGATAAGATAATTGTATATGATGTTTTTGGAGCTAAAATAATGGAAATTAACTCTTCTAACAAAACAGGACAACTTGATTTTAGTAAATTAATGACCGGGGTTTATTTTGTCAACTTTTATTCTTCAGGAAATTTAATTCAATCTGAAAAAATTTATAAAAACTAACGTATGAAAAGTTTAATCGGCATATTTATTTTATTTTCAATAATCAGTTGTAGTAAAAAAGAAGAAATCCCTCTTGAATTTAAAAATATTGAAGGAAGCTGGGTTGGTATTGACAGTCTAATACATTATACAATTCATTTTAACAATAAAAAGGTTGAATATGGTGTTTCAGACAGAGCATTTACTAATTCAATTATAAATATAAATTACTCTGAAAATTCGAATACATTTCAGTTTTATTGTAAAAGTCGGAGTTTTTATGGGAAATTCAAAAATTCAAATAACTGGTATTTATTAGTTAACATGAATAATACTTTGGATACAATAACTTACAAAGGATTAAAATACGTACGTGTATGAAAGCTTATCTAATTTTATTGTTTCTTCTTTTCAAAAGTTCTTTTCACTCTCAAGTTGAAGGGAAATATGATTTGAATATTAAAGTACTACCTTCTATATACACGATAGAAAAAGAACATGTTCAATATATGGAAAAAGTAAATGGTTCAGAAGTTCGCATATTTCAATCCCAAATTGGATTTTCACGAAATTTTAATCTCAACAGCTCATTTTCTTTGCAAACGGGACTGAATTTAATGTATCAATACAACAGTTTTACAAATTTAATTGAAGCTGCTAAAGAGCAATATAGTCCAAATCCTTCAAGTTATTATTACCATGAATTTATAGATAAACCAGACAAATATGAGCATAGCATATCCTTAAATTTTATATTGGGTCTTAATTACTCGTTAAAACCTATTTTTTCTCGTAATCATTATTTAAACACGAATTTTTCAATTAATATTCTTGAAAGACGCAATACACTAGTCCAAACGGATGACTTTTCAACTTCTTCAATTAGTTCTTTGTATTTTCTAAATAATTGGGAATCAAGTATGTATAATTCTGAGGCATTGAATATTGGAGTGACTTACAATTTCAATCTGTTTAAAGCAGAGATGGAAAAGAAATTATTCTTAATACTAGGTTTAAATTATGAAATTAATAATATTCCTGATATTTATGATTTCAGATTATTTTCAACTGTCGGTTTATCCTACCAATTTGGTGAATTTAAACCTATGAAAAAAGACTGATCATAAAGCAAATCAAATCCCTTTTCGAATCTTTAGTGCATTAAAACAAAAACAGATTCAAATGTTTAACAATCAAAAAAACAATCAAACATTAGCGGCATAGCTTAACTTTGACTCCGGTAAAGTGAGGAACTCCAGAACTCCAAACTAGCACTCTGCAATATTCACAGATATATTCGTTGCCAAACCGCCATCTGAAGTTTCTTTGTATTTGGAATTCATATCTAATGCTGTTTCCCACATAGTTTTGATTACTCCGTCTAAGGAAACCTTTGCTGTTGATGGATCGCCTTGCAACGCAAGCTGACAGGCAGTAATTGCTTTAATTGCACCCATCGTGTTGCGCTCAATGCACGGAATTTGAACCAAGCCACCAATTGGGTCGCAGGTTAATCCCAAATGATGTTCCATTGCTATTTCGGCCGCCATCATTGCCTGATTTGGAGTTCCGCCTAAACATTCTGTTAATGCTGCGGCTGCCATTGCGCTCGAAACACCAATTTCTGCTTGGCAACCACCCATGGCTGCAGATATTGTTGAACGTTTTTTGAAAATACTGCCAATCTCAGATGCAACAGTCATGAATTTTACAATGTCGCTTTCTTCGGTTCCTCCGGCAAAACAAACGTAGTACATCATAACTGCTGGAATTACGCCCGATGCACCGTTAGTGGGAGCGGTAACTACACGTCCGAAAGAAGCGTTCTCTTCATTAACAGCCAAAGCAAAAACGCTAACCCAGTTCAGTGTGTTTTGGAAAAAATTGGAACTAGATTGAATATTGGAAATAAATTCTTTCGAATCTTTCACCACAACATCGTTCAATAAATGTGAGCTCATTTTCCGTGCTCTTCGCGTTACGTTCAATCCGCCGGGAAGCGTTCCGTCTGTTGAAACACCTCTAAATATACATTCAACCATGGTGTTCCAAATATTCAAACAACCATTATATGTGTCTTCTCCTGAACGCCAAGCGCTTTCGTTTTGCATTACAATTTCATGAATAGAAGCAGATTCTTGTTCGCACCATTTTTTCAAATCGGCAGCGGTTTCAATCGGAAACGGAAGCACAACATTCACTTTTCCAGCGCCAATTTTTTCGCCTTCTTTTTGAACAAAACCACCTCCAACAGAATAATAAGTATGCGTTTCTTTATGACCATTCATGAATTCAGCTGTAAAAGTTACCGCATTCGGATGAGCCGGTAGTGATTCATTCATGTGGAAAATTAAATCGGAAGCTGAATCAAAAGAAATGACATGTTGTCCATGAATGTTCAATGTCTTAGTTAAAAACATCAGCTCAATTTTTTGGGTAATAGATTCTACAAGAATCGTCACGGGGTCTTCGCCAGTTAAACCTAGTAGAACTGCAATATCGGTTCCATGACCTTTCCCCGTTTTAGCTAGAGAGCCGAATAAATCTACTTTTATTCGTTTAATTTCTGCAATGCCTGGTTGCTTTTCAAAAAGCTGTAAAAACTGTTGGGCAGCGCGCCAAGGCCCCATTGTGTGCGAGCTCGACGGTCCCACACCAATTTTAAACATATCAAAAACACTAATTTGTTCCATAGTACAAGTATACGAATAAGTAAAATGAAACTGAATTTAAACGTCGAAAAACTGTATTTTTGAGTTCGAAATCATTTATGAAACGAATAGGATTACTTTCAGATACACACAGCGATTTTCCGGAACGCATTCTTGATTATTTCAAAGATGTGGATGAAATTTGGCATGCAGGCGACATTGGTTCAATTGAAGTAACTGATCGAATTGCAAAATTTAAACCTCTGAGAGCAGTTTATGGTAACATTGATGATCATATTATTCGGCTTCAATATCCAGAGTTTTTGTCTTTCGAATTAGAAGGTGTAAACGTGTTAATTACACATATTGCTGGAAAACCAGGTAAATATTCAACAAACTCACTTCCTTTAATTGAAAAATTTAGACCAAAGTTATTTATTTGTGGACATTCACATATTTTACTTGTGCAAAACGATCCGCGATTTGATATGCTTTGGTTAAACCCCGGTGCATGCGGAAATAAAGGATTTCACAAACAGAAAACTTTGCTTCGTTTTGAGCTAGAAAACGGACGAATTCAAAATCTAGAAGCAATAGATTTAGGAAAAAGAGCAGAGTTAAACAATTCGAATTAATTTTTTGCGTTACTAGTTCAATGATTAAATATTTCATTTCAATAGCACTCTTTTTTCCACTTGGTATTCAAGCGCAAACGGGAGGTTTGTCAAGTTTTCAGAATTTAAACTCAAATTACACTGCTCGAAATTTGGGTTTAAGTGGCGATTTTATTTCTGTCTTTGATGCCGACCATACCTTGGCCTTTTGCAATCCTGCTTTATTGAACAAGCAATCTGAAAAAAGAGCTGCGTTTTCTCAAACACTTTTGGCTGGCGGAATAAACACGGGGCAACTTTCTTACACGCGTTCTTTTGGGAAATGGAGTGGAATGGGTCATTTTCGTTACATTGCTTACGGAAAAATGAACCGTACAGATGAAGCTGGAACAAATTTAGGAACTTTTTCTCCGGGCGATTTTATTTTAGGCGGAACTGCTTCGAAAGCAATTAATGAGCGCATGCATCTTGGTGTGAATTTGAATGTTTTGTATTATCAGTTAGACAGTTATATTTCCTTCGGAACAAGTATTGATGTGGGTGGAATTTACCATGTTTCTGAAAAAGATTTTGTGCTTTCGGGTGTTGTAAAAAATTTGGGAGTTCAATTTAAAGGTTACACCAAAACGAAATATGCACTTCCGCTTGAGGTTCAATTGGGTGTTTCTAAAAAATTAGCGCATGCTCCGTTTCGATTCAGTTTGGTAGCGCAGCATTTAGAAAGATGGGATTTATCGTATGTTGATCCAAGTGCCCAACCAACTATTGACGCTTTAAGTGGAGATACAATTCCAGTGAAACGAGATAATTTTGCGGTCAAATTATTCAGACACGGAGTTATTCAGACAGAGATTTTGGCGGGCAAAAAAGTACACTTGCGAACCGGTTTTGATTTCAATAGAAGAAAAGAGCTAGCAGTTTCTACCCGACCAGGCTTGGCGGGTTTTAGTTTTGGTTTGGGACTTTATTTTAAGCGTTTTTCTATTGATTACGGATGGATGATTTATTCAGCAGCCGGAAGCCAGCATGGTGTTTCAGTTAGTATTCCTTTAAAAGGAAAAGTAAATTAGTTGTCAATTTATTAATTGTAATTGCAAAATTAGAATCAAATTAATTTACTGTTTAACTTTGCTATTGGCTGATTAAATTATATGCAAGCAAGCTTTGCTGTATTATCCCAACATATTTATTGGAAATATTGAAATGAAAAATGCTATTATTTCCTATATTTACGGAAGCTTATTCTGAATATGGAGTTTTTAAAGTCAAAAAAAATAACAATTGCAGTAGACGGTTATTCATCGTGTGGGAAAAGTACACTCGCAAAAGAACTGGCGAAGAAACTAAATTATATTTTTATTGATACAGGTGCAATGTACAGAGGAATTACTTGGTATGCGCTCAAAAATGGTTTTGTCAAAGACAATAAGTTGAATACTAATTCTTTGATAAATGATTTAGATTTAATTGACGTTCAATTTGGTGATTTTAACGAAGATGGAGTTCGGAAATTATTTGTAAACCAACAAGATGTATCTAAAGAAATTCGAACTATGGAAATTTCTGATTGGGTAAGTCCGGTTGCAACAATAAAAGAAGTTCGCCATAAATTGGTTACACAACAAAGAACTTTAGGTAAGCAGGGCGGAGTAATAATGGATGGACGAGATATTGGTTCTGTTGTTTTTCCATATGCAGAGTTGAAATTATTTTTAACTGCCAACAAAGAAATTCGTGCCGAACGCAGATTATTGGAGCTTCAACATAAGGGTGAAAAGTCGAGTTTCGAAGAAGTTCTGAAGAATCTTGAAAAGCGCGATTTCATTGATAGTAATCGCCAAGAAAGTCCTTTAACTCAAGTGGAAGACGCCATTGTAATCGATAATTCTGAATTAACGAAAGAGCAACAACTAGAAAAAGTTCTAGCACTGGTGCATGAACGCCAAATGCAATTGGTGAATTAGTTTGAAGTAAAAACACATGTTTTGTTCGATATATAACATTTATACTTAAATTTACACAACTTATTACTGTACACGATGTTATCTATTGGTAAAATAACAGAAGAAATTATTGGACGAAGTCCCTTTTTGCGTGAAGCAATGACCGAAGATCTAATTAACATTAGTTCATTGGCACGTAAAATTCGTCCCGAAATTGAAGAAATTCTTGGGAAAGAGGTAAAAGAAGGTGCAGTTGTGATGGCAATCAAACGCATGTCGCCCGGATTGTACCATCGTCTCAACATCAAAATATCTAGTATTGTTGGCGAAATTGGCGATTATCTGGTTCGTTCAAATTTAGAGGATTTTACTTTCGAAAACTCGGAGTCTTTTCGTTTAAAACAACCCGAATTATTGCAAATTTTTCAAGCAGAATCGAATGCGTTTTATACTGTTTGTAGAGGTGTAACTGAAACTACAATAATTGCTTCACATAGTGTTTCTGCTAAAATAAAAGACCTATTCAGATCAGAAAGATTGAAATCTCATACGAACGATTTAGCTTCAATAACCGTAAAATTGCCTTCTGTAAATTCTGAAGTTTATGGTGTTTATTACTACATTCTGAAGCAATTGGCTTGGGAAGGATTGAATATAATTGAAGTTGTTTCTACGGCGAATGAATTTACGGTTGTTGTTAAACAAGAGAATATAGATAAAGCTTTCAAAGTTTTAATGGATATTAAAAAGAATTCAAAAAGCACATTCTAAAAAAGTAGCTCAGTCAATTTTTCTTTCACAAAGGTTTTAATTCACCTTTTCCAGTTTTAACGACTGTTTCACTTGTAAAATTTCCTACGTAAAAAATATTTCCATCAGATTTAATAAATCCATCGAGAGCTAAATTGTTCGCGTTAATAATTAAATCGCCTTGCGCATCGTTAGATACATATAAATAGTTAGAAACTAACAGATTTCGAGCGTCACCAAAACAATTACTTCGTATTCCCACAATTGCATTGACAGCTTTTCCAGAAATCACATAATCACCCCAACCATGAGGTGCATCAATGCTTAAGTTTTCTACATCTACACTAAAATTTGAAGTTCCAGCGCCATCTCTGATTTCGATTGAAAGTGAGCTTGATTTTAGCGTGTCGCTACAAATGAGTGTTTCTGAACCTAATGTTTTGATTCTTTTCAAGGAGCTAAAATGAATTTCAACTCTTATTTTGTTATTCGAATATTTTCGAAAATAGGCGCATTTGTTTTCATTAAAAATTGAAAGTGTGTCGTTGCTTATTGATGTAGAAATTAACTGAATTAAATTTTCTTTTCCAAAAATGACTACTTTATCTAAGGAATCTTGAATTAACACAAAATCCATTTTTTTTCCTAAAACCAATGAATTAAAATCTGCCAAAGGAATCTCTTTAACTGCGTCTTTTCCGGCGAATTTGTAACACGTTCTGTTTTCCGCTTTTTTACATGAAAACAAAACAAAAAGTAAAAAGAATAAAGATATTAATGGTTTCATTATTTACGTTTAAAATTATATCCCAAACCAAACTCTACATAATCTGCTTTCGCCCAATGGGTTTTTAAAACAAAATTGAGAAGTAAACCATTATCAAAAGTATAACGAACACCCAAACGGTGATACAATTCATCGTCTGCGTCAAACTTATCTTTTAAATAATACCCCATTCCTGTTACAAAACGAAAATTTTGTAATGGAATTGCATAACCGACGTATGTTCCAATTTGAAAAATATCCCATTGGTTTCGAGGAATATAAGTTTTGTAGTCCATGAGTGATTGTTTCGAGATAAAATCTAAGGCCAATTCCAGTCCAACCTTTGGTCTGAATTGTTTAAAAACCAATGCCGAAACAGCACCAATAGCATATTTTTTTCCGCCTGTTGGCCAAGCTTCTTTAAATGAACAGATTCCAATAAGAGTTGGGTTCCATTTTTGAGAAAAAACTTGCGCTTTACTTATCGGTTCTTTTGAAATAAGAGCAGAATTGTGTTCGCCAATTTTGTGAATAACACCCAAGCGAATTGTTGGAATATTTAATCCTAAATTAGGTAGTTTGGTTGATCCGTTCGAAAAATGAGTCATGTCAAACCCATACTCAAATCCGAATTTTTGATTTAAAAAATAATGTCCAGTTACGCCAAATACAAGTATTGCACTTATGTGAGAGCTCGTTGCAACGTTTTTTGGATTCGTTTGTTGATCGAATGTTTTGGTTAAATAAGCAAATCCCCCCGACATTTTACACGAAATAATATGTTTTTCAGCTCTGAACCACGGAAATTCAATGAAACCATAAAAACCTACAGCATTTCCTAAAACTTCTTTGTTTCCTAAGTTAGAAGCGTAAAGTGTAGTGCCGATAAACGGATTTTTGTATGAATTGTGCCAATACCTTGAACCCATTAATCGTTTTTTATACGAGAGTTCAACAGCAAAAATTCGTTCAGTTGCTAAATGCGCCATTGTGCTCCTGTGTGCAGCCAAATAACCGCCCTTAATTCTTAGAGAAAGGTAATATGGTTCTTGAATTGAATCAGAACAATAAGCTACATTTCCATAAAATATTAAGAGCAAAAAGAGCGTTCGCATGTAACAAAGTTAGTTAATTCACATTAATTAAACTTAATTTTGAAATATGGAAAATAGAAAAACTAAAGTAGATGAATTAGATCCCCGATTGATTGCTTTTGATCGACTATTAAATGTGATGGACGAACTACGCGAAAAATGTCCGTGGGACAAAAAGCAAACCCTCGAAAGTTTAGCCTATTTGACCATAGAAGAAACATATGAATTAGTAGATGCAATTCAAAAAAAGGACCTCAAAAGTTTGGAGGGAGAAATCGGCGATGTGTTTCTACACCTCGTTTTTTATTCTAAAATTGGAAGCGAGCAAAACGCTTTCGATATAACGAGTGTTTTAAATGCTATTTGTGATAAATTGGTTTTCCGTCACCCGCACATTTATTCAGATACGCAAGTGAGCGGCGAAGAAGACGTGAAATCGAATTGGGAAAAGCTGAAACTAAAAGAAGGAAAGAAATCTGTTTTTGAAGGAGTTCCGAATTCATTACCGGCATTAATTAAAGCAAATCGAATTCAAGAAAAAGCCAGAGGCGTTGGTTTTGATTGGGATAATGTAGCAGATGTTCGTGCTAAGGTAGACGAAGAATTACGTGAATTAGATGAAGCTATTTTATTAAAAAATCAATCCGAAACTGAAAAAGAATTAGGTGATGTACTTTTTTCAGTAATCAATTTATCGCGTTTTATAAATGTGAATCCCGAAAATGCACTCAATCATACAAATCAGAAGTTTATAGATCGGTTTCAATTAATGGAAATACTTATTGCGAAGGAAAATAAACAGCTAACAGAGTTGAATTTAACGGAAATGGATGTTTATTGGGAAAAAGCAAAAAAAATCCTTTCAATCAAGGATTGATACTGTTTAGAAAAAACAAGCGTTTAATTAATTTTTTTTTAAGGTTTTTTAACTAATTTCGTAGCGCTTTAAAGTTACATATGAAATTCCTTATTCTCTCTTTTTCTCTTTTATTAACGCATTTCTGTTTCACACAAGAAAATGTTATTCGTGGTTTTGTTTACGATAATGACAATGGTGAACCTGTTCCTTTTGTTCAAGTTCAGTTAATTCCTACTGTGCAGAGCCAAAAATTGGCCTATATTTCCACCGACGTAAATGGCTTTTTCTCATTTGCAAAAGTAATGGCCGGAACTTATGTTGTGAAAGTGAATGATGGATCGTATAAATTATTCGAAAAAGAAGTAGTTCTAACAGTTGCTTCAGGTATTACAGAAGTGCGCATAGATTTGTTGAATCCAGACGACGCAAAGGGAATTGAAACGGTAGTAATTTCTGCTGAAACAAAAGCCAAAACTACAGAAGTATTGATGTCTCAGATTAAACTCGACAAAAAAGGTTTAGAACGCATTCCTTCGGTTGGAGCTGAAAATGATATTGTTGGAGCTTTCTCTGTTACACCAGGTGTTGTAACTACGGGTGATCAGGGCGGACAGTTGTATGTTCGGGGTGGAACTCCAATTCAGAATAAAATTTTATTAGATGGAATGACAATATACAATCCGTTCCATTCTATCGGTTTCTTCTCGATTTTTGAAACTGAATTAGTTAAAAACGTAGATATTTATACCGGCGGATTTGATTCAAAATATGGAGGACGAATCTCTTCAATCATGGACATTACTTACCGAGACGGAAACCGAAAAGAATTCGGCGGGAAGGTTTCAGTTTCTCCTTTTATGGCAAAATTAGTTGTTGAAGGACCTATATCAAAACAAAAAACAGAAGGTGGCGGATCTAGTTCTTACGTTTTTTCACTCAAACACTCTTTGTTAGATTATACTTCTAAATCTTTATACAGAGGGGTGAACAATGGAAATGGTTTGCCTTTTAATTTCACTGATGTGTATGGGAAATTGACTTTTGGCTCTGGACAAGGGTCGAAAATTTCAGTTTTTGGGTTTCACAATATTGATAGCGTAGATTACAACGGTTCAGCGTCTCTTAAATTCAGTCAGTCGGGCGGTGGAACTTCTTTTATTTTAGTTCCGAGCGGATCTCCAGTTTTTATTCGTGGACATGTAAATGCTTCTAACTTCTCAACCACTTTTACTGAGCAAGGTTCTGCTCCTCGATTTAGTAAAATTGGTGGCGCAGAATTAGGTTTTGATTTTTCATATTACCTGAAAAACGAATCTCAGCTAGATTATGGAGTTGCAATTAATTATTTCAAAACTGAATTCATTACTTACAACGAAGCAAAATCAGAAATCTCTTTTCCTTCAACAACAATAGAAATTGGAGGTTATGTGAATTACAAATATGTGAGTCCAAGATGGGTAATTCAACCAGGATTGCGAATTCAGGCGTATTCTTCGCTTTCAACAATATCTATTGAACCGCGTTTTGGTGCTAAATTTAATGCAACAGATAAGGTGCGTTTGAAATTCTCAGGAGGACGTTATTCTCAAAATTTTACTTCCGGTTCGTCAGATCGCGATATCGTAAATTTATTCAATGGTTTACTTAGCGCACCAACAGATGTTCAAAAAGAATTTGTCAATCAATTTGGAAATGAAAGTAATCCCAAAAATGGACTTCAGTATTCTTGGCATTCAATTATAGGTGGTGAATACGATTTAAATAAATATTTCAGTGTGAATCTAGAAGGATACTTCAAGTATTTCCCACGCTTAAGTAACATCAATCCAAATAAATTATTTTCAAATGATCAGGAATTTGCTGAAGTAGACGATGTATACAAAAAAGACTTCTTAATTGAATCTGGTGTTTCTTACGGAGCTGATTTGTTAATTAAATATACCAGAGAGCGTTTCTTCTTTTGGGGGGTATATTCTTACGGAAAATCTACACGTTGGGATGGGTTCGAATTTTATACGCCTGTTTTCGATAGAAGACACAACCTTAATTTAGTTGGAACTTACGCATTCGGAAAGAAAAAAGATTTGGAAGTGAATGTTAGATGGAATTTTGGTTCTGGTTTACCATTTACACCAACAAACGGTTATTACCAACCAGACAACTTCTCAAACGGTGTTACAACAGATATTACTTCAACAAATTCTCAAAGTGTTGGCGTATTGTTAGGCGAATTTAACAGCAAACGCTTGCCAACTTATCACCGACTAGATATCACAGTTAAAAAGCAATTCAGATTTAAAAACAAAACTGATTTAGAAATCGTTCTTGGAATTACAAATGTGTATGATCGAAACAATATTTTCTATGTGAATAGAGTTACAAACGAGAAAATTTATCAATTCCCCTTCCTACCAAGTTTGGGTGTGAGCTATAAATTTTAAGTAATAACCAGAATTTTTTATTAAAGCGTTGATTTTCAGTCAACGCTTTTTTTGTCCCTTATAATTTCACATTAAACACTATTTATTAACAAAATGTTATTTTTATTAAAATAAATTTCATTTCATAAGGCAACTCTTTTAACTTTACACGTTACTATATTACAAACTATGCTATAAATGAAAAAAATACTACTATTTTTTGTACTGTTCGCGTTCTCGAATGAGAGTAATGCACAGGTTCAAAATGAATCTTGGACATGTGAGTCGTTAAAACAAACCTATCAAATTGTTCTTTTTCAGCGTGGTTTAGTGAATCTGCCAATCACAATTTGTGATGAAATGATAATTCAACGTTTGCAAAGTGAACGTAAAACCATTCAATTTAGTCCTTATTTGAAAATTATATTATTGTCTCAAGATGAAATCAATGCTGGAGTTAAAATTAACCAAGAAATTACATTCAATGAGAACTAAGATAATTACAGTTTTGGGAGTTGTTTTCAGTTCCTTTTCAGTTTTGGCTCAGCCGGCAAATGACAATTGTGTTACTGCACAAACGGTTTTAATTCCAGCTTCTGGGTCTATTTGTTTTAATAGCTCAAATGCGGGTGCCACAAGTGATTTAACAACAAATAGTTGTGATACGGGTGCGCCTGGGAATGAAGTTTGGTATAAAT
>JANNWW010000030.1:0-11368 GCA_031409255.1 Crocinitomicaceae bacterium
ATCGAAACCGTTAAAGGCAAACAACCCGAAATTGGTAAGGGATTGAAATTCGCAACCGGATTTGTGCTCACAACAATGTTCTGTGTTACAGAAGCCGCGCAGCCATTCACTAAACTTGTTCCAGAAAGTGTTACTGGGAAAGTTCCAGAAATGAGATACGCATGCGTTGGATTGGTTAAATTACTCGTGTCGCCGTCACCAAATTCCCATAGTATTGAGGCCAAACCAACAGAAGTGTTAGTAAAAGTAAATAATTCGTTGATACAAACCGAGTCAGGATCTGAAGTAAAAGAAACAACTGGACTTGGGAAAACAGTAATAACAACCGAAGTAGTATCAAATCCACAACCATCATTCGCGAATAACTGAACTATGAATGTTCCGGGTGTTGTAAAGGTATGAGTTGGACTAAAAACGCCAGAAGAATTTCCATCGCCAAAATCCCACGAAGAAAAGTTTGAACCTTGTGAAAACTGTGTAAAATTAACTGTGTGTGGAACGCAGCCATCTGGATCATCTGTATTAAAAAACGCATTCACTTGATTAGGTAAAACGGTAATTTGATGTGTTGTGGTATCAATTCCACATTCGTTTTCTACAATAAGTTGAATGGTATAGGTAGTATCATTTATTCCAGTTGTGAAAATATGTTGAAGAGTTGCAGCACTTGTTGCAGAAGTTGTTCCATCGCCAAAATCCCATGAATAGGTGTCAGGTAAACCCAAACTATTGTTCACCATTTGTAAATTCAACGGTGAACACCCTACATTTACGTTCGTTCCGAAAACTGCAGTTGGTTGCGGCATCGCAATAACCGTATCTTGATGAACTGATGTGCCACAGAAATTACTTAAAGTTAAAGTTACAACGTAAGAAGTATCTGAAATAATTCCTGCTTGGAAAGTTTGATTTCCTGGAATTGGAAGTGCTGAAGTTTGACCGTTTCCAAAATTCCAGTTATAGCTTAAATTTGGCCCTGTTGATAAATCTGTAAACGCAACAATTATTGGTCCGCAAGCAGAATCAGGAGCTAGCGTAAAGTTTGCAACTGGCGGAACTCTAACTTCAACCGTATTAAGAACTGTGTCTAAACATCCGAAGGAAGAAGTTGCAATTAACTGAACGATGAAAAAACCTGCACTCGCATAGGTGTGAACTGGACTCGTGGCAACTGATGTTCCCAAATCTCCAAAACTCCAAGCATACGTTGACCCGTTTACAGTTGTGTTCGTAAATGTTTCTGCAATTCCTAAACAAGCTATTGGATTGTAATTGTAATTTGCAATTGGAAAAGGATGAACTGTTGCTATTAAAGTGTCACTGTTCACACAACCCGTTATTGGTGAAATGAATGAATAAATTTCATTATAAACACCTGGCGCAGGAATACTCGGATTAAAAGTTCCTAAAACTACATTCGTAATTCCAGTTCCAGACCAAGTTCCTCCAATAGGCAAACCAGCGAAATTGACTGATAAGTCAGAGGGGCAAAACCCTGCATTTGCGCCCGCATTCACAACTGGTAAAGCATTAACGGTAAACAACATGGTGTCGCGTGTTAAACAATTTCCAACACCGTTTGAAATAACCAACGGGAAAACTCCCGGACTTGTTGGGTTGAAAACTCCAGCAACTGTAACAAAACTTCCCGACCAGGTTCCAGATGCAGGAGCTCCTGCTAAGGTAACGTTTGCTGCATCAACGCAAGCAACCAAATTTGGCCCTGCATTAGAAATTATTGGACTTACTACTGTAACAATACGAGAATCAGAATTGGAACAACCGTTGACATTAATAAAGGTATAGGTTAAAACAAAACTACCTGTTCCTGTTGGCGTAAAAATTCCAGCAGCATTTACGTTTGTTCCCGACCATGTTCCTCCAACTGGGCTTGCGCTTAAGGTCACAGGAATTGGTAAATCACACAGTGAAGTGTCTGGTCCGGCGCTAACTAAAGGCAAAGGATTTACAGTTAAGGCAACGTTATCTGTATTTGTGCATGTGTTTGCGTCTGTAAAACTATATGTTAAGGTATGAGTTCCGGCTCCTGCAGTTGCTGGTGTAAATGTTCCGATTGGGTTCGTGATTCCGGTTCCTGTCCAAGTTCCGCCAATTGGTGAGCCCGTTAATGCAACTGTAGCAACAGAAATACAATAGGAAGCCGGAATTCCTGCATCTACAATCGGTAAAGCGTTAACTGTAACTAAAAGTGTATCGCGAAGCAAACAATTTCCCGCACCAAAAGTATAAACCAAGCTTGCCACTCCAACTGTTGTGGGGTCAAAAACTCCGCCTGCAGTTACATTCAGACCTGTCCATGTTCCGCCTAAAGGTGAAGGTGTTAAAACAACGTTTGGTGCATCAATGCATCTCGCCAAGTCTGTGCCCGCGTTTGGTTGAGTTGGATTAATTACTGTTATTACTCGTGTATCTGAATTAAAACATGAGTTTATGTCCGTAAAGGAATACGTTAGTGTAAACGCTCCAATTCCTGCTGATGTAAAAATTCCAGCTGGAGAAACATTCACTCCAGACCAAGTTCCACCTGCTGGACCTCCGCTTAGCGAAACTGGAAACGGTTGATTACAAATTATTGAATCAATTCCAGCATTTACTATTGGTAAAGGATTAACGGTTAAAGTAACATTATCTGTATTAACACAGCCATTTCCATTTGTGATTGAATACGTTAGAATGTGTGCGCCAGAACCAGCAGCTACGGGTGTAAAAGTTCCTGTTGGATTGGTTATTCCTGTTCCGCTCCAGGTTCCACCCACTGGTGATCCGGATAAAACAATTGCCGGATTGGTGATGCAATAACTAGCCGGAATTCCTGCATCAACAAGTGGCAAAGGGAAAACGACAGCAATTACTGTATCTGTAGTTTGACAAGTTCCGATTCCAAACGTATATACCAAATTAAAAGTTCCAACTGATGTTGGAGAAAAAATTCCACCAACACTTACATTTGGTCCAGACCAAGAACCGCCAGCTGGAATTCCAGAAAAATTAACATTCCCAACATTTAAACAAACAGAGGTATCTGCTCCTGCATTTGCAGGCGTTGGCGAAATAACTGTAAGAATTAATGTATCAGAATTTACACATCCATTTGCGTCAGTAAAAGAATAAATTTGTTGAAAAACTCCACCAGTTGTAGGTGTGAAAGAGCCTCCACTAGTTGTTCCTCCAGCCCCCGACCATGTTCCACCAAGCGGACTGCCTGTTAACTGTATAGCGATTGCTTGATTACAAAGTGTTTGGTCTGGTCCTGCGTTTACTACTGGCAAAGGATTTACTGAAATTGGAACTGTTGTACTTCCTGAACAAATTCCGTTTGAACCAATGACAGTATACGTAGTAGAAATGGTTGGAGATGCAGTAACGGTTGCTCCTGTTGTTGTATTTAAACCCAAGGCTGGCGACCACAAATAAGTTGTAGCTCCTGAAGCAGTTAAGTTGACGGATGAACCACTACAAATTGCTGCGCTTACTGGAAGAACTGAAACAATTGGAATTGGATTAATTACTAAATTTGTTGTAGAAGTTGGTCCAACACAGCCACTCAATGTCCCAAAAACGGAATACACACCTGAGTTTAAGGCAGTAACTCCTGCAATTGTTGGATTCTGAATAAACGAACTAAATGCATTCGGACCACTCCAATTATAAGAAACTCCTGCAACTGTTGTTGAAGTAAAATTTGCTGTTTGACCAATACAAATGGGCGTATTTACGGAAGGATTTAATGTTGGTGGAAGCGGATTAATCGTAAAACTTGTGTTTGCAGAAACTGTTCCACAGTCATTTGTAACTGCAAGTGAAATTGTTACGCTTCCTGGAGTTGCGAAACTAATTGTTCCGGGAATAAGGGTGGAAGAAGTTGCTGGAGTTCCACCTAGGAACGTCCAAGCATAGGTATCTGCAGGTTCCAAACAATCATTTACAATTGCGGAAGGCGAAACTAATGAAGCAGCACAAGCACTTGCTAAAGAATTAACTGCAAGTTGAGGTGGCGATTGAACTACAACTGGTCGATCGAAAAAGAAACTTCCACATGAATTGGTTAAAGTAAGTCGGACGGTGTAACTTCCTAGTCCAATAAATTGAATTTGTGGGTTAAGCGACGTAGCATCTGTTCCACCAATGAATGCAAAAGTTCCGGATGCTGGAGAGCAAGGACTTCCGTTGAAAATGACTGTCCAAAGTCGCGTTACTAAACATGTGTTTGCAGTGATTGAAGTATTCGTTATTGTTGTTGACAAAGGAGCACAACCAATAGCTGGCGAAATGGTAAAATTGGGAACTGGTGGAACTTCAATACAAACAGTTCTAGTGATGGTTGAGGTACCACAACCATTTGATACTGTTAACGAAACAATATAGGTTCCGGGCAAAGTGTAGGTTGAAGTTGGATTCGTTAGAACCGGTGTTGTGAGTGTTTGTCCATTTCCAAAATCCCATTGAAACAAAGCCGCACCGCTACATGCACTATTGAAACCTGTTGTTGAACTATTTAAAAATGAAACTGTTGAATTCACGCAATTGTTTACAAGAGCGGGATTAAAGTTTGCTGCCGGACTTGTATATACACGAATTGGTGAAATAGAAGCATTTGAACTATCACATAAATTAACTGCATTTATTCTGAAAACGAATTGGTTTCCGGCTTGTCCACAACTTGTTGTTGAATAGGTATGACAGATTGTTGCAGGTGGAGGATGTGGAAGTGTAATAATAGGCGAACCATCTCCAAAATTTACTTGGTAATAAGTTGTAAAGTGATTTGCCGAATAATTACTCAAAGGAAAACACAAAGTAAGCGGCCCACAACCTGTTGTTCCGCCTGGGTTTGCAGCACCAATTGACGGATTTGTGATATTCGCAACATTATACGAAGTGGTGTCAACACAGCCATTTGTTCCAGTAAGAATATAATTTAATGTAAAAACGTTCGAAGTAGTGTACTGATGCGAAACACCTAGGGCTGGGAATGTTCCGGCACTGAAATTTGCAGATGCGTCTCCCCATTGAATTGTGTAATTTGAAATAGCCGTTGTTGAACTGCCGTCGTAAACCAAAATATCGAAATTACCCCCACCACAATTTTTAAAGTTGTTTGTAATGTCGATTAATAACGGATTTGGTGTTCGAAGAACAGAAACCGTTTGATTAATTGAAACCGAACAACCTGCAGCATTTGTTACAACTAAGATAACGTTGAAGTTTTGTGTTCCAGTTCCAAAAGCTTGAAAAAGATGTGTAGGATTTGTAGCTGTGGAGGTATTATTTGCCCCAGAACTTGGGTCACCAAAATTCCATTGATAACTTAAACCGGCCCCTATTGAAGTATTTGTAAAAGAAATAGGAAGGTTTGCACACGAATTATTTATTGCGAAGGTAAAATTTGCTGTGGGAACAGGGTCAATTGTTACTTGAACCTGATCGGTATCGAAACAACCCATACTTCCTGTAACTGTTAGAGTATAGTTTGTGTTTACCGTTGGGGTTACAATTGGATTTGCACAATTTGTGCAAGAAAGTCCAGCTGCAGGTGCCCATAAATAAGAAAATGGAGCTCCCACTCCTATTGCAGATGGAACTGCACCGATTTGAGCTGCTGCACCTAAACAAACAGACGTATCTGCGCCTGCATTAGCGGTACATTGAGCTTTTACATTGAAAAGACACAGGTTAAAACATAAAATTAATAGTAGTTTTTGCAAATCACTCGTTTAAGTTGTCAAATTTCGACAAATTTACGAAAACTTATATAACTCATTTGTAGTATTTTCGATATTAATCTGAATTATTTCTTACAATAAATCATTGGCCAAATTTGCTAATTCGGAACGTTCTCCTTTTTCGAGTTTAACTTGTGCAAAAAGCGCTTGGTTTTTCAATCGATCCATTAAATACGCCAACCCGTTCGAGTTTTCGTCGAGGTAAGGTGTGTCTATTTGATGTACATCTCCTGTGAAAACAATTTTCGTTCCTTCGCCTGCCCTCGTGATTATTGTTTTTACTTCGTGGGGAGTTAAGTTCTGCGCTTCGTCTACAATAAATAAAATATTCGACAAACTTCTTCCTCGAATAAAAGCTAGTGGAGTGATTATAATTCGACCGCTTTCTTCCATTTCAACAATGGATTTGAATTTCTTTTCGTTTTCGCCAAACTGTGATTTGATGAATTTGAGGTTATCCCACAATGGTTCCATGTAGGGTCCAATTTTGTCTTTTGCATCGCCAGGCAAGAACCCAATTTCTTTATTTGAAAGCGGAACAATTGGTCGGGCTAAAATAATTTGTTGAAAAGCTTTTTGTTGTTCCAATGCTGCTGCAAGGGCAAGCAAAGTTTTCCCTGTTCCTGCAACACCTTGAAGTGCAACGAGTTTAACTTCTGGGTTCATTAATGCATGAACTGCAAATGCTTGTTCTGCATTTTTTGCTTTTATTCCGGAAATATATTCTTTTTCGACTCTGTGAATCGTATCGGTTGATTGTTCATAATAAGCTAAAGACGAACTTTTACCGTTTTTTAAAATATAGTACCCATTTGCAACTTTTTTATCTCCAAGAATTCCATCTTCGGGAATAATTCCTTTTAAAAAGAGGTGTTTAATTATTTCTGAATCTAGGTTATCAACATTAATTGCCGAAGCATTGTCTATTTCTTTGGTTTGAACTTTACCTGTTTCGTAATCTTCGGCCAAGATACCGAGCGCTTTGGCTTTAATTCTGAGGTTAATATCTTTTGTAACAAGAATTACTTCTTTCTTCAATTCAACTTGTTTAACAGCTAAAGTTGCGTTAATAATTTTATGGTCATTCTTATCTGATCCATAAGCAATTTCAGCATTAATACCTTTCGGATTTGTATCCAACAGAACTTTAAATGCACCACTATCTTTTCCTAAGGAAATCCATTCTTGTAAATTCCCGGTAGATGAAAGTCGGTCTATAAACCGAATTACTTCGCGCGCAGAGAAATTCTTTGTGTCGTTACCTATTTTGAATTTGTCGAGTTCTTCTAAAACAGTAATCGGAATTGCCACGTCTTGTTTCGCGAAATTCATAATAGATTGATGGTCGTGGAGTAATACAGAAGTATCTAATACGAACAGTTTTTGCTTTTTTGCCATGTTAATTGCGTTTGTATGAAAATACTAATAAAGCACTTCGTTACATTAAAAAAAAAACAAGAGTTATTGACATTTGAAATGTGTAAAACAAAAAAGGGAACCGAAGTTCCCTAATATTAAAGTAAGTTGAAGTATTAATGCTGAATTATTTGTCGATGTGTAATCCGTAGACCTTTACTTTCAATGGTGAAAATATAGATTCCATTTTCCCAATTAGAAGTAGGTATAGTATTTATTCCTTTAACTAGTAGTTGGTTTGAAATAATTTTCCCAGTTAGATCTGTTACCTCAATTTGAACTGTTTCAGAATCAAAATTATCGATAAACAATTTATCATTTGAAGGATTTGGATAAATAAGAACAGTGTTCTGAAAGTTAAATTCTGAAATTGTGTTTATTCCCAAACTTCCTCTTTCTCGGTTAGAGCGTGAAGAATTGAAATCATTTACTTTTGTTGAAGTGCATGTGCTTGGAGGTGTAATTTCAAGAAAGTAATCTAAACCATTAGTATTTGCAGGAGTATCTGTATAATCAAACAAATTTGTTGGCAAAGAAGAGATTAACACCCAGCCAGATGGTGTAGTATAGCGGTATAAGTTAAAACTAGGGTAACCAAAACCTTCGTATTGATCCCACGACAAATTAAATGCCCCAGCCAATCCAATATTAATATTCAAGTGAATTGTTTTGTGGTAATCACTAATTTCACCTTCCGTTCCACAAGCATCAACTGACGAAATTTTGTAACGCCAAGAACGCACACTTGGGTCGGCAACCGGGTCTGTGTATTGAGATAAACTTGTGTAATTTACAGTATCAATTAATTGGTAAACTCCAGCTGAAGATGTTTCACGGTAAATATTAAAATAAGCAATTCCATTTGTGATTGGTTTTTCCCAAACGAGTAAGTTGGTGTTTGTTGCGGTATCAACAGTTACTAAACAAATGCTAACCGGTATGGGTTGTGACGCATCTAAAACATAGGAATAAGACGAAATACATCCGTTTGCATCGCTTGCTTCCAATCCGTAATTTCCAGCTGCTAAATTAGAAACATTGAGTGTTGTAGCACCGTTTGACCATTCAAAATTGGTTGCATTGTTTCCAATATTTACTAATTGAATTGCTCCATCATTTGCACAAGAAGAAGAAATAAGTGTGTCGAGAGCAATTGATGGCCCAGAAGGAGAAGTAATTATAACCGGGAAAGTTGCTTGACAATTAAACTGATCCAAAATAACTAAAGAGTAATAACCAGCAGGACCAACCAATGGATTGTTCGAAATTTGATTTCCATTTATATCATAATAGTTTAAATCGAATGAACCAGAACCTCCTGCAGCAGTAGCATCTACTTCACCATCACTTAAGTTGCATTGAGAAGTTGGAGTAGAAACTGAATTTATTAAAACAATTGCTGGTTGTTCTAACACTTCATAACTTCCAACGCTAACACAACCAGTAGCATCAGTTATTGTTACTTCGTAATTTCCGGCAGTAAGATTGGTAATAGTTGAACTTGATCCTCCATTAGACCATTCAATTGTAACTGGGGCAACAGCACCAACAACAGTCAAATTAATTTCACCCAAACTTTCACCATGACAATTGTTTGAAACAATTGTTGCTGTTTGCGAAATACCATTTGAGCCAACCATTGCGGGGGCAGAACGCTTACATCCGTTGGCGTCTTCAACAACTACAAAATACTGTCCGGCTTCCAAATCGATAATTGTATTTGTTGTAGCATTTGTGCTCCAGTCTATTTCGTATGGTGCTAGTCCGTTTAAAATTGCAACAGAAGCTGAACCATTTTCTAAACCACAATCAGCGTTCGTTGTTGTGATATTCAATTCTGGAGATTCTAAAATTACAGCAACTGTAGATTGGGAATTGGAGCATCCATAACTATTAGAAACCGTATAAACAATAGTGTTAGATCCAATTGGAGGAATACTGGCGTTGAAATTATTTCCTGATACTACTCCAGGTCCAAACCAAGTTCCTCCGGGTGGAGTTGCTTTTCCGTTTAGAGAAAAAACGGGTGTATTTTCACAAATTTCGTTATTTGGAATTAAAAATTGAATTTCAGGCTTTGGATAAACCGTTACCGGCATATAATATGTGCTTACTATTACTCCATTTTCAAATAAATCAAAACGAATTTCAACTACAGTTGGATTAGAAACATCGTTTGTATTTGTAATAAAAAGTCTCCAATTTAAATTAAATGAAGTTGGAGCAGCACTTGTTGAAATTGCAGATTGAGGAATAATTGATGTGTTTTGAGAAGTAACTGTCATGCTCAAATTGGCATGTGAATAATTATCATCAAGGCAATATACAACCGCATTTCCTCCATTCGTATAGCCAGTTTGTTCACAAAGTGAAACCGTTTCGTAATCTTCAATATTTGCAACAGCATCTTGTTCTTTTACGTAACACTTACCTGCACTAACGTATGCAATAACAAGAATGGAAGTATTTTTTTGCTCAATTTGTAAAGAAGTAGATGAAGTAGGAACAAAACCAGAACCTGAAGCAATTGTTGTTAAAGTTGTAGGAGCCATATCTCCAGTTAGCTCCTTTAAATAGGAAGTTGTTCCTTTTTTGTAAAAAACGTAAGTTGTAGGATTGTTCGTTACAAAATCATAATCTAAAATAGTAAGAGTGGTAGAAGAATCTATACCTTTTCGCAGTCCGAAAGTTGTTCCGTTGTATGCACGATAGGCTAATATATTGTATGATCCACCGTCATATGAGTGCATCATTGAGTTGATAGAAGAACTTGTTCCACGTTCGTAATGAATTTTATTTACATTATTGATATTATTGATATAGTTGCTTGGATTAGTTGTGTTAGTTGTTAACTTATTTAAAACAATACCATATTCCAAATCTTGGTTTTCATGGTACACAACTTGAACATTATTTCCTGTAGTTGAGATAGCAGAAATAGCGGTGAAGAAACTACCAGCTCCTGATAAAATACACAAAGGATTATTTGCAATACCTCCAACTAAAACATTTGAATTCAATTTTGCAGTAATTAAACCTACATACGGAAATGCAGGATTTGTTTGATAATCTCTACTAAAAAATGAAAGAAAAACGTCATTGGTAGTGTTAACACTGATAGCGAAATCTTTGGTGTGGTATGACCATAAATACATACCCAATCCCAAAGCATTCCATGTTGTGCCATTGAAAGAAAACACTTCAATAGCTTCATAAGTTGTATAAACCTTCACCCCAACCACTGGATTTTCACCAGCCAAAACCAATTGAAGATCAAAAGAATTTGCTGAAGTAATTCCAGCCGAACCAACTAAAATCCAACTGCTTCCATACCATTTACGTACGGTTGCTTTATTTGAATTGTCTACATCAATATAGGCCATAAAAATTTGTCCAGAAGCAGAGATTTCAATATCCACTTCAGTAGCATTCGAAATTCCAGTATTGCTACCAATAAAGTTCCACGTTTGTGTAAAAGACAAACCTGTTAATAAAGTAAAAATTAAGACGATAATATTTTTCATAATTACAATTTAATAATTCGTTTATATTCTTTTTCTCCATTTATTTCTATTTCAAAATAGTAAATTCCATTTTCAAAATTGACTAGATCAACCTGTGAATTAGGTGTTAAAATTCTCTCTTGTTTTAATAATTGACCTTTTGAATCAAATATTTTAAGAGTCGAATTTTGTGAATTTAAATTAACATTAACACTACTTTTAGTAGGGTTAGGGTATACGCTAACTGATAAATTTTCTTCAGATTCTAAGTTTGCAAAACTTACATGAATCAGTTCATTCATATATGCTCCAAATCCATATTCACTTGAGTTTACTGAACTCAAAATACTTAATTCTTGGGAAATTAATGAATATCTGTATGAAATATTTGATGCAATAAAAACAAGGTTATTTCCAATAATACTTGGAATTGAAGGTCTATCTATAGTATTATAATTGCTAGGAAATGTAACTAACTCCATTAGAGATTGATTTTCGTATTTATACAGTGTAGATGTTACTAATCCATTATTATATCCGAAGAAATAAAGTTTATTATCATGATCTAACTACATGACAAAAATATAAACATCTAATAGTCAGTAAATTAAGTTCGATTAAATTTGTTTAAAACCTTGAAAATCAGTATCTTAGAGGATGATTCTTAGTTATCCAAAAAGTCCAATTCCCAAGGTTAGTCACGAA